>JBIKZY010000160.1:0-5035 GCA_044354475.1 Phycisphaerales bacterium
TGCGAATACACCATGCAACATCCAATGATGGCCGTCAATCCAACTCCGCCAATCACATTCATTTCAGTTCTCATATCCCCAATCCTTTCCAGCCGCTCCCTGCGATAGCGACCATGTGCCTTGAAGGCTTGGGCACAGTAAAGGCCGTTGCGGTTTCGCCGCCGACACGCCGCCCTTTTTCTTGCATCCACAATAAAATTTGCGCCGTACCATGACGTGCGTCATGCTCCGGTAGCTCAACTGGATAGAGCAGCCGCCTTCTAAGCGGCAGGTTGAGGGTTCGAGTCCCGCCCGGAGCGCTTCAGGCGCTGTTGCAAACCATGCGCATCATTGCGTCTCCCATCTACCGGGCGTTTCCAGAGCTGGACGGCTTCACCGACGAGCAGTGCAGGAACTACCTGCGGCAGGTGTACGGTGGGGTGCTGGCGCGGGTGGCCGTCGGTCTCGTCTCGCTGGTGAGTGGGATGGGATGGGCCTTCGCGGTGGGATGGGTCTGCGTGTCGGTTTCCAGCGCGAACCTCGGGTGGACCTTCATCGTGGAAGTCTTCATCCTTGCCGCTGTGACTGCAGCGTTCGGATTCGGCACGCTGATCTCGCGCGACGTCCTGCTGCGCCTGTTGGTGCGCCGGGTGCTCGGCGAGGTCGGGCTCTGCCCGTCCTGCGACTACAGCGCCATGGGCCTGCTGGTGTCCGTTGACTTCGCGGTGACGTGCCCGGAGTGCGGCACCGGCATCGACCTTGCCATCTACCGTGAGCATTGCGTGCCTGGCATCGACGGCGCCTTGCGCTTCATGCCTCCGCCGGGCATGGTGGCCGATCAGCGCCGGTTCTTGACGGCAAAGCGCCGGCGTGCCGTGGCGCAGACTGCGCGCCGGATCACGGTGGCCTTCGCGCTCATCGTCGGCCTGGCGGTGCTGCCCGTGGGCGCGCTGGTTCTCGCCGAGTCGTGGTCGGCGCGTTCGGACCAGGCCGCGCGTTCCACGCCCGAGCGGCTCGACGCCACGTTGTGCCCGGAGGGCATGCAGCCGTCCGGCGAGTCGATCTCCGTGCAGCTTGGTGCGATCGCCCACTGGCAGCCGGAGGAGCTCGGTGCCATCCATGCGCGCGCGGTGGACCGGTTCGCGCGGAACATCCGATGGGGCGTTCCTTCCATCGGCAGCGGGGGCGGGTCGGAGACCGCGGCGAAGGACCTGGATTCGCTGCAGATCAGCGGCACCGCCGTCACCGGGATCGCCATGGTCGCCGATCGGATCGCCGAAGGTCGCGCAGCGCCGATGCGGTCTCCCGCAATCAAAACCGGCTACGGCAAGGAATGGATCCGCGGTTTGGCGGCCTCCCACCTGTGGCAACTTGCCGACGTCGCGATGGCGGCGGCCATCAAGCGCCGCGACGGTTCAGCTTTCGCGCGCGCGCTCGAGTGGCACCTGTCCGCGCGGCGCATCTACGCCAGCATGCCGCCGTTCATGGTCATGAGCGGTGACGCGGCTGCAACCGTCCGCGTCACCGCCGAGGCCCTGCGCGCCGACGGTGGCGGAGAACTGGCGATCGCGCTCGAGGCCGCCATCCGCCGGCAGTCCGTGCGCCCATCGATGGAGGCAATGAAGGCCGAGATTGTGGAGTGGGATGTTGACGGGCTGGCAGCGTGGTTCACGAATCCGCTTGGCGTGGTGTGGCCGTCGTGGTCCGATCCGCCGATAAAGTGGCAGGCCGAAAGCTCGGGTATTCACTGGGTCGGGCTCTACTGGCCGCAGCGGCAGGCGATCCGTGCCCATGCTGGAGCCCTGTTCGAGGAGCTGATGGCCGACCCTTCGGACCGAAACCAGCAGAAGGCATCGGCCGCCGTGTTCGCGCTTGCCGACGCCGGCCCCATCGCGGGCGCGCCATTCTCGGGCATCAACGGGTACCGCTCCACCTCGCTCGAGCTGCGCGGTGCGCTCCTCGAGCGTGCACTCGCGACCGTTGTCGCCATTGAGCGATTCCGGCGCTCGGAAGGCCGCTTACCAAACTCGCTGGATGAACTGCGGCCGCGGTTCGTCGATGCCGTGCCGAAGGATCCGTTCCGCAAGGGGCCGTTCGTCTACCGCGTGCTGCCGCTCGACCCGACCGCCGCGTGGCATCCGGGCTACACGCTGTGGTCGGTCGGTGCCAACGGATCGGATGACGACGGCAACCCGGACACGGACGTGGTGTTCGTCCCAGCGCCGCCGTGGCCGGAGGCGTCTGCCGACTCGTCCGTCGATCCTGACGCGACCCGCGGAAACTGACCCCGCGTCAACTCGATCGCAATGTTTCGCAATATGCGCGCGCGTCGATACTCCGGGCTGGCATGACGCGGCGCCGGAACTACCACGCGCAGCGGCAACGTACCCATGGCAAGCGCATGTTTCACCCCGCGTCGCAGTACCGCGGGCGAACATTCGGCGAGTCCCCAACCCGTCGGCACCTCGCGCGACTTCACCACGCCGGTGGCCGCAAGGATCCACAACTCGTCTGCCAGTCGCCACCGCGCAATCAGATTGAATTTCGTTTGCCCGTGCATGCGCTCTTCAATTTTGGCAAGTTGCCCCAGCACGCGGCGATAGGGAAGCAATCGACTTCGGCTGAAATCCCAACTGGCGTGCTCCTCAAACAGCGCGCCTGCAGAGTTGCGCAGGTGCGGCTCATGCACAGGAATCAGTTCAGATTCAATCTCCGCTTTGCGCGCAAGAAGTCGATCACGCTCCGCAAGCAAATCATCAACACGAAGCCCGTCGCGCATGAAATCAGCGCGCGATGCCTTGCACTCCACCACAACGGTGCGTGGCGAACGCAGCGCGTCACCCGCGCGTTCGGCAGCAAAAATATTGGCGTGCGCGGCCGGGTCCGCGCCCAGGCGCCAGTCATGTTCCGCCCACCCCGCAGCATCCACGCGAAAGCGTGCGATCGGGCAGGGCACTTCGTGCGCCACCGCGCGGCATCCCATCGAGATCAGCCACGCTGACGCGAGTTCTTTCAGTCCGAGGTGTTCGCGTGTTTCCACGGTGCGTGCCGCGCCGTCAGGCGGAGTCGCGGGTCACGACGCGATGCATTTCGCGTTCGCCACGACCGCGCAGTGGATAGTCCTTGCGGAGCGGATGCCCCGGGAAATCCTTCCACATCAAAATGCGACGCAGATCGGGGTGGCCCTTGAAACGGATGCCAAACATATCGAACACTTCACGCTCCAACCACTCCGCTGCCGGCCACACATCGGTCACGGTGTCGACCACCAGTTCCGGATCAGGTTCGATGCCCGCGGTGTCGACGGACGGATCAAGATAAGTCTTGAGCCGCAAGCGTTGGTCCTTGGAGTAACTGTTCAAGCACCACACCACTGCGAATCGTCCCGGTTGCGGCGATGGATAGTTCAGGTAATCAACCGCGGTCACGTCGGCGCAGAATTCATAGGAGCACTGCGGATCATCGCGCAGGTGCCGGCAGACCTCTTTGATGCGGTCCTTCGGAACGATCACCGTGGTCTGACCGCGGAATTCAGCGGCGAGGAACTTAACGTCCGGGAAGGCCGCCTTGAGGACTGGTAGCGTCGGATGATCGAGCTTCATGGGAGGCAAAGTTTAGCCACAAAGGCGACCGCGGTGAACGGCAGCAATTTAAATGGGGACAGTGGTGAACGGCACCTATTTAGTGGCGGAAGTGCCGTGAGCCGGTGAGGAGGCAGGTGATGCCGCGCGCGTTGCAGAGGTCAAACGTGTCTTGGTCGCGCTTACTTCCACCCGGGTGAACGATGCAGCGCACCCCGGCATCGGCAAGGAGCGCGGGTCCGTCAGCGAAGGGGAAGAATGCATCACTCGCCGCCACCGCCACCGTTCCCGCAGCCATGGCTGCAAGCTTGGCTTTCGCCTTCTCCACCGCGTTGCGACAACTGGCCACGCGATCCATTTGCCCAGCACCCGCGCCGAACAATGTTCCGTTGGCACCGATGCACACGGCGTTTGACTTCAAGTGCTTGGCCACCGCAAACATCAGCGCCGCGTCTGCAAGCGTCGCAGTGCTTGGCACTGGTCCCGCTGCGTGCGTGAATTGCGCCGCGTCAATGCGATGCACGTCGCGCTCTTGCACCAACATTCCTCCAGGAATGCTGCGCCACGTCAGCGCTCGGTCGAGAGCGGGGCTGGCATGAGACGTGGCAAGGAGGCGCGCATTCTTCCATCGTGCCTGCAGTGTTTCCAGTGCCTTCGGTTCATAGCCCGGTGCAATCACCACTTCAAGGAATCGCTCGCCGGTTGCCATCGCTTCGGCGGTCGCCACATCCACGGTGCTGCTGAACGCGACAATGCCGCCGAATGCAGCCATGGGATCGCCGCTCCATGCGTGTTCGAATGCCGCAAGCACCGAATCAGCAATCGCTGCGCCACACGGGTTGGTGTGCTTAATCACCGCGCAGGCAGTGCAGGCGGGACGCTGCGCGTGCAGGTCTTGCACCAGTTCCAATGCCGCCGCGGCGTCCAGCAAATTGTTGTACGAAAGCGGCTTGCCATGCAAGAGTTGCGCGCCCACCACGCTTGGCCCGGTGAACGAACGATCCGCGTACACCGCGCCGCGTTGGTGCGGATTTTCACCGTAACGAAGTTCGTCAGCGAGTTCGAGCCGAATATTCGCTTGGCGCGGAAAGATTTGCGCAGCGTCTGCGGCGGTGGATGTTGCCTCAGCATGTGCGAAGCCCGCAGTGCTCATCCAGCGCGCGATCGCTCCGTCGTATTCAGCGGTTCTTGCAAAAACTGCTTGCGCACATTCGCGGCGCAGCGCCATGGTGGTGGCGCCGGCATTGGCGCGCATCTCGGCAATGACTCGTGGGTACTGCGCACCATCAGTGACGACCGTCACGCTCTCGAAATTCTTTGCCGCACTTCGCAGCATCGATGGTCCGCCAATATCAATGTTCTCAATGGCGTCATGCTCTGCAATGCCCGGCTTGGCAACCGTTGCTTCGAACGGGTAGAGATTCACGCAGACCAGATCGATCGGCACAATGCTGTGCGCGTTCATGGCCGCTACG
>JBIKZY010000042.1:0-18865 GCA_044354475.1 Phycisphaerales bacterium
GGCAAAGGTGAGTGCGTAGCGAATCGATTCCTCGCGATGACTCAGCGCATACCGAACGCTTTGCTCAAGGAGGCCGGCCACTTCCGCCATGGTTCCAGCCCCATGGCGATCATCAAGCGCACGCAAGACCCCGTTCGCCCCAAGCGGTAGTGGGAGTCCAACCTGCGAGTGCCACCAACGACCCAGGTCCTCAACAAGTACGAGTCCTTCATCAGCGAAGGTGAGTTGTCCTTCATGGATGACCACGCCCGCATCAAAGTCCCCGGCCGCAACCCGTGCGGGAATCTCCTTAAACGGAACCACCGTCGCACGAAACGCTCCCGGCCCAAGCAACAGGCTAGTGACCACAAACGCGGTCGTCCCCTGCCCTGGAATGGCAATGTGCGCACCGCGCAACGATGCAACCGTTCGCGGCTCACGCGCCACCACCTTGGGACCATATCCATCACCAACGGAACTGCCGCACGCAGTCAACGCGTAGCGAGCGGCGATACGCGAATAAGTTGCACAACTGAACGCCGATATCTCCAAGAGATCATCCCCACGCATGGCACGTTGATTGAGATCCTCAATATCGGCGGGCACGGCAACGATCCGAAATCGACTGGAAGCAACCCGCGGCGCCTGTCCATTCAATTCCAGTAGCGGCCACCACATGAAAGCATCATCCGGATCGGGAGAATGACCAATACGAAGTACGGCGCGCGTGTCCATGGAACCATCAGCGTAGACGGTAAACGGGGGCGGTTCATGGCTGTCTGCTATTTCGTAGTGAGTTGAGTCGTTTAACCGCCCCCTCCGTTGCGCGCGGGACCCTCGGACGCGGACGGCTGCGCTCCACAAGGTTCCGCTTAGCCTCGGGCGAAACTGTTCGTCCGGTTGGCACCCACGGGGCGTAAGTCCAACCGCCGGACTTCTCAGTTTCACACGCCGCTTACCGAGGATCCCGTGCTCACTGCGGGGGCTCGAACACGGAAGGGACTTTGGTCACTAGGGTTTGGAACCCGTTCACCTGGTCGCAGGCGCCGGAGAGGATAGGGCCGCGCTCAGCGGCCATCCTCGTAAGGCGGATGCGGACCAGTACGAAACCGTGATGCAAAAACGCACAACCTAGCCGCAGGCGCCGGAGAGGATAGGGCCGCGCTCAGCGGCCATCCTCGTAAGGCGAATGCGGGCCAGTACGTAGGCGTGATGCCGCAACGCGATCCCTGGTCGCAGGCGCCGGAGAGGACAGGGCCGCGCTCAGCGGCCGTCCTCGTAAGGCGAATGCGAGCCAGTACGAGGGCGTCATGCCTCAACGCCGCCGCAGTAAATTATCCAACATGTTTGCCGTCCTCATCACGCTAACTGCCACCCTCTACGCCCCCCAAACGCCACCCGCCGCGCCAAATCCCGCGCCCAAGCCAGCGTCAGCATCCACGCCCACGCCGACGCCCGCGCGCGACCGCTGGCTCGCCCTCGTCGACGAGATGCAGCGCTGGCGTGACACCGAGTGGCCCGAGGATGCCATCGCGAACGGCCGCTTCACTCCATGTCCCGATCGCATCACCGACGCGTCCATCGTTGGTATCGAGAAGAGACATGCGCAAGAAGGCATCTTCTTGACTGAGCTCATGGAGATTGACTCCACACAACTCACCGGTGATGACCTCCTGGGGTGGCAGCTCATTACTCGGCAGATGCGTGAATCGCAAGATGGTCACCGTTTCCGTGCGTTCCTCATGCCGATTGGTGGTCGTAATGGACCGCAGCAAGACATTCCGCAAATGGCTGATCGTGTGCCATTTCGTACCGCAGCAGACTGTCACAGTTACATCAAGCGACTGAGCGCTGTTCCGCAGATGGTCCTTGATGCGCAGGAACTCATGGAGCTTGGCATGGCTGAGGGGCGCATGCCCGCGAAGGTCACCATGGAAAGTCTGCCCGCGCAGTTTGATGCCGTAACCAAGGGAAATCTGGAGTCCTTGCGCATTCCGTTCGCAAAGCTTCCCGATTCGATCCCTGCTGCAGAGCAAACCGCCCTGCGCAAAGAACTGGATGCGACGCTGTTGCCCATCTTGCTGCAAATTGGTCTGACTCGTAACTGGATCGTTGACACGTATCTACCCGCGTGTCGCAACTCCGTCAGCGCTTCGGATCTTCCCGACGGAGCGGATTGGTACAACCACGCGCTGCGCGTGCATACCACTACCGACATGGATGCCAAGGCTATTCATGAGACAGGCGTTGCCGAAGTAGCGCGCATTCGTGCGGAGATGCTGGCGGTGATTCGCACGACCGATTGGTTTGCAGCAGAGCCAGCGCGAATGGTGCAGCCAGCCGATGAACTCTTTACTGCATTCATCAATTACCTGCGCACCGATTCGCGCTTCTACGCGAAAAGCGAAGAGGAATTGCTCACGCGCTACCGCGATACATGCAAAAAGATTGACGCCAAACTTCCAGCGCTCTTTGGCAACCTGCCGCGTAACCCGTACGGAGTGCATGCCATTCCCAAGTTCATGGCGCCGACCCAGACCACCGCGTACTACCAGCCCGGCTCGCTGCGCGGCGGCAATCCCGGTTGGTTCTGCGCAAACACCTATGCGTTGGAGCAACGCCCTCTCTATGAAGTCATCCCCCTTTCGCTGCACGAAGCCGTGCCCGGCCATCACCTACAAATCTCCATTGCGCAAGAGTTGCCCGATCAACCTGAGTTCCGCCGCGACATGCACTTCACTGCGTTTGTTGAAGGCTGGGGCCTCTACTCCGAGCGCTTGGGTATTGAGATGGGTTTCTTCCAGGACGATCCGTATGCGAACTTCGGCCGGCTGATCTACGAGATGTGGCGCGCCACACGGTTGGTTGTTGATACCGGTATCCACGCGTTCGGTTGGAGCCGAGAACGCGCGATCGATTACATGAAGCAAAACACTGCACTCAGCCAGATGAATATCGAACGTGAAGTCGATCGCTACATTGACTGGCCCGGCCAAGCGTGCGGCTACAAGATTGGTGAATTGCGGATCCGTGCCATGCGATCCAAGGCTGAACGCGAACTCGGCGCAGCGTTTGATGTGCGCGCGTTCCATGACGCCGTGCTGGGAGCAGGAGCCATCCCGCTTGATGTCCTGAGCACACGTATCGATGCGTGGATCGCAGCACGTCTTGCCGCTGCCGCCGCGATTGCGCCGACTGCGACGACGCCGACGCCTACTCCCGCACCCGCACCCGCGCCCGTTCAACCATCCGCCACCCAGCGGCCATCCTGAAGCCACGGGTTCGTGCGGCGCTCGGCGCCAATGGTGGTCGCTCCGCCATGCCCCGGATGTGTGCGCACTGTGTCCGGTAGTGCCATCAGCACCGTGTGCAGCGAACGATGCATAGTGGCAGCGTCGCTGGTTGGAAAGTCCACGCGCCCGATCGATCCAGCAAACAACGTATCGCCCACGAACGCTTCGTTGGCTGCATCGCACACCAACGTCACACCCCCCGGACTGTGGCCCGGGGTGTGCAGTACCCGCCACAGCGATCCGGAAAGTTCCAGCTGATCGCCGTGCGCCAACGTGCCATCCGCACCGCGCGTGGTGATCGGCATGCCAATGAACGCGCTGAGGTTGAGTTGCGGATCGTTCAGGAATGCGTGTTCCGCGGCATGCAACAACACCCGCGCGGCAGGAAACGCGGCGCTCACCTCGTTCAATCCAGCAATGTGGTCCGCGTGTGCGTGGGTTAGCAAGATGTGGCTCGGAACGAGACCCTGAGCGCGGACGAATTGGATCACCTCTTCCGGATCCTCACCCGGATCAATGATCCAGCACTGACGCCCGACGGCGCTCCCATCCGAAGCGGGCACCCATGCCACATAGCAGTTGGTTTGAAAAGTGCCCAGTGGAAATTGCTCGATCGCTAGCTTTGACATAACGGGAGGGTACGCAGGTATCGTGCAGGCGTGGCACTCGGACGGACCCGGAAACCACCGCTTGAATCGACGCCCGCGATCACCGCGCACAGCGTCGGTACGCCCGCACACTTTCCGTGCTCTTTGAAGGTTGTGGCCCGGTGGTTATGCGCGACCATGCTTCTGTCCGCTCCTTCGCTCCTCGCAGCGTGCGAACAAATGTCCAGCGACATGGGCGACGCTTCCAATTCGTTGTTCCCGCCCTCTCCTGCTGAGGCTGGACGATGGGCAGTGGATGACAGTGACCCCGAGAACCAGCGCCGCGGAGTGCTGCTCATCGGTAACTCTGGATTCGGTGGCGAGCCCGTCTATGTGAACTTGTACCGTCTGTACATTGACGAGAACAGCGACCCAGTGGTGAAAGCCACTGCCATTCAGGCGCTGGCGCGACACGCGCGCGCCGAAGATGCGGTGATCGTCGCCAACCAACTCGAAAATAAGAACGAGCAGATACGCATCGCCGCAGCCAAAGGCCTGCAGCGCATTCATAATCCAAAGATCGCCGATGTGATTTGGAAGAAGCTCATCCAAGAAGACGAAACTCCGGCGGTACGCGTCGAACTTGCCATCGCGTTGGGTCAGTACTCCACGCGCGATTCGTTTGAAGCGCTATGCAGTTCGCTTGATGATCGTGAACTTGCTGTCAACCTTGCCTCTGCGGACAGTCTGCGGCTCATCACTGGCGCTGACTTTGGGCTTGAACCAGGTCTATGGCGCAGTTGGGCTGATGCAAATCCCAAGGCATTGCGCACCGATGTTCCGTACTACTACCCCACGTTTGAACGGAAACTGGGAACGCTTGATTACTTGATGTTCTGGGCAATTCCGACCTTCGAACAACCAGGCGTTCCTGCAGGAATGCGTGAAACTGCGCCCGCGGACGGCGCGCCGCAGAACGAATTCGGAAACCTCGGCGAGAAGGGCTGATATCGACGATCGCAACGATGCGGTCGCCTACACTTGCTGCCCTTGCCCACCGACCCAACCGCCGCTCCAGACCACCGCACGCGCGCAGCAGTGCAGACTCCTGAGAGTGCGAGTGATACGGCAGCGGTAGCGAAAGCGAACGCAGAAGCAGAAGCACGCGCCGAGATGGCAGACCTGCGTCGCCGCGCGGCTGAAGGCGACATTGATTCATTCGGCGATGGCGCACTCTCCATCGCCGGTGCCGAAGCCGCTGCCGACGATGAACGCATCATTAAGAGCGGGCGACTTGCCGGCAAGAGTCTGTGGCAATCAATCTGGATCCTTTCCATTCCGGTATTGGTGCAGCAGCTCATGGCCGCGCTGGTTGGAACCACGGACACACTCCTCGCTGGAAATCTTCCGCCGGGCACCGCGGGCGCAGCGCTTGACGGCGTTGGCTTCGGAGCCAGTTTCATGTGGGTGGCATCCATCGTTCTCATGGGCATCGGCATCGGCGGGCAGGCGATCATTGCGCGCGCCATGGGCAGCGGCAACCTCACCGAAGCGCGCGCCGCGGGCGGAACAGCCGTCACGGTCAGTTTCGTGGCAGGGATCGGCGGTGCGATCGCCACGTGGTTCGCCGGCCCGATTGCCGCCGAATGGATGGGGCTTTCCGACGAGGCGCTCCGCTACGCCACCGAATTCGTGCACATCATTGCCATCAGTATGCCGCTGATGTCAGTGATGATGGTCGGCGGAATGGCACTGCACGGCGCGGGCGAAACCGTCAAGCCAAGTGTCATTGCCGTAGCAACCAATGTGGTCAATGTGCTGTGTTCATGGGCACTCTCCGGGGTTGTGGTGGTCTTTGGATCGCTGACCATCGCCAATCCATCACCGGTTGATCCAAGCCGTTGGGGAGTGTGGGGCATCGCCGCGGGAACATCCATCTGTTACGCCGTCGGCGGCATCTGGACCATCGTGGTGCTCCTGCGCGGCGTCAAAGATTTCAAAGTGACCCCGGCCAACTTACTGCCTGATCGAGTCATGTTGCAGCGCATCACCACGCTCGGGATTCCCAACATGCTTGAGGGCGCCACCATGTGGCTCACCACCAGCATCGGCGTCACCAAATTCATCGGCATCATTGCGGTTGCGCAAGGCGGCGCCGCCGGTCCAGTCAAAGGCCTGTTCGGCGCGCACATGGTCACGGTGCGGTGGGAATCGTTCAGCTTCCTTCCAGGATTTGCAATGGGTACGGCGGCTGGCGCGCTTGCGGGACAGTACATGGGTGCGGGTTCTGCAATCATGGCGCGTCGCGCCATCTGGGCATGCTTGTGGATTGCCATGGCAATCATGGGGGTTCTCGGCATTGTGTTCATGGTCGCAGGCGACACGCTCGCCCATCTGATGAGCCGTGACCCGGTCATCATTGCGGAAGTTCCCAAGACACTCTTCATCTGCGGCATCGTGCAAGTGTTCTTTGCCATGGCGTTGGTCATTCGCCAAGGACTGAAGGGCTGCGGCGACGCGAAGGGCACGTTCCGAATCACCCTGATTTCCACCGTCTTGGTACGCGTCCCACTCGCCTACGTGTGCGGCGTAGTGCTCGGTTGGGGGCTCGCGGGTATCTGGATCGGATTGTGCGTGGAACTTGGCGTGCGCGGATTGCTGTTCCTTGCGCGTTTCATGGGCGGCAACTGGGAAAAGGTCAAGGTGTAAGCGCCGCAATGCGCCTCCGTCCTACAATCTGCGATCCATGACTGCCGCGCGCCCTGCTCCATCCGTGCACCCCGCCATCAACCCGCTGGCTGACGCTTCCTTCATGGATGCCGTCGTTGCAGGCGCCGCTCGACTGACGCCAGAGCAAGGTCTGCAGATTCTGCGCGATATGCCGCTCGCCGATCTTGGCATGTGGGCCGATCTCCGTTGCCGCCAAGTACACGGTGACCATGTTCGCACCTATGTCATCGATCGCAACATCAACTACACGAACATCTGCACCGCCAAGTGCACCTTCTGTGCGTTCCGTCGCGATGCGGAAGATCACGATTCGTACACGCTGACCTACGAGTCCATTCTTCACAAGATTGCAGAACTGGTAGCGATCGGTGGAACGCAGATTCTCATGCAAGGCGGCATGAACCCCGAATTGCCGCTGAGTTGGTACCTGGAATTGCTGCGCGAAATCAAGCGCCGCTATCCGAACGTCCACGTCCATGCATTCAGTCCGCCGGAGTTTGTGGAGTTCGTGAATTTCTTCGACCCTCCCGGTGATACCTATGAAGCCAAGGTGCGTGGCATCATGCGCCAACTGAAGGACGCCGGTCTGGACAGCGTCCCGGGCGGCGGCGGTGAGATCTTTGCACCAGCCGTGCGTTCCAAGATTGGCCTCGGTAAGTGCACCGCCGAAGCGTGGCTCACCACCATGTACGTGGCGCACGAATTAGGAATGAACACTTCGTCCACCATGATGTTTGGCCACATTGAGGGACACGCCGACCGCGTCCACCATATGGAACTCACTCGGCAGTGGCAGGATCGCGCCATCGGTGACTTTGCGACGCAAGGCGGCGGTCGATACAAAGCGTTCATTTCCTGGCCGTTTCAGCGGGAAAACACGCCGCTTGGTCGCGCGAAGGAATGGGGCCACGGAGGCGCGGGCGCCGGAGCCGCCGCGGCCGATGATCTCTCACAGCCCTTCCCTGGCGACGTGGTTGCCAAGCTTGATGGCAGCGGCACCAAGGACGCGCATCCGGAATTCGGACGCCGCGTTCGGATGGCCGGCGCAACGGAATACCTGCGCACCCAAGCCCTCAGCCGCCTGTACCTGGACAACATTCATTCGATCGGCGCGAGCTGGGTCACCATGGGTCCACACGTTGGCCAGGTTGGTCTGCGTTTCGGCGCCAACGACATGGGCAGCGTGATGATGGAAGAGAACGTGGTCTCCAGTGCCGGCACCGTTCATTGCCTGAACGAGCCAGTGATCTGCCGCCTGATCCGCGATGCTGGCTTCTTGCCCGCGCAGCGCAACAATGCATACAACCTGCTCAAGGTGCATGACGGCCCCACTTCGCCGGATCTCATGGTGAAAGATTGGAGCGAACTGCGCGCCAAGCCCATGCATCAAGAAGCACCGCGCGGAGCGGGTTCAGCCAGTGCATCGCAGACTGCCAACGCAGTCCCGCTGACGGTGACTGCTCGAACAGCTGGCGTTGGCGCGCACACTGCCGCCAACTCATCCATCACGCCGCCGCCTGTTATGCCTGCGAAGCTGTGACGGGCACGCCCTTCCAGCGCGCACTCTCTGGTACCGCTGCGCCACACTCTGGGCAACTGGCGGTTTCCAACCCAAAGAGCAAGTAGCCGCACGCGCAGCGCGGCTCATCCACTTCCACACGGATGGCTAAGTGACACGCGGAACACTTGCCATCGGTGTTCGTTTCTAGTTCACATGGTGCGCCGCAACGGGGGCAACCAATCGCGACCTTGGCGCGTCGCCCGCGGATCGCACTCTCGTGCGGCGTGGTGCCAGCAATTCGTATCAGGACGGGTTGCGCCAACGTTCCGGCTCCAATCACAACAGCCGACGCAGCGAAAATCCGAAAGTACCACTGTTCACCGATGGCATTCACCACCATTTCCGCAATGGCTGGCTCAACAATCGCAAACTCGCCAGCCGCTGACCACCACGTGGAAATCCCGAACACGGACCAGCGGACGATGGCTGTCATGGTTCCGCCACCGCGCGGGGCAAGGGTGACCGCGCTGAAGATCGACCACACTGCATACAGCGATAGAGCACCAGCAATGCGCGCAGTGATCTCCATGCCCTTGTTGCCGAGCGCCGCCTCAAACCACACTATAAACAACCACACCAACACGCCCAGCCAACCAACGATGGACGCTGAGCGCATCCAGCGCGTAAAGCGCCCATGGTCTGCAACCAACGCGCACACAAACGTTGCCATGCAGCCAACCGCAATGATGGCACTGGTAAAGATGAACCGCGTATCCGTCACAATGTTCGTGATGACCAGCAATCCCAGCAGTGCCGACACCGCTACCACCACAAGAAATGCGCGCAACGCCAAGCCGCTACTCACAATCGAGTCACGGCCAGTGCGAATGATGGGCTGCTTCATGGTGCGTCTGCCTGGTTCGGTTCAGTGATATCTACTTGCCCGGGCTCCACCATATCGGCAGGCGCGCTCTCATCCAGCCCGCTACCCGCTTCCGATTCGTCTGCCGCATCACCCGGCGCCGGCGGCCCAAAGGTCGTGGCATTTGCCGAACCGACCTGAGCTGCTGCGGTCAACGCCGCAGAAATCGGCGGGAATACCACGAACGCAAACAGCGCTGTCACTAAGGCGCCAATCAAGAGCAGCGGCGCCAGCACAGAAACTATCACCTTCCAACCAGTGACCGACGCCGCGCGCGCCAGAATGATGCATGCGGCAACAACCCACCAAATACTCGCGGGGCCCGAAAGGCAGTTGATGCCCAAACATGGCACCGCCACAATGACGACGGGCCCAAGCGCATATGAAAATGAACACCAGACCACCTTCAACGGGACTCGTTCCCCACACATTCGCAGCGTGAGTGAAGTCATCCACGCAAAGAACGCCAACCCCACCAGCCCAAGGATGTACCAAGAGGCCAGCGCCGCGCCTGCCTTGCCGATGGACTCCCACGCGGCCAGGCGCAACGCTGAGCCACCCGAGCGCGTACTGCCTGAACCCAGCATCGGCGCGATCAGCGTGAACAGCACATATATAGTCACACTTGGAGCAGCGACCACTGAAAGTACCGATACCACATACCACGTCGCCTTTCGCACCACCACGTCACCCCGGAGCGCGTCGCCAATCTGTGATGGTCGCGAGATGCCGTCGCGCACAGTCGCAACGAAACGCCGGACGACACCGCCCTTGAGCGGATCCTCCCACGCAACGCGGTGCAACTCAACGGCATCGTCAGGCACCCCCGGCGCAGCCCGCAAGATCATCGAATCCATTTCGCACGGGGCGTGACAACGCACGCACGCAAACGCGCGCGGCACTAACAGCCCGTGCGCATCTGATCCGTAATATTGCTGCATGCACCCGGGGCAACAGAACTCCACTGCATTGGCTCGAAACTCAAACTCACTGGGCAAAAATCCTCGCCCACATTCCGGGCACGTGCGCCCCGGGACGTTCCACAGTGAGTAGCCGCAGCCTTTACATTTCATCCGTTACGTTCCATCGCTGATCAATTCTCCGGCGCACCCTCGGAGATGCGGCGGCGGAACTCAGATTCAAGCCGCGCAGTGATTGGACCCATGCGCCCAATGCCAATAGTGCAGTCACCGATTGCACTCACCCCGATGATCTCCGCAGCCGTTCCAGTGAGGAATACTTCATCGGCACTGTACAAATCATCAAGCTGCATGCGCCGCTCGTCAACTGGCAAACCAAGCGCGGGTGCCAGTTCGTCAATCACGAATTGCCGAGTAATCCCGTGCAGTATTCCAGCGCTGGTCGGCGGCGTGTGGATCCGGCCGTTCTTCACTGCAAAGATGTTGTCGCCTGTGCACTCGCTGACATCACCGTCGGTATTCAGCATGATGGCTTCCAGCACATCTGCGTCGATCGCTTCAATCTTGGCGAGAATGTTGTTCAGGTAATTCAGGCTCTTGATTGATGGGTCCAGGCATGTCACTGGAATACGTGGCCGCTTGGCAACAATGACCTTCATGCCCGCCTTGTACAACTCGTGCGGATACAGCTGAATGGTGTCAACCACAATGATCACGCCCGGACGCGGGCACTTGAACGGATGCAAACCAAGCGTTCCCACCCCGCGGGTGACAACCATACGGATGTAGCAATTTTCCATCCCGCATGCCTGCATGGTCGCCCGGGTGGCGTCGGCAAGTTCCGCGCGCGAATAAGGAATCTTCAGGCGAATGTGGCCCGCGCTTGCTTCCAATCGACGCAAGTGCGAATCAAGTTTGAAGATCCGACCGCCGTAGCCGCGCAGGCCTTCAAAGCAGCCATCGCCGTATAGCAGTCCGTGGTCATAGACCGAAATCTTGGCATCAGCAGGATCAACAAGATGGCCATCCATCCAGATCTTGCGTGGATGGGAACCATGCTGCGCGGTTGCCGGAGAGACTGCTGCGGAGGTCATGGGGAAAGTGTAGTCAAGGGCACCCCAAATGGAGCCGGCCTGAATGCCCGGTCCGAATCCCCGTCGCGAATCCCGGGCGCGAATCCCTGACCCGAAACCCCGGCGCAGAACCTCAGGTGCCGTGCGACTTTCGATGGCGCGCCGAGGGAATTCCCAATTGCTCCCGATACTTCACCACGGTTCGTCGTGCGATGGTCACCCCGCGCTCCTCAAGGCGCTTGGCGATGGCTTCATCGGACAGCGGGTGCGTTCGATCCTCCGCGTCCACCGTGTCGCGGACCATCTGCCGAACCGCTTCCCAACTTGCCCCCTCACCGTCGGCCGTCTCTACCCCGCCCGTGAAGAACTTACGAAGTTCCACCATGCCGCGCGGCGTCTGCATCCACTTGCCACTCACCGCACGACTCACCGTTCCAGTGCTCAACCCAATGATGGAAGCCACCTCCGACATTTCCAATCGCCGCAACGCTTCCGGCCCTTCGTCAAACCACGGGCGCTGCCGAGCAATCACTTCTTCCACAACGCGCAACAGCGTGCTGCTCCGATGATGGAGCGCTTCAATGAGCCACTCCGCAGCTTTGACGTTGGTGCCAACAAATTCCCGAGTCTCCGCTTCCACCGCGCCGTCCTTTGCCATCAGTTGATAGACGGGGCTGACACGCAGTACCGGGAGATTGCCGTCGGCAAGCGCCGCAACATAGCGATCTCGATCAGCGTCATATTCAATCACCACATCCGGCTGCACTGGGCGCGCATCAGTATCAGTGACATCCCGCCCGGGAGAAAGGCGCAACTTGCGCAGGACGTCGCGCGCCGCATGAATGCGCGCCAGGGACATCTGCGCCCGCTGCTCGACGCGCGGCAGTCGATTCTCTAGAAAGTCAATCCAGTGCGCGCCCACGATGACGCACGCATCCGTAAATGCTGCGCGGTCTTCAGCCGACAACACCGCGCCATCGCGTTCGGCAAGCGCTGCGTCGATCTGCAACATCAGGCTCTCGCGTACGTCACGCGCAGCGATTCCCGGTGGTTCAAGCGCTGATTGCACTGCACGCAAAGCGCGAGCAAGCAGTTCGTCGTTCCACGCCGCATTACCGTATGCGGTGCGCAATGCATCAAACGAAACATCAAGCAATCCGTCAGCATCCAGCGATTCAATAATGGCGGTACCGGGCGCGCGCAATTCCTGCGCAACATCGGCTAAGCGCCAGTCATGAAGCAATCGCTCCGCGAGGTTCTCACCACGGCTTGGCGTATTGGCCATCGCATCCATCTTGCCGTCGCGCTCGCCGTCAGTACGCCGCGCGCGTGGCGCCTCACCATCAAGCATGTCGCCATAGGAGCGCTCGAACTCGCGGAGGCGCTCAAAGCCTTCCGCGGACGCATCGGGCTCAGCGATCGGGCGCTCGTGCTCAATACGCGTTGATTCCAATTCCAGCCCAGGCTCGGCAGTTTCCAGGGCAACATTGCGCTCCAACTCTTGAGCCAGCCGCTCCTGCAACTCCGCCACCGGCATCTGCAGCACTTCCATGGATTGAATCAGGCGCGGAACCATCCGCATGTGCTGGCCAGTACGCAGACGCTGTGAATGCTCGAAGCGCATGTCAGAGTTCCTGCCGACACGCGATGGCGTCGGCCAACACAGCCTTGCTGGCGTATTCAATCTGACCACCAGCAGGCAACCCGCGCGCCAGCCGCGTCACTTTGATCCCACGCCGCGCCATCGCCGCGGCAATCTGTAGACCAGTGCTCTCGCCTTCCATATCAGCGTTCATCCCAAGGATGACTTCGCGCACTGCCACTCCGCGCGCGTTTGATTCCGGATGCTCCACGCGTCGCAGCAGATCCTTCATCGTCAGACTGTCCGCGCCCACACCATCCAGCGGATCGATGCGCCCCATCAGCACGTGGTACACGCCGCGGTACATGCCGGTCTGCTCAAGACTGATCAAGTCCTTCGGCTGCTCCACGACCAGAATCGTCGATGCATCGCGCGCAGCACTGACGCAAATCGGACATGGATCGATATCCGTCAAGTTCCAGCACACAGAGCAATGCCGAATCTTTCGCTTCACATCGGTGATGGCGTGCGCTAATTTCAGCGCCTCCCCTTCGGGACTCTTGAGCATAAAGAATGCCAATCGCTCTGCGCTGCGCCGACCGATGCCCGGCAATCGACCAAACTCCTCAATGAGTCGTGTGACACACTCTGGGTAGGCGGAGTTGGGTCGTTCGGTAGCCACGGTCGTCAGCGAGTTCCAGTGTTAGAAGTGCCTTGCACCGATCGAAGAGCTCAATCGTTAGAGGTGCGCCAGAAGTTGCGGGGGGAGCGGAATGCCCATCTCTGCAGCAGTCTGTGAAATCCGCGTCGCGGCTTCGCGCCGGGCATGACGAATGGCGTCATTGATGGCTTCAGTGACAGCCGTCTGCAACTCAGCACGCGCTGGGGTGGTAGCGGCATTCGCAATGGCCGGATCAATATCCACTGAAACCAGTTCGATGCGCCCATTCATCACCGCGCGCACGCGCCGACATGAGGAATGACCGACGCATTGGATACGCCCAAGTTCATCCTTCACTTGCAGTAGCCGCTCTTGCATGCGCGGCAGGTCCTTCAGCATTCCAGCGAGGCCAGCGGCGGCCTTGAGCTTGTCAAACATCGAGATCTCCGTGCGTGATGTGATCCATGGGGTCTGCCTCGTCGGCGCGGTCGTTGGCCTCCGTGGCCTCCACCGTCGCCGTCGGTGGCAGCGTACCTGCAGCCTCCACACGGACGATCGTTGCATCAAACAGCGCGGATACCTCAAGCACCAATGGATGCCGCACCGCCGGGTCGTCACGCAGGCTGGGTGCGGCCGCCGTTTCCATGCGACGCGGTGCGGCAGCTTCAGCATCCACGCGCACGCGTGCCACACGCCCACAAGCGCGCGTTGCCAGCGATGCCAGCATGTCCGCAACAGCCGTTCCCGTGGTCCCGGCACCCGGCGTGCACTTCACTGAAAGCAAACCGTCCACCCAAGAAACCGGGATGAACGAATCCACCGTGGCCTGGTCACGCGGCGAGGCCTGCGCCAGTTCAAGAATGCGCTTCCACAGCGCCCCAATGTCAACGACCTGCGCGGGTACCGGCTCAACAGCCGGCCGCGCTGCGGGCGTCACATGGGGCGCAACGGTTTTTTTACAGGTAACTCCGGCACAGGCGCCTGCGCGCGAGCACTCGTGCCTGCCCCCACTTCAGCCACCGGCGCAAACCGCGCTGCAAGCGCCATGCGCACCACTGCTGCATCAAACAACGTGCGTGGCGCACCGGACTGCTTGGCGGAGCGCAGCACCGCATCGCACACCGCAATCAGATGCGCCAGCGTGGCTGGTTCAAATGCCTTGGCATCACGCGCTGCTTCGGCGCGCGCTTCATCGGCCACTTCCAAGAGCTCGCTGTCAGCGCCGCACACCGCGGCAAGCATGACGATGCGGAATCGTTCCGCCATGAGTTCAAGCGCTTGATCAATACTGGTGCCACCTTCAAGCAGCGCAGCGGCGCGCTCAAGTGAAACGCGCGCATCACCAGCACCGATCGCGGCCACCAATCCGGCCACCACCGAGTCATCGGGCATACCAAGCACATCCGCAAGAAGCGCCGTACTGATACGGCCATCGGTGCTTGCTGCAACCAGTCGATCAAGAAGACTCAATCCATCGCGCATTGATCCGTTCGCCAGTCGAGCCACCTGCATGACCGCGGCGTCATCGGCTGCAATGGATTCCTTGCGCAAGACATCCTGCAAATGGCCAGCGATCTTTGCCGCCGAAATATTGCGGAAATCAAAGCGCTGGCAGCGGCTCTGAATAGTGGCGGGAACCTTGTGCGCCTCGGTGGTGCACAAGATGAACTTCACATGCGGCGGCGGCTCCTCCATGGTCTTCAGGAGCGCGTTGAACGCCGGCGTGGTCAGCATGTGCACTTCGTCGATGATGTAAATCTTGTAAGCGCTACGCGCCGGTGCAATACCCGCGCCGGCGATCAAATCACGCGCATCGTCGATGCCGCGGTTGGAAGCGCCGTCAATTTCCACCACATCCATGTCATCGCCACGCATGATGGCTTCGCCAATTTCCGTCGCTTGAGTCTGACCGCGCGCATTCAACGCTCGCGCAAAGATGCGCGCCATACTGGTCTTACCAACGCCGCGCGTTCCACAGAAGAGATACGCATGCGCAGTACGCCCGGTAGCAATGGCGTTCTGCAGGGTGCGACCAATGGTGTCCTGCCCCACTACTTCTGCAAAGGTGCGCGAGCGGTAGCGGCGCGCCAAGACCGTATACGCCTTGGTGGCCTGTCCTTCGAAACCAGGGATGAGCTCCTGCATCGGGCTATTCGGTGACGGCGCGGATGACGCCGATGGCGCGGACGACGCCGCTGTCGGCAAGACATCCGGGATCAACCCCGGCATCAATGATTGCCCAGACGCCTCAAGAGTTGCGTCGGTGTCTTTCTTCTTCTTAGTGCTGCTCGCCACGGTGACCTCGTCCTGCGCGGGGGGCGCAAAAAAGAAAATTCGGCGGCTGGGAGGACGACCAGGCGGACCGGCGCTCGGCCGACGCCGCTTATGGCTGCTGCGGTCAAGCCCTGACCAGGTTCACGGGCCAACCGACGACGGGACCCGGCCGTCCTCCTCGCCGCCGAGGGAGCGGAATGGTAGCCGATCCGGGTAAGCCGAGAACCGTGCGGACTACACTCGGCTTGGATGATCGAACCGACCGCCGACAAGCCTGCCGATGACCGCGGACCGCAAGCGCCCCTGCCCACCGCGGCAAGCCGACGCAACCGATTAGCCGCCGCTGATTCACGCTCCCAGCGCATCCTGATGCTGGTGCTGCGATCGATCTTCGTGGTTGTCCTGATCTCGGTGGTGGTGCTGACCATCGCCAGCAACCGCACCAGCGCGCTCGACTTCGGATTCAGCACCGTCATCGGCCTAATGGTCGCCGCGGTGGCGCTGGGGCTGATCATCATTACCGTCGATGCGCTCACGCCCAACAAGCGTTTGGCATGGGTGGTGGGCATCTTTGTCGGCATCATGCTCGGGCTAGTCGGTGCGGTCGCCGTCGGCAGCGTGATCGATCTGGTGGCTGGCGCGTGGGATCTCCGAGAATCAAGTTCCGTCTACTTAGGTCTCGCCAAGGTCACCATCGGAATCGTCTTGGTGTACCTGTCCGTGTCGGTGGTGCTCACCACGCGCGACGACTTCCGCTTGGTGATCCCCTACGTCGAATTCGCGCGACAAGTGCGCGGCGCACGACCGCTCCTCCTCGACACTTCCGTGCTCATCGACGGTCGCTTCGAAGACCTGGGGCGCACGGGCATCATTGACGCACCGGTACTGGTTGCACAATTTGTGATTGACGAACTACAGAAGCTTGCCGATTCGGAAGACGCAACCAAGCGCCAGCGCGGGCGCCGTGGGCTGGATGTCTTGCAGCGTTTACAGGCGAATCCGTGGGTCGATCTTGAGATTGAGGACTTGCGCGCCGAGGGTCGCTCGGTGGACCGCGCCCTTGTAGAAGTTGCAAAGGCGGAACGATTCCGCATCGTCACCACGGACAGCGGCCTCGAACGCGTGGCACAAATCAACGGCGTGGCATGTCTGAATCTCAACACGGTGTCTACTGCCATGCGGACCGGACAGGTCACCGGCGAGCAGTTGCGCATTGCGATCGTCAAGCGTGGCGAAAATCCGCATCAAGGCGTCGGCTTCTTGGAAGACGGCACCATGGTGGTCATCGATCACGGCGCGGGCAAGATCGGCCTCACCGTGGAGACGGTGGTCACCAACACGGTGCAAACTTCAGCAGGTCGACTGATCTTTGCGCGACTGGCGGAGCCGAGTTCTGACGACGCCATGCCAGCGACTGCACCGAGCGAGACGGCAGCAGAGTCAAGCGAACCACCTGTCGCGGACGCGCGCATCTCCACCATGGCTCGCGCGGCGACCACGCAACCGCGCACGCCGCCGCGACCGGGGCGCAATCCGCGCAGGTAACATAATAAATTCTGGGCGGGGCTTGGGGGCGTAGTTACAGCACGCATTCGCAGTGGCAAGCTGTGGCATCACGATTTCGTACTGGCCCGCATTCGCCTTACGAGGACGGCCGCTGAGCGCGGCCCAGTCCTCTCCGGCGCCTGCGGCCAGGGTGCGTTGGCGGAAATCAACAGACTGCGGTTGTTGGAGCGCACCAACGCACACACGCCCCCATACGCGTGAGCGCCAAGGCAACGCCGCCGACGATCACGTATCCAGCGCCGTTGGCGTTCAATGACAACAGCCACTCGAGCCAGTCTTGGTTGTGGGCCATCAGGCTCCTCTCGCAAGCGGTCAAGTTCTGCCATTCGCTCCTCGACCGGGCGCGACATCCAATATGCCATGTCTCGCCGGCCAGCTTCCGGGTCATGCAATGGGCCAACGTGAATCGGTGATTGGCTGCGGTCATTGCGAGCAGACGACGTGAGACCGATTGTACCTGCGAATGCTGGCACGAAGGCATGAACGCCAAAGCACACACGCCCCCAGGCGCGGGTGCGCATGGGGGCGGGGAGTGCTGACGCTGGCCGGGGCTAGCGTGGAGTGCAGAGTAAGGATCAGGCGCGACGGCGACGGCCACCGATGACGCCGGCCACGCCGAGGAGAGCAAGTGCGCCCGGGGCGGGGACGCTCGAAACGGCGAAATTGTCGATCGAGATCACGTTGCCGGTGTCGTTAATGATGCCGATCCCATAGACGTGCCAACCACCCAAAAGTCCCAAGATCTGCTGGAATGTCTGCTGGCCCGAGAACGGTGCAGTGCCGTAAGCGGCGCCATAGAACGCGCCATTGATTGCCGATCCGGCCGCAAGGTAGTTACCTGTGGAGTACCACTGCCCGGTGGACTGTCCAGGAAGCAAGGAGCCAAGATCAAACTGGAGGTAACCCTCGTCGCCAGGAGCTGACGCAGGACTGTAGACATACATCGAAAGCCGAATTCCGCCGCTGAAGGACCCGCTGTTGATGTAATAGTCGAAGCCAGCGCCGACCACATCCGCAAGCAAAGCGCCGCCGCCGTTTGCCCATCCACTCGGGTAGGAGCCTTGATACGTCGAAGACTGCATGCCAAAATTCGAATAGGCCGCATAGTCGGATCCTGCGTATCCCCATACATTTGCATAACTCGTCGGATCGGAACCACGATCGAGCGTCCAGACGCCGCTTCGTCCGCCGACGGTCTGGTTGGTAGACACACTGGCACCCGGGCCGACCGACGCCCTGGCATTCGCAAGGTTCAGGGTGGTGGTGACATTAGCAGAAGCGGCCGAAACTGATACGGCAACTCCGATTAAAGCCATGAAGAACTGATTACGCATGTTGAAACTCCTTGAGGGGCTCTTCGCCCGTTCGGCCCACACTCCCGTGCAGGCGTGACAAAGCCGAAACCGTCGGCGCGGTTGTTACAGACGTTTGCCCCACCGGGGCAATCGCTTCTTGAATGGCGTTGATCATTTGCAGGCTTGACCTGCGGATGATGTCGCTCTCCACATAAACAAACGTAATCTCCCCCCCCCCAGCCATCATGCATTATTTGAGAATTTCATAATGAGTAGAAAGTGCCGTTCTGACTGCGCTGCGCCCCAAAAACTTTTCTGGCCGCCTGCGGCCAGGGGAACGGGTTCCAGACTGTGTACGCACGGGTCCTGCGTGTTCGAGCCCCCGCAGTGAGCACGGGATCCTCGGTAAGCGGCGTGTGAAACTGAGAAGTCCGGCAGTTGGACGTACGCCCCGTGGGTGCCAACCGGACGAACAGTTTCGC
>JBIKZY010000161.1:0-4917 GCA_044354475.1 Phycisphaerales bacterium
AGAAGGCTCTCAGTGATGAATGTTGCGTAGCTGCGATCGTTGGCGATGCCGACGATGAGACCCTTCTTACCTTGCATCAGTCCTGCTGTATTCATGGGGCGTGAAGCGTAGCCGGAGTTAGGCCGATGCGGCGGCGGAGATGGCAGGGAGGCCGTCCATAAATCGCCACGGTGTTGAATCTGCCATGTCTGCAGGCGGAACCAGCGCGTCGCGAACGCGGGCGACCAGTTCATCCATCGCCGCGCCGGTGTGCGCGCTGATGGCAAGATCGGCGCTGTTGCGCTCCGCGCAGGTGCGTGCATCAGCGCGGTCCGATTGGTTGAGCACTCGCATGCGGAGCGCAGTGGTGGCGCCCGCAATGGCGTGCCAACCGAGTCCGGGAGCGGTCAGTTCAATCACCATGTCCGCGCACGCCAGGGCACGTGCGGCAAGTTCCGCAGCGGCGCGTTCGATGGGATCCATGTCGGGGCGCACGCCCGGAGTGTCAAACCAATCCACCACGAGGCCAGCAAGATCAATGCGTGCAGCGACCGCATCGCGCGTGGTTCCCGGGGTGTGGTGCGCAATGGCAACCGCCCGACCAGCGAGCGCGTTGAGCAGCGTGCTCTTACCGGCGTTGGTTGGTCCGGTGACCACCACCCGCGCGGGCGTGATGAGGCGACGGAGCCGAAGGTCACGCGGTGATGGGAGTGACACGGTATCGCCCGTGAAATCCGGCTTGGTGTGCAAGCGCCAGCGCGCGGGTTGAGCGGATAGCAGGTCAACGGCAAGCGGACTGGCTGCACGGGCGAGTGTGTTGAGCATGGCGCACTCAATGCGGTCGGCGGCTTCGGGCCACGCGGCGTGTGCGGATTCATGAGCGGATGGCGCGCGCGCGCCGAGCTCTGCGAGCCGTTCATCAAGCAATTCACGAATGCGCGTTCCGCCATGCGGCATGAGGAGCGCGTGTTGGTTACTGGTGCGTGCAATCACGCCATCATCAATCGATCCGAAGCGGCGCCAGGCAACTTCGCCCGTGCGTGGGGCCTCTTTGCCGGTGAGTTTGCGCAGCACTTCTTCAAGGAGGTGTGCATCGCCATCAAGATGGGCGACCGCGATTGCACCAGGTGTATGGGCTGTCGACCACCACCATGCAGGCGATGCAATGCTCATTCCGCCTCAGCAGCAGCACGAACGGTGACCAAGATGCCGCGCAGGACTAGGTCCGGCACAACGCGTGTCACCAGATCACTGTCGGAGAAAAGCGTCTCAGCATCACCGCCGGTCGCAATGACCAGCGGAAAGGCGCGGTAATTGGCGGCGTATCGCTCCACCAATGCTTGCGTCAAGCCGCGTACGCCTTCAAAGACTCCCAGCTGCATGGCGTCAACCGTGTTGCGGCCAAATGCATCTTCATCGGATGGCCGTGCGAATTTAATCTTTGGTAGTTGTGCCGTGTGCGCATTGAGCGCGTCAAGCTGCATCTGTGCGCCGGGCGCAATGGCGCCGCCATGAAAAACGCCCTCGCCATCAACAAAGTCCACCGTGATGGCTGTGCCCGCATCGATGACAATCACTGCCTGCTTCACGGCCGCATAGGCGGCAGCAGCTGCAAGGAGCCGATCTTGGCCCGGCGTTGCGTCTTCATCGATGCAGCGACCGATGGGTACTTCAAGATCGCGCCCCAGACGCCAGATGTCGGTGTGAAGTTCGGCAGCCAGCTTCGTCTCAATGGCGGAGGCGACCGCGTCATTCACGCTGGCGATGACAATCTCACCATCGCCATCGGACTCCAACTTGTGGCCCCACTGCTCGACCGCCGCGGTGATCACCGCGCCGATATCGCCGTTGACGATGTGTTGAACGACATGGAGGTCGTCACCATGGAAGTGACCGACCGCGGTGCGCGTGTTACCGACGCTGATGGCAAGTAGGAAAGACATTCGTGGGAAGTATAGAAACTGTGTCCATGCACAGTTTCGGAGCGGGGCGGGCACTCACGGTGCACTCGGCCGCAGCTTCAGCGTCATGACGTTGGATTGACAATTAACCGCTGAATCCGCGCATGCATCGCCGCGAACAGGGCGCGGCACACTGGTCCAGTTTCGCCGTTTGCAATCCGCACGCCATCAAGTTCTGTCACCGCGCTGACAAGGCGTCGGCTGGACTGCACAAGCACTTCGTCCGCCTCACAGAGTTCGTGTTCATGAACGCGCCGCACTTCAACAGGAATTCCTGCGTCGCGCGCGGCTTCAAGCATCCAGCAGCGCATGGTGCCATGCAGCACTGGCGCCGCAGCGTCATCAAGTGGGCAGGTGATCAGCGTTCCGCCGCGAACGATGCCAACGTTGGTGTACGCGCCTTCACTCACCAAGCCGTCGCGAATCAGGATGCACTCTTCGGCACCCGCACTTTGCGCTTCAATGAGCGCCAAGATATTGCCAGCCAAGGCAATGGTCTTGATTTCACAGCGGTGCCAGCGCAAGTCAGGGCGAACGATGGCGCGCAGTGTCTCTGGCGCATTGAATTCTGCAAGCGGTGCGCTGCGTGATGCCAGTGCGACCACTGTTGGCACCAGTCCTGGCACGGGCATGTGTGCGCGCGCAGTGCCAGCACCGCGGGTGACTTGTATGTAGATGCTCGCGTCAGTCAGTGCGTTGCCCTTTAATAGTGCAGCGCATATGTCCACCAGCGAATGTGCGTCAAAGCCAACAATTCCGGTGAGTGCCAAGCTTCGTTCCAGCCGCGCCTGATGAAGGTCAAGTGCTACACCAACGCCATCAAAGAACCGCACCAACTCATAGACGCCGTCGCCAAAGAGAAAGCCTCTGTCAAACACGCTGACCTTTGCGTGTTCTTCGGGGACAACCGATCCATTGACGTAGGCAAGCATGATGACCTCAGGTGCCGCTTGGGCGACCGCTAAACATGGCCCGAACGGCATCCATGCCGGGGGCTTCCACGCGCCGCGCGCCACGCGCTGCGTTCACAAACTCTGCAGCGCGCTTGGGGCAAACGTCATGTTCCCATTGGCCGCCTTCCTTCACGAAACTTCCAACGATGACCGCATCGGCATTGGAAAGGAGCCGCGCAACGCTCTGTGGAGTTGCACCGCTCCCAGTGAATACCGGGAGTTTGGTAGCCGAGCGAACTGCGTGGAGTTCGGTTTCGTCAACTGCAGCGCCGGTCTCGGTGCCAGTGACGATGACTCCGTCGGCAAGAAAGAACTCTGCGGCGCGGGCGCATGCAGCAATGTCCACATCCGCAGTGATGGCGTGCGCGGCGTGCTTCTTCTTGATGTCTGCAAACACTTGCACGCGGTCGGCGCCGATCGATTTACGAAATCGCAGCAGTGGACCAGCGGCTGCTTCAGCCATCAGGCCCTCGTCAGCCACGTGTGCAAAGACGAAACCTTCAGCGCGCACGAAATCAAGACCAGTGGCGTGTGCCACCGCAACGGCCTCACGCGAACCGCCGCCAAGAATTTGAACTCCGATGGGGCAGTCAACGGCGGCGCGCACCGCGGCGCATACCGCCGACATGCAGGCCACGATCTCCGCGCCGATACCGCCGCCTAAGTAGGGGCGATCATGCATGTTCTCAATCAGTACTGCATCGAAGCCGGCATCACGCAGAGTGCGCGCTTCACGAACAGCGTGCGCGACCAACGCCTGCGGCGAAAGATGTCCACGCGGCGTGCCTGGAAGCGCACCCACATGCACCATGCCGATGATGCCGCGAATTTCGGCGTGAGTCCGCACTGGGGTAGGTTCGGCCATGCGTTGATACTACGGCGCAAGAGGGGCGCAAGGGTGCAGTTGCATTCTGAAGAGAATAGATGAGCGGGGCAGGTATCGTGAGGCAAGTGACACTGTCCACCCCATCTTCGCCAATGACGCGCGACATGCAGCACACAGCGCTTCGCCATGATCGCCCAGTAGCCATCATCACCGGAGCGAGTGCTGGCATCGGCGCGGCTACTGCTATTGAGTTGGCGCGCATGGGTTACGACCTGGTGCTGGTGGCGCGTCGGCGCGATCGCCTTGCTGAAGTGGCGGCGCGGGCATCCGACGCCGCCAAGCGGTTGGTGCGCACGGAAATGCTCACGATGGATGTTGCGGAAGTTGGCGCATCAGCCGCCATCCTTGACGCAGCGGAGCGCGCATTTGGTCGCTTTGATGTGGTCTATGCCAACGCCGGATACGGCATGGAGCGATCAGTCCACGCCACCACCAGTGATGAACTCCGCGCCATGTTTGAGACCAACTTCTTTGCAAGTACCGAACTCTGCAGCGATGCAGCGCGGCGATTGATTGCCGCGGGGCGGGGCGGTCATCTCTTGATGTGCTCGAGTTGCGTTTCAAAGTTCACCATGCCCGCGTTCGGCGCGTACAGCGCTAGTAAAGCGGCGCAGGCGCACATGGCACGCGCCATGGCGTTTGAGTTGCGCCCGCACGGCATCATGGTTTCCAGCGTGCACCCAGTAACCACACGAACAGAGTTCTTTGACGTGGTACGCGAATCGCTCGCCCCGAACGCTCGGCAGCAGTATGCGATTCATGAGATGTCCAAGTTTTTCGTGCAACGCCCGGAGAAGGTGGCGCGCGCTATTGCGCGTTCCATCGGCACGCGGCGCACGGAAATCTGGACCAGCGTTCCAACGCGCATCGCGGCTGGCGTTATCACTGCATTCCCGTGGCTCTTAGATGCGGCGGTGGCATTTTCGCGCCGAAAGCAAGCTCCCAATAGCACGGGGTGATTGGCCTGGGCGTATGAAAGGCCCACGTGGCGCCCGCGCTGCTGCGGCACCGCGCCCGCACCGCCCGCGCCGATCGAGCCGCTCCCTGCACTCAAGACGCGGATATCCTGTTCCCCCTACCCGCCGGACGCGTGGGTTCGCATTTCTCAGGAAGCAGGAGCTCCATCCATGGCACTTCG
>JBIKZY010000044.1:0-18345 GCA_044354475.1 Phycisphaerales bacterium
CTGCTGAGTGGTAGCGGACGGCAACTTGCCCATTGGCCTCCAGCGCATCAAGGAGCGCTTCGTCAGCGACCAATCGACCTTCGCCGTGTGCGCTGGGAAGGATCCCCGTGGCATCGTCACACTCAAGGCCTTGCGTCCAAATGCAACGCGTTTCTGTAGGTATCTCCACACGCGTCCACGCATCCCGGAATCGACCGGTGCTGTTCTGCAGTAGCGCGATGGATGGCTCCGCAGCGCTGGCTGGCCATGCAGAATCCACGCTTGGTCCCGGCAGCAAGCCTGCCTGAACGGCAATTTGGAAGCCATTGCAAGGGCAAATCATTGGAACGCCGCGTTCAATCGCTGCAGTCAACGCTGGATAGATACTGCGGCGCATGAGTGCACCCATGATGCGGCCAGCAGCAATGTCATCGCCGAAACTGAATCCACCGGGAAGTCCAATCAGTCGGTAGTTGTCAATTCGGCTTGGATTGCGGAGCAATTCCGAAAGTAGCACCGATTCCGGTACTGCCCCGGCCGCTGCGAACGATTGCGCGAGCTCAAGGTCGCAGTTGATACCTGCCGCGGTGATGACAAGAGCTTTTGGTCCGTCGGTACTCATGGTGCTGATCTCATCCGCCGGTGGGCGCATTCCACGCAGCGCGAAGCGTGTCGAGGGTAACGGACTCATGTGGCGTGCGAATTCCAACAACTTCAAGCGTGTCCGTAGTGGTCACTGTGCCGATCACTGCGTGTGCAATTCCATCAAGATGCGCCTGGACTTTAGAAAGTTGCGCTGGCTCCACTTCCAGGATGTAGCGATGCGGATCTTCTGCAAATGCACGGCACTCGTCCGACACATCAGCATGATCCGCGGCATCGACCGGTACGCGTGAAAGATCGATACGCGCGCCGAGGCCGCCAGCAAAGCACATCTCTGCAAGTGCTGGTAGCAATCCGCCTTCGCTCGGGTCATGCGCGGACCGCACTGCGCCGTGCGCAATGCACGCGGCAACAGCCCGAGCAGTCCGCGCACCGCGCGCAGGGTCAACCACCGGCAAACGATGGTCTGCATGCCCACAGGCGCCCAACATCACGCGATGACTGCCGCCCATACGTGCGCCGGTTGTTCCAACTAGCACCAGTACGTGTTCCGCTGCTTTCAAGTCCATGGTGCAGGCGCGCTCTGCATCCGGCACGATTCCAAATCCGGACACCAAGAGCGTCGGCGGAATCATGATGGTGCGACCATCCTGGGTACGGAACTGATTCTTCAAACTGTCCTTACCACTGATGAACGGCGTGCGGTACGCCATCGCACCGTCGTAGCACGCCTCAGCAGCACGGACCAGCGCCCCCATGTTGCGCGGGTCATCGCACGAAGGCCAGCAGAAATTATCCAATACCGCCATGCGGGTTGGGTCAGCGCCAACACACACCATGTTGCGCACGCATTCATCAAGCGCTGCAAGGGTCATGGCATACGGATCCGCACTCCAACCGGTGGCAAGTCCATTACTGATGGCAAGCGCACGGCGCGAGCCAGGCACTGGATGCACAACCGCCGCATCGGATGGACCACCATTGCCAACACCAACCAGCGGCTTGATGACGCTGCCGCCCTGAACCTCATGGTCATACTGACGGATGATCCATTCCTTGCTAGCGATGTTCGGATGAGCAAGCAGTGCGCACGTGGTGTCAACAAGCCGAGGACCAACACCCCGCCCGTTGCCAGGCGCTGGCAACTGCGCGGCGCTCCACGCTGCATCCCACACGGCTTCACGGGTTGGCATCGGTACGCCTTCATGCAGGAAATGCGTATCCAGCGCGCCGACTTCGGTGCCGTGCCAATACAAGCGAATCATGCCGTCATTGCTGCCAAATTCACCCAGATCACAGAGCTCCACCCCATGCGCCACACACACCGCGCGCAGGCGTTCCAACTTGGCGGGAGGCACGGATAGCACCATGCGTTCTTGTGCTTCAGAAATCCAAATTTCAGTTGGACTCAGGCCGTCATACTTCACCGGCGCGCATTCAAGATTGACGGTGGCGCCGACGTCCTTGCCCATCTCTCCAACAGCGCTTGAGAATCCACCAGCTCCGCAATCGGTGGTGCCGCTGTACAGCGGCCCATCCGGCTGGTCGCGCGCCGCAAGCATGGCGTCGAGCATCTTCTTCTCAGTGATCGCATTGCCGATCTGCACAGCATGACTAAATTCGCTGGAATGACCATGCTCAACTTCGGCACTTGAGAAGGTGGCACCATGAATGCCATCGCGACCCGTACGCCCGCCGATGGCCACAATGCGATCGCCACGCACGGTGACACCCTTGACCATCGTGCGCGGCATCACACCGATCACGCCGCAGTACACCAACGGATTTCCAACGTAGCGCTCGTCAAACCACACCGCTCCATTGACGGTGGGAATACCCATGCGATTTCCGTAGTCGCGCACCCCGGCAACTACTTGCGTCAGAATGCGCCGCGGTGGGAGGCACCCGGCTGGAACATCGGTGCCATCGAGCGGCGCAACGCAGAAGACATCGGTCGCTGCAATTGGCTTGGCACCGAGGCCTGTCCCCATGATGTCACGAATGCAACCACCAATGCCGGTAGCGGCGCCACCGTATGGCTCAATAGCGCTGGGGCGATTGTGCGTCTCACACTTAAAGCACACCGCGTGGTGGTCGTCAAAGGCAATGACCCCGGAGTTGTCTACAAACACGGAAAGGCACCAATCGATGCGATCCGGATTGTGCTCATCAATCAGTTCAAACGTTCCGGCTGCCACGGTGCTCTTCAAGAGGTTCTTGATAGTCACCGATCCATCATTTGCAGGTGTGTGGCCCGGACGCAATGTGGCGGTCGCATGGGGCGCGCCGGCATGTGCCGCGGAGGAAAGCGCGTTCGCCAACCGCTGGCCTGATTGCAAGGAGAATTGCCCGGCTCCAAGGTTCGCTTCGCGATAATGAACCGTGCTCTTCAGCGTCTTGTGTACGCAGTGTTCGCTCCAAGTCTGCGCCAGTGTTTCCAGTTCGATCTCGCGCGGCTCCCGACCGAGGCGCCGATATTCAGCCTGAATCGCTTGCATTTCTTGCAGGGAAAGAAAGAGATGCGCCTCGCGACTCAATTTCTCAAGCGCTGCATCAGTCAGATCCCGCAGTGGAATTTCCACAATGCGCATGATGTAACCATGACCGGCTGGAAAGTGTGCTGGATGCCACGGTTCAGCATGCACACCGTGAATCACTGGATTGGCAAGCACGCGTTCGCCAATGGTCATTGCGCCAAGTTGATTGATACCGGCCAAGTCATAGCGGTCACCGGTCCGTACGCGTACGGATGTTCCAAACATTGCCTGCACTGCCGACTCCACGCTTTCCGCGGCTGGATCAGTCACGCCGGGAAGCGGGTGAATCTCCACCATGGCGTCCAGGCGATGCGTGGCAATGCCGCGAGCCTGCACCTCCGCGCGTTGGGTGACCGGATCCGCAAGCAATTCATGGGCAATGCGAACGACGTCTGCTTCGGAGATGTCTCCCGCCAGCAAATACACCGAGGAGTGCTGGGCAGCCGTTGGTATGGCAGAAAGTCCCAGCGCCGTGGCTTGCCGAATCACCGCATCCGCACGGGGGTCGGACTGGCCGGACTTGGGGCGAACTTCGACGCGGTAAACCAATGTCATGGGGCATGAATCATAGAGATTCCCTGCCCGCGCCATGGAATGTGCTGGTTAGAAAATCAGCTGCAGCTGCGTGCGAAAGACAATTTCATCGCTCTGCGAAGGGCGCCATCCGGCATTCACGTCAGAGAACAATGGATTTACCGCGGTGATTGCCCAGCCCAGGTCGGTGGTCCACTTCAGGTCCTGCCCGTCCAGGTAGTAGTTCACGCCAATGGTGAGCAGGTTGAGGGGATCCGGATTTGCGATTTCTGGATTGATGCCGTTCAAGGCGCTTGTGCCGCCGTCAATGTAGGCAAACTCATAACGAGCAAACAACTCAGCCTTGGGCATGATGTACATCGAGCCTTGCAGTTGCGCCGCAATGATGTTGAGCGTGCCCAGGTCATACTGAACATTTTCTTGCGAGTCGCCGAACGTCGGCTGCAGTGCCGCTGGGGCGTTGACGTAGTTGTAGAAAACCGCGCCGTACACGGCGGCGCCCCCGAAATTCGCTTGCGCATCAATGGTCGCGGTGAACCACTGTGAGTCAGGGTTCTTAACACCAGGGGTGTCTTCATTCGCTTGGTAGCCACGCGAGTTCTGATAGTGCAAACCCAAGCCAGTCAGGAATCCAAAGGTCTCCATCGACGGGCTGGTGTAACTGCGGAATTGGTCCCAGCTACCAGCGGGTTTCCAATCAAAGCGGTGGGTGACGCTGTACGCCGCACTCTGTGTCCAGAACTGCGCGTTCTGACTGCCAAAGCTACCCGACGGCCAAAGCTTGTAACCATTGCCGCCGTACACCGCATTCACATCACCAAGCATGTTGTCCTGCGCACCGCTATCAATAGAAGTGCGCGAACGGAATTCATCGTTGGTGTATTCAAGCTCAATACCCTGCGTGTAGCCCAGCGCGTAGTGGAAGTCCACTACTGAACGCGCAGACGACATTTGGTACTGCTCTAGCACCAAGAAACCACGCGAGAACGGGGAGCGATACTGACCGGTGCGCACCGACCAATTGTCATCTAAGTTGATGCGAATCCACGCGTCCAGCAACTCGACTTGGCTGAAGTCTGGGCCACCGGCGATCGCTGCCGACTGTGCATTCGTGTCACCCTTATTGATGTTGGTGGTGACCTGTTCGAAGAAACGCGCCTTGACCATGTACTGGAAGTCGCGACTAAAGACGTGGCCATCGGCCCACAATTGCAGATCCGGAACATTGAACCCGTAGCGGGTTTCTTTGCGATCAAAGACCGCTTGCTGTGCCGCATTTGCGCTGTTGTATGACCCGGTGCGAATGGTGCTTGAAGTAAATCTGTTCTGTATGAAGCCGCCGAGGTTCATACGGAATCTTCCATCGGCGCTTGCCATGAAGAATCCATCGTTCCAACCAGCGGTCATGCCACTGCCCTGCAGACTGGCGCGTTGATCGCTGTCGGCAAGCACGTCGCGAACGATGTCACGAATCTGTCCAGCGCGTTGTTCACCGAGCCACTCTTCGCCTTGTTGACGATTGAGATCAGTGACGCGGCCTTCCAATTCGCGGTTGCGGTCTTCGAGTGTCTCGAGCCGCTTCATCAGTTCATCGACTCCCGGAGCAGGACGCGCCAGTACGTCGCCCGCAGCACCTGGGTCCATCACTGCAGGCTCTTGTGCCCATGCGTGCGAAGCGCCGGCGATGGTGATCGCGGCGGAGCAGGCGGCAAAGAGATTTCCCACATTTCGAGCCATGGAGTACGAATGCTATCGCAGTGGTTTCATCGGACGGTCAAGGGCACACCCTGCAGCGGGAGAAGCAAATCAACCCAAAGTTGGCTGACTGGCAGGGCGCAAAGGGATGCCCGTCTTCAGCCGTCATGGCGAACCATCAAAATGCTGCCTGAATCTGCAGTGAAAAACTCATGTTGTTGTTCGGGTTTGACCCCCCGCCGAGGCCCTGCGGCGGCAGTACCGCCGAGGTCAAGGCAGGCTGTCCGCCATCGACCGGCGCAATCACTAACGCCGTCACCTTGAGGGCACGTTGGTCCGCATACCAGTTCATTCCCAAGGTGGCGTACTGCTGGGTGCCATCGGTACTGGTGATATTCCAATTGCCAAAGACTTCCAGGGCTTCGGTGAGGAAGAATCCGCCTTGCAGCAATCCACCCCACGCAGCCTCATCACGCGAAACCCATTGATCAACCCAAATACCCTGGACGAGGATGTTGGCGCCACCAAACATGAACGCGGCATCGGCGGTGACTCCGAGCGGATTGGTGCCGTCCGTCGCGGACGGATTTTGGGCGCGACCATTTTGCCATCGCACTCCAGCACCCAAAAAGGTGCCGAATTCCTGACCGCGGAAGCTGGATTCATAGGCGTACTGCTCCCAATTTCCGCACAGCTTCCAATTCATACGGCTGGCAAACGCAAGACTCTGATTGCTTGTCGAATCCCACGTTGAAGGCGCCGTACCGATCTGATCGCCGTAGCAGCACTGCCACCGAATGGCGTCTCCGTCATAGCCCAAGCTGACTCCCGTGGTGAAGCCGGCGGTGAATAGCCACTCCAGCATGGAGCATTCACCCATCTGTGTTTCTGCCGTGCTGAATAGGTGGCTTTCGTAAGTGTACGGGGTGAAGATGTTGCCGATCTGCGTATACCACCCACTACCGAGTTGTTTAGTGACGTTCAGGTAGCTGATCGTGGGCGCTGGATCATCAACCGATGCCGGATCCAACCGAACATCTTGAAAGTCCACCGGATCCTGTGCCGCACCAAAGGCCAGACCAATGAGCCACGTGAGTGATGGTCCCGCGAGGTTGCCGGTGGCAAAGAGCTGCGCGCGACGGACCTCCGCGCCCCACACAGAATTTGATGATGGATCGCGTTCGGCGGCGTCATAGCCTTGGTTCCAAACGAAGCGAACCTGCATGAAGCCGAACACACGCGCGGTCTGTTGGCCGTCAACGGTGCCGAGGTAGAAGCCGCGGTCCGTGGCGTATCCGCCCACGAGCGCACTGCCCGATTCCGCGCACTGGGTACGCGTGGACGAGTCGGCGAGCACGTCGGACACTAGTGCCCGAATCTCGCACGAGCGTTGAGTCGAAAGCCACGCTTCGCCTTGCTCACGGCGGATTGCCGCCAGGTCGGCGCGCATGGCAGCAAGTTCCGCGTCCATGGTGGGCACGTCGGAACTCACGCTGATTGGTGCTGCATTGACTGGCTGGTCAATGAGTCCCAGGGCGGATCCCAAGAGAAGGACAAGGGCGGTCGCCATGTGCAGCGGAGGCTAGCCGGATGTCTAAGACAAAAACGCATCGGACCCGGCCGAAGCCGGGTCCGATGGAAGTTTTACATTGTCGCAGCTGGGCTGCAGGTTGAGTCGATCCCGAGGGATCAGAACATGACCTGGAGCTGGCAGACGAGCGAGAAGTTGTTGTCGGCTCCCGTGTCCCCGTTCGAACCACCGAGACCAACACCACCCTCGAAGCCACGAAGGTTGCCAGCTTGAGCAGCGTCATTGTTCAAGGGGATGATTCCCATGACAGTTGCCTTGATGGAGTTCTTCGCGAAGTACCAGTTTGCACCGGTCTGGAGGTAGTTGGTGGTTCCGAAGTTAGAGTCCAACGAGTCAGTGCCACCCTCAGAAGTGTCGGCATACGCCCATGCTCCGAAGACTTCAAGATCTTCGGTGATGAATGCGCCACCCTGAACGTTGAAGCCCCAAACACTGGACGACGAGTCGGTTCCTGGGTAGCCATCCTGCCAGAGGAACTGACCAATCAGGTTGAAACCGCCGAACTTTGCCTGCGCATCGGCCGTGAGACCGAGCGGATTGGAGTCGTAAGTAGAGTCAGTGTTTTGAGCACGACCGTTTTGCCAGATCACGCCGCCACCGATGAGGAGACCAAACTCTTCACCCTTGAAACTGCTCTCCTTGGAGAACTGATCCCAGGTACCGGCAACCTTGTACTCAGCGCGTCCTGCAACAGCGATGCTCTGGTTGTTGTCGTTATTCCACGACTGACCAACAGTGTCAGCCGCGTCGGTCTGGACAACGTTGTACCAACCACCCGAAACGCGGAATGCATCCTTCTCGAGCTTCGCCATGGCGCCGACCTGCTGGCCTGCACCGAACATGTACTCGAAGATCGAGTAGTCACCCATTTGGGTAGAACCGGCGTTGAAGAGATTGCTTTCAACAGTGAACGGGACGTTCATCTGACCAACGGAGACGGAGAAACCGTCGCCGAAGGACTTGGTGACCATCGCATAGTAGAGGTTGAACTCACCAGGGTTGGTGTCGTACGGGTCGCTCTGCGAGTCGTACGCGATACCAACTAGGTACTTCCAACTTGGGTCAACAACGTTGCCCGAGAAGAAGGCCTGGGTGCGGCGGTTCTCGAAGCCCCACTCGTTGGCGTCGTTGCCGCCCTCCGAAGAGCCACCAGATGTCTTGCCTTGGTAGGTGTTGTTCCAAACGAAACGAACCTGCTCAAGGGCGTTGATCTTCAGCGAGTAGTTGCCATCGGCGCTGGAGATGAAGAAGCCGTTGTTGTAGCCGGCCGTCGCGCCGCCAGCTTGCTGGAAGCTGGAGCGGGTGTTGGAATCGGCCAGGACGTCCTGGACGACGCCGCGGATCTGGTCCGCGCGCTGTTCGGTGAGCCACTGTTCGCCCTGATTACCTTTGAGGGCTGCGATTTCGGCCTTAAGCTCCGAGATCTGGGTGGCGGTGTCATTGTTCCCCTCGACGGCTGCGTAGCTCACGCCCGTGAGCGTGAGGGTCGAGCCCGCGAGGAGCCCAACAAACTTGGTCAGACTCATATGCGTTCGCTCCTTGTATCGGGTTGGGGCTCTGACATTTCACCCACAAACCCAGTGACGAATTCTCAAATCTTGGCGCCCACCAACGCGGTGGGCAGACGTGAGACTCAACCGCTATCGGCAAAGTGAAGCCGATTAGTTGAAGGGGGGATCATAGCAAGGACAAAGGACGCGTGTTGGGATTTGGTCAAAATATGCCCTAGGAGGTCAATAAAGGTGTTTCATGAGTTGATTGAATAATTAACTAGTTCAATGTGTAGGTTGCGTAAATGGAACTTGAATAGGGACTTAGAAAGATCTCTCGTGGTTTTTAATGCAAGTTGGACATATCGAGGGGAAATGCACAGATTTCCCTGTTTATGGCGCAACTTGCAGCTCACGCATGCAACTGACCCATCGTGCGTCGGCTCAAATACGTAGGGACTTCCGTCGAACATCGAAGGATCTTGCTGAATTCGCGTGATGCTGGCGCTTGTGACGCAGAATCCGCCCTTAGGCGAGATGTTCGATGGCGTCGTGCAAGTGACCAATCGCCACCACTTCGGCCCCTGGCGCGGCGGCGCGCGCGCTCTCAACTTGCGTGGCGGGCACCAAGAGCAGCTGCGCTCCGCGTCGCACTGCGGTCTGCACACGTTGATCGATCTGACGCACGGAGCGCACTTCACCAGAGAGTGCGATCTCACCGAGCGCAACCGTTGCTGCACCTGCCCCGCGTTCGTAAAAAGCGCCCGCAATGGCGAGTGCAGTCGCGAGATCGGCTGCTGGTTCAATGATCCGCATTCCACCGAGCGCGGATGCATAAACATCTTGATCGCCGAGTCGCAGGCCGCCGTGTTTTTCCAATACGGCAATCAGCATTGCCAGGCGTGCACTGTCAAGACCGCTGGCGCGACGCTTCGCTGCGCCAAGAAATCCAGTAGCGGTAAGCGCCTGAATTTCAGCAAGAAGTACGCGCGTTCCTGCAAGCACTGGAGCGAACACGCTGCCTGGTCGGCGCGAAATCACTTTGTTCTTTACGCTATCAACAGCGCTCGATCCGCTGGATGAACTGCTTGAAGATTCCGGCGCGAGTGTTGCCTCTTCTACTTCGATGAGACCAGCGCCGGTCATTTCAAAGAGGCCCAGTTCTTGCGTACTTCCGAAGCGATTTTTTACCGCGCGCACCACGCGATAGGAATGATGTCGATCACCTTCGAAGGCGAGGACTACATCTACGAGGTGTTCCAGAAGTTTGGGACCTGCGAGGTCACCGTCCTTGGTGACATGACCAACGATGGCTACCGCAGTACCGCTTGTCTTTGCGAGCGTCACAAGGTCAAGGCAACAACGTCGCAACTGTGCAAGGCTGCCCGGAATGGCATCAATGTCTCCGCGGTAGGCAAGTTGGATGGAATCCAGCACCAAAAGGTCGGGCGCGATACGACGCGCTTCTTCCACGATCACCGCCAGATTTGGCTCGGCAAGCAGAAGTAAATGTTGACCGCGCACTGCATCAGTGCTTCCATCAAGTCGATCCGCGCGCATCTTGACTTGCGCTGCGCTCTCTTCGCTCGTGGCGTACAGAACCCGACGACCACGACCGGCAAGCGCAGCGGCCGCTTGTAAGAGCAGCGTGCTCTTACCGATACCTGGATCGCCACCAATGAGCGCCACGCTGCCGGGGACCAGTCCGCCACCAAGGACACGATCGAATTCCGCGATACCGGTAGACGTTCGTGGAACATCATGCGGCTTCACTTCCGCGATCGGCTGCGCGCGTCGACTACCGCGCGTGGCGGTGAGTTCGGCAGGAAGCTCGAGTGCGCCGTGTGCGGGGCGCGAGGTGATATCCGACGCTTCGGTGAAGCGTTGCAATCCATCCCATGCGCCGCAATCTGGGCACTTGCCCATCCACTTGGGCTGAACATTGCCGCATTCACTACAGACGAAGCTGGTCTTGACCTTTGCCATTGGCAAGATCGAGTGTAGAAGCGAGCGGTGAAGTATTTGCGACATGCAGCCAAAGCGCTGCGCGGAAATTTCACCAAGGCGATTGTGGGGACCCTCGCGTGCGAATACTCTGTACCGATGCACGCTCTGCGCGGAATCTGGAATCTCGCCCTGTTGGGCGCCAAGACGGGCTTCCGGCTCCGCGGTCGCTACTGGACATGGCGGATGGAAACCGCCTTTGGCGCAGACCGTTCCAAATGGCCATCAGCCGCGGCACGCCGCAAAGCCGCCATTGAATACGGCGCCTGGGTAGGCGAGATGCGCCGCATTAAATAGGTGCCGTTCACCCCTGTCCCCATTTTCGGGGCGCGGGTTAAGTGAGATGAGTCGTCCCCCGCCCCCTCCGTTGCGCGCGGGACCCTCGGACGCGGACGGCTGCGCTCCACAAGGTTCCGCTTAGCCTCGGGCGAATCTGTTCGTCCGGTTGGCACCCACGGGGCGTACGTCCAACTGCCGGACTTCTCAGTTTCACACGCCGCTTACCGAGGATCCCGTGCTCACTGCGGGGGCTCGCACACGGAAGGCACGTGCATACCAGGGACTGGAACCCGTTTACCTGGACGCAGGCGCCGGAGAGGATAGGGCCGCGCTCAGCGGCCATCCTCGTAAGGCGAATGCGGGCCAGTAGGAAATCGTGTTGCATCAGGGCCACTACGAAACCGTGATGCAACAACGCCGCCAGTACGCAGGCGTAATACCACAAGGCCGCCAGTACGCAGGCGTGATGCCACAACTCAAGCCGGACTAAAGCGGCTCCCAAGCATCCCAATCTTCGCGTTCGGACTCGCACTCTTCGGCAAGCGCGGGCCAACGAACCACACGATGATCAGGCACAGCAAGCTGCCCGCCCACATCCACTGGGTGATACCGAAGTACACAAACACCGCGGTGCATGTGAGGATCAGCAGCGCGGTCGGGATCATGCCCTCCCAAGCGAGTCGCATGAGTTGATCGAAGCGGAAGCGTGGAAGGGTCCAGCGCAATGCGATGCCGAGGGAGACCACCAGGAAGGTCTTGCCCGCCATCACGCCGATCTGCGCGACGATCAGTGGCAGACCACCGACCAGCGGTAGATCCCAGTGCAGGAATGCGCCGAATGGATTGACACTCCAACCGCCCAAGAAGAGCACAACAAACAGTGCCGATCCCGCGATCATGTTGAAGTATTCAGCCAAGAAGAACAGTGCAAAGCGCATACTTGAGTATTCGACGTGGTATCCGCCGACCAACTCGCTTTCACATTCTGCAAGGTCGAAGGGAAGACGGTTCGTTTCCGCCAACATGCAGGCGTAGAAGAGGATTGCTGTGAGTGGCTGCTGGAAGATGTTCCAAACATTGGCCTGCTGTCCAGCGATGATGCCGCCCGGCGTGAAACTGCCGCACATGAGGATGACGGCGAGCATGCAGACGCCCATCGGAATCTCATAGCTGATGATTTGCGCGGAAGCACGCAGACCGCCAAGGAACGCGAACTTGTTGTTGGATGCCCAACTACCGATCGCCACACCGTAGACGGACAGGCTGGCGATGGCGAGCATGTAGACGACGCCGATGTTGACGTCCGCGCCGACGATCTTCACTTGGCCGGTGAGACCAAGAAATGGAATCGTGGAGAGATCAAGAATGCCGCCCCAAGGGATGACCACGAAACCGATCAACGATGGAATCGCCAACAGCGCAGGCGCGATGGTGAACAGGCCCTTGTCGACGTGATTGGGCGTGTAGTCCTCCTTCATGAAGAACTTCAGACCGTCAGCGATGGGCTGCAGGAGACCGAACGGGCCCACGCGATTTGGACCAACGCGATCCTGCATCCATGCGGACAGGCGGCGTTCGAGCCAGATGGTGTAGGCGCATGCGCCGAGGATGACGTGGAGCGCGAGGGCGACCACGGTGACGCTTGCGATCAACTGGGCGAGTGAGGCGCCGGTTGGAAGCCACGCGGGTAGGAAATCGGTCAAGGTCTGCATGAGTGGCAGAAGTATATGGAGGTGCGGTCAGACGGTGGTTGGCACTTCAGCAGGGCTCCGGGCGAGTGCCGGGAAATAGTCCTGGATGGCGAACACCTGCCAATGTCCACTGCGGAGCGCTTGAATTGCCTGAACGGCAGCGCGCGCGCCCGCCATGGTGGTGATGATGGGCAGGTTGGCCCGAACCGCTTGGGCGCGGATACGACCTTCGTCAGTATTTCCGCCCTTTTTGGTGGGCGTGTTGATCACCAGTTGCACTTGACCGTTGGACATCAGGTCAACAACGTTGGGCCGCTGACCGGTGGCGATCTTGGGAATGGCCGTGCATGCCACGCTGTAGGTGTGCAACATGCGCGCGGTGCCTTCCGAGCACAGCACTTCGAAACCCATGCTGGCAAGACTGCGTGCCACTTCGACTGCTTGTTGTTTGTCGGAATCGCGCACGCTCAAGAACACTTTGCCAGAGGTGGGCAGCTTGACGCCGGCGGCCATCTGCGCTTTGGCGAATGCAACGGGCAGGCTGCGGTCGGCGCCCATCACTTCGCCGGTGGAACGCATTTCTGGACCGAGGACAACGTCGACGCCCGGGAACTTGGAGAACGGGAAGACGCTTTCCTTCACGGCATAGAAGCCCGTGTCAGGAATTTCCTTGGTTCCAAGTTCTTCCAGCGATGCACCCATCATCACCTTGGCGGCGATGTTGGCCCAGGAAACGCCCTTGGCCTTTGAAACAAACGGTGCGGTGCGCGAGGCGCGCGGATTGACTTCAATGATGTAGACGGTTTCGTCCTTGACGGCCATCTGCACGTTCATCAGGCCGCGCACACGCAAGCGCTCGGCGAGGGCGCGCGCTTGATCGCGGATTCGATTGACGATGCTCGGCGGCAGGCTGTATGGCGGCACCGTGCATGTGCTGTCACCGGAGTGAATGCCCGCTTCTTCGATGTGCTCCATCACGCCGCACACCAGCGCGCGCGGCCGCGCACTGCGCTGCTCCACTTGCTTGGAACGGCTTGCTTCATGCGGTTCAAAGTCAGCGACGACGTCGACATCAACTTCAATGGCATCGGACAAGAAGCAATCAATCAAGACTGGGGCGTTTGCCAAGTCGCTGACATTGACGGCAGTGGTCATGTAGCGGCGTAGTGCGGGCTCATCGAAGCAAATTTCCATACCGCGCCCACCAAGGACGTAACTGGGGCGCACCAGCACTGGGTAACCAACGCGGGTTGCTTCCGTAACTGCTTCGTCAAGACTGCGCGCGATTCCGGATGGTGGTTGATTGAGACCAAGCTCTTCGAGGATGGCCTTGAAACGATCGCGATCTTCCGCGAGGTCAATGCTCTCAACGCTGGTGCCGACAATCGGTACACCAGCGGTCACTAGGCCGTGCGCCAGATTGAGCGGGGTTTGTCCACCGAATTGCACGATGCAGCCGATCACTCCGCCCGAGCGCTCGGACTGATCGATGCCGCCGCCATTGAGTCGTTCGACAACGTTGAGCACATCTTCAAGTGTCAGTGGCTCAAAGAACAGCAAGTCGCTAGTATCGAAATCCGTGCTGACCGTCTCTGGGTTAGAGTTGATCATCACGCTTTCGAGACCCATCTCGTCGGCGGCGAACGCTGCTTGGCAGCAGCAATAATCAAACTCAATACCTTGGCCAATGCGATTGGGGCCGCCGCCGAGGATGATCACCTTGGGGGTAGCGGAGATGCGCGTTTCATCTTCCGTGATGCGCTTTCCATCTACGAAGTAGGGTTCTTCGTAAGTGCTGTAGTAGTACGGCGTGGCGGCTTCAAATTCTGCGGCGCAGGTGTCAACCAGTTTGAAGACCGGCTCAACGCCCATGGCCTTGCGGGCGGCACGGACTTGCAGAATGGTGGTTGGGCTGATGGTGCCGAGCCACACATTTGCCAGCTGCGCATCGCTGTAGCCCGCTTTCTTTGCAGCAAACATCAAGTCGCGCGAGCAGCCTTCTAGCGTCTTCGCTGCGATGATTCGATCTTCAAATGCAACTAGTTCGGCGAATTGCCGGAGGAACCAGCGATCGATCTTGGTGATCTGATAGACGCGGTCGACGCTCCAGCCCATCTTGAGTGCGTAGCGAACAAAGTACAGGCGGCCTTGGCTTGGAACCGCGAGTTTGCGCAGTAGCGTGTCTTCTGGAATTGGCCAGTCGGCGGACGCGGCTTCGGTGGGGCGGAGGACCTTGGTTTCTGAACTGGTGGCGGTGGCGGTGATTCCGTTCGTGGAAGCTGATGCCGCGGCAATTCCAGCGCTTGCATTGGTGCGGTGTTGCTTCAGCCAGCGATCGTTGTTGTCGAGGCCGAATCCGAAGCGTTTCACTTCCATACTGCGGATGGCTTTTTGGAATGCTTCCTTGAAGGTGCGGCCGATGGCCATCGCTTCACCGACTGACTTCATCTGTGTAGTGAGTGTCTCGTCAGCTTCGGGGAATTTCTCGAATGTCCAGCGTGGCATCTTCACTACCACGTAATCAATTGATGGCTCGAAGCATGCACTGGTGGTGCCGGTGATGTCGTTGGTGAGTTCATCAAGCGAATAGCCAACCGCGAGTTTGGCGGCGATGCGCGCGATTGGGAATCCAGTGGCCTTGGAGGCAAGCGCAGAGCTGCGCGAGACGCGCGGATTCATTTCAATCACCACCATCTCACCGGTCTCTGGGCACACACCGAATTGCACGTTGCTGCCGCCAGTTTGCACGCCAACTGCGCGCATGATGGCGAATGCGGCATCGCGCATTCGTTGATATTCCTTGTCGGAAAGCGTCATAATTGGCGCAACGGTGACGCTGTCGCCAGTGTGCACGCCCATCGGGTCGATGTTCTCGATGCCGCAGACAACGATGCAGTTGTCTTTGCGGTCCCGCACAACTTCGAGTTCGTATTCCTTCCAGCCGAGCACGCTCTTGTCGATGAGCACTTGCCCGATCATGCTGGCGGACAAACCACGTCGCACGGTCTCTTCAAACTCTTCCAGGTTGTAGGCGATGCCGCCGCCGGTGCCGCCAAGCGTGAATGCCGGACGCAAGATGGCGGGCAAGCCGCATTCCTTGAGGAATTCGCGTGCTTCGTCCATGTTGGTGACGGTGCGCGAAAGTGGCTGGCGTAGACCAAGTTTCTCAACGATCTGCCGGAATGCTTCGCGATCTTCGGCGCGATGAATGACTTCACGGTCAGCGCCGATCATCTCCACGCCGTGGCGCTGCAGAATGCCGTCGTCCCAGAGTGCGCATGCGCAGTTGAGTGCTGTCTGACCGCCAAGCGTTGGAAGCAGCGCATCGATCGGTGTGCCAAGTTCCTTCTCGCGGATGATGATTTTTTCAACGGCCTCGGGAGTGATGGGCTCGATGTAGGTGCGGTCACTGAACGCGGGATCGGTCATGATCGTCGCGGGGTTGGAATTCACTAGGACGACGCGGAAGCCCTCTTCATGGAGCGCTTTGCATGCCTGCGTGCCGGAGTAATCGAACTCGCAGCCTTGGCCAATGACAATGGGTCCAGAGCCGATGATCAGGATGGTGTGGATGTCTGTGCGACGTGGCATCGTGTGGGACCGACCCTGAGGCCGGCGGGGGAAAGCGGTGCGCGCGTCTGGGTATGCGCGGCGGCGGTCGGCCGCGTGCAGTGCCCAAACTTGCGGGAGGATAGCGGAACGTGCATCTGCGCGGTCGCTGCGGGTACACCTTGGGCTCATGAAGCCAGAACCCACAGGATTCATTGCAGAAACTGTCGCGCCCGCCGTGGACCTCATGGGGATTGCGTGTTGGTTTGCAGCGGCAGTGGCGGCGGTGGCGGCGTTGATCGCGATAGCGGTCACCCTCCTGGTGGTGACCGGATTCATTGTGCGTGCGCGGGCTGGCGATCGATTGGCGTGGAGCGGAGCGATGGGTGCGATCGAGGCGCTGCTGCGACCGCTGTCACGGTTCATTCATCGCACCAAGTGGGAGGGATTCGATCGATTCAAGGTGCCAGAGGGTGGATTCGTGATTGTTGCAAATCACGCTAGTGGGCTTGACCCGCCATTAATGCAATTTGCAGTGCCGCGTCGCGTGCGTTTCATGATGGCAACGGAACAGATGCATCCGATGTTCAGTTGGTTCTGGGGTCAGTTGCGTGTGTTGCCAGTGAGTTACACGGCGGCGGACGCAGTGATGTTTCGCGAAGCGGTGCGCCATGTGAAAGGTGGCGGCGTGGTGGGCGTGTTTCCGGAAGGCGAGATTGAGCGCCCGCCGTGCATGCTGGCACCATTTGTAGAAGGAACGGGCACACTGGTAGCACTGACGAAGGCGCCGGTGGTGTTACTGTGGATTCACGGAACGCCGACGATTGGCAACGCCCTGCTCGACCCACTTGTGCCGCGCGGCCGCGCGCGTGTGCAATACGTTGGGACGTATGACTTCGCTGCTGAAGGAGTACGCGATGCCAAAGAAATCACCGCGCGCCTGCGTGCAGAACTTGCGCGCGTGAGCGGATGGCCGATGCGTGAGAAATGAATGAGCGCGTGCGCACGCGCATGATTGCAAACCACACCCTGGCCGCAGGCGCCGGAGAGGACAGGGCCGCGCTCAGCGGCCGTCCTCGTAAGGCGAATGCGGGCCAGTATCCGGGCGTGCGGTCGAAGTGAGTTCAGCCGTCCACCGCCCCCTCCGTTGCGCGCGGGACCCTCGGACGCGGACGGCTGCGCTCCACAAGGTTCCGCTTAGCCTCGGGCGAAACTGTTCGTCCGGTTGGCACCCACGGGGCGTACGTCCAACTGCCGGACTTCTCAGTTTCACACGCCGCTTACCGAGGATCCCGTGCTCACTGCGGGGGCTCGAACACGGAAAGGCTCGTGCACACCAGGGACTGGAACCCGTTCCTCTGGCCGCAGGCGCCGGAGAGGATAGGGCCGCGCTCAGCGGCCATCCTCGTAAGGCGAATGCGGGCCAGTAGGAAAGCGTGTTGCATCAGAGCCACTACGAAATCGTGCTGCAACACCGGACCCCCGCTCGGCCTACCGCAATGCCAGCTCGACCAGCGCCTCGGCGGTCGGATCCCCTGGTACATCTTCGCGCCCAAGCACGCGTTCGATCATGTCGCGCGCCGCTGGCTTGGAATGCCCAAGTTGCGCGAGCACTTCAATCGCGTCGCGCGCCGCTGCCATGAGTTTGCTCTCCGCACTGATCGGCCCACGAGCGCCCGCCTTGGTTCCAGGTGCTGCTGGTCGCACGCCGAGTTCGCGCACAAACGGATCGATCTTGCCCTTGAGTTCAACGCAAATTGTTTCCGCCGTGCGCTTGCCGATTTCTGGCAGCGTCTGCAACATGCCGTGATCACGCGCGGCGATCGCTTCGGCGACCTGTGCGAAGGGAAGTTGCAGCGCACGCAGTGCCTTGCGATTGCCGATGCCTTTAACCGTGGTGAAGAGCTCAAAGAAGGCGCGATCAGTGGCTGACTGAAAGCCAATCAAGCGCGGCCAGAAACTGGAGCCCTGCCCTTGCCCCTCTAGGTAATGCAGCGTGTGGAACTTCACCGGTTGCCCAATGCGCGCCGCGAGTGACATGGAATCTGCGGCGGGAATCAGCACCTCGTAGGTGAGTTCCGCCACCTGAACATGGGCAGCACCGTCGTCGATGGCGATGAGATTTCCGGTGAGTTGAGTAATCATGGGGGCTTCCTTGCCTGCGCCTATCCTACGAGCCATGCGCTACGCAATGATTATGGCAGGTGGATCCGGTACGCGACTTTGGCCGATGAGCCGGCAGGCTGTTCCGAAGCAGTTGTTGCGGTTCATTGATGGAAAGAGCCTGCTTTCTGTGGCAGCGGAGCGGATTCGCACGCTGGTTCCAGAGGCGAACCGGTATGTGTGTGCCGGGGAGAAATACCGCGCGCTGATCCGCGAGGACATTCCGTGGA
>JBIKZY010000162.1:0-4888 GCA_044354475.1 Phycisphaerales bacterium
CAAGGGTGGGTCAGAAATCACGAGTGTTCACGCGCACTCCGATGCGTCAGGAATGACGGTGTATGACTTGTCCTTGAACAACCGAGCAACTTCGCGAGTCACCGCATCGGCGATCGAATGGACGATGCGTGGCGGAACAGGTCCCTCGCTTCCAACGATCCTTGCAGTGCTTTCCGCATCCGATTCCGCATCTGCTCAGGTGGTACCACCTCCAGCTCCATCGACCATTAGGTGCGATCCGAGCCGAAAGGAGTGCGTGGAAGATGCGAAGAATGTCTGTGGTGTCGGGAACGTGGCGAGCGTTTCGTACTCGTACGCGCCACTGACCGGAGCGGTCTCTTGTAGTTTCACCTGTCATCCGCCGCCGAAGCCGATCAACCCGTAGCCGCTCGGAGTTGATGACATCATCCTGTTTCCGGCACTCTCGTCCGAGTGCCTATCATGGAAGTCCTGCCGCGTGGTGGCAGACCTCATACACCGCCTTTGGAGCTATCAGAACATGCGTACCCGACTTGCACTCGCCTTTGCCGCACTCGCCACCTCTGCCGGACTGGCCATGACGGCCGCGGGTCCCGCCACCTTCTCCGGCGAGGCATATCCGCTCGAGACCTGCCCGGTCTCCGGTGAGAAGCTTGGGAAGGATGCCACGGTGGTTGTCCTTGAGGGCATGAAGGACAAGACCTTGGACGGCACGCAGGTGAAGTTCTGCTGCGGAAAGTGCGCGGCCTCATTTAAGGCTGAGCCAGAGAAGTACCGCCCGGCGATGAATGACGCCATTGTGAAGGCCTCCCCGGCGTACCCAATGAAGACGTGCCTAGTGATGAACGGTGATGCACTGGATGCCGACGCAAAGACTTTCGTTTGGCAGAACCGTGTCTACAAGTTCTGCTGCGGCAAGTGCATCAACAAGTTCAAGAACGATCCAGCCAAGTTCGCCGCTGAGTATGAGAAGCAGGTGGTTGCTACGCAGAAGACTTCCTACAAGGCCACCACGTGCCCGATCAGTGGCAAGCCACTCGGCGATGGCGCCGTGGACGTGGTGGTGAACTGCTCGCTCGTTCGCACCTGCTGCCCTGGTTGCGTGGATGCAGTGAAGGCCGATCCAAAGGCTGCCATCACCAAGGTGAGTGGTGCAGTTGCTGCGCCTGCGGACACCAAGAAGTGATCTTGACTGCAATCACGCGTGCGCGGGAGCAGGTGCTCCGCGCACGCGTGATTGTGTTTTTGGGGGGGTGATTGACGTGTGGTGATCTCGTGCCGGTGTTGCGGCAGAGCACGCGGTCACGTGCCCCGACACGTTGCGACCGAAGGCAATTGCAAGAAGTTCAGCGTGTTGCCGCTGTACGGGGCTTGCGCACCACGAAAAGCGGTGTATCGTATGAGAGACAACTTAGCCGGCATCCACATGACCCTTCGCAAGCACCCAAAGCCAACCACCCGCCGACAACCTCGCCCCGTCAAGTTGACACCGTTCGATCCGGTGCGCTACCTGAAGAGCGACGCGGCCATTGCCGAATACCTGAACGAGGCACTGCGCGTACAGGATCCGAAGTTCTTACTCGTCGCGCTTGGCGACGTGGCCCGCGCACGCGGCATGAGTGAGATCGCTCGCGACACTGGCCTCGGGCGCGAGAACCTGTACAAGGCGCTCTCATCGCGTGCGAACCCAAGAATTGAGACGATCTTCCGAGTGGCCGCAGCACTCGGAGTGCGGTTTGAGGTACGCGTTGCGTAGGGGCAGTGGTGATGGCACATGAGTTTGAAGATGTTTCACTTCAACAGCATCGGTCTTCGCTTCGCCCCAATACTTATCGATACTGCGCAGACACCAAGCGGCACGCGTCGTCATCAAACCGGTCATCGCGGCGCATTTGGCTGAAGAGTGCGAGGAGTTCGGTCTCAGTGAGACGCTGCTTTTCTGCGCCGGAGACATCTAAATAGACCTGCCCGCGGTGCATGGCAATCAGGCGATCGCCAAGCGTTGCTGCTTGCTGCATGGAGTGGGTGACCATCACCGTGGTGGCGCTGGAACTTGCAACCAGCCGCGTGGTGAGTGAAATCACTAGCTCCGCGCTGCGTGGGTCGAGCGCGGCGGTGTGTTCGTCAAGCAACAGCACCTTTGGACCAGTCAGCGTGGCCATGAGAAGAGTGATCGATTGACGCTGTCCGCCCGAGAGTAGACCGATCGGATCATCAAGACGATCCTCAAGACCAAGGCCGATCTGCGCCAAGAGGTTCTTCCATTCGCCGCGCCGCGCGCCGCGGAGCAGCGGTGCCAGCGTTCGCCATTTGCCGCGCTTTGATGCCAGCGCCAAGTTCTCTGCAACGGTCAAGCTTGGAGCCGTGCCAGCAAACGGATCTTGGAAGACGCGCCCGATCAGGTGCGCGCGGCGATGCTCCGGCCACCGAGTGATGTCAGTGTTGTCTACGGAAATGGAACCAGCGTCTAGTTCAAACGCGCCAGAGATGGCAGCCTGCAGCGTGCTCTTGCCGGAACCGTTGGTGCCGATTACCACCGTGAACGAGCCCGGGGCCAGAGCCAGCGTCACGCCTGCCAGCGCACGGACTTCGTTGGCTGTTCCAGGGTTGAAGGTCTTACGGACGGCATTAAGTTGAAGCATGAGTGCCTCGCTTCCTGCCCATTTCCTTGATCAAACCGGGGCCAACGATCGCAGCCAGCACCACCAGCGCCGTCACTAGTTTGAGGTCGTTTGCATCCAGACCAAGGCGAATGGCAATGGCAACCAGCAGTCGGAACAGTATGGCGCCCATCACTGCGCCGATCACTGCCAGCGCTATCGATCGCACCGGTCCAATGAGACTCTGCCCCAAGATCACGCTGGCAAGACCAAGCACGATGACGCCGATACCCATCTGCGCATCGGCAAATGCCTGCATCTGCGCAAAGAGCGATCCAGAGAGCGCCACCAACGCGTTGGAGACCGCAAGCCCCAGCACCGTCATGCGGTCGGTGCTGGTGCCAAGCGCGCGCAACATGCGTGCGTTGTCGCCGGTGGCTCGCATGGCTGCACCGAGTTCGGTCTTGAGGAACAGCACCATCAGAATGGTGGCAATACCGGCAATCAGCGCACTTGCTGCAAGTAGCCCAAGGTCACCCGATGGAACGCTGCGGCCAAGAATGCTGGTCTCTGGTCCAAACGATGCGCGCGCTGCTTCTTCAAACGGGGTGAAGAGTGTGCGCGCATTGATGGGCACATTGCTCGCGCCCATGATGCGCAGGTTCACTGAATAGAGCGCGGTCATCACCAAGATGCCTGATAACAGCGCGTTCACCTTGAAACGCACATGAATGGTGCCAGTGATCGCACCAGCAAGCGCGCCACCTGCCATGCCAGCAAGCGTGGCCGTCACCGGGTCAGCGCCATCGCGCAGAAGCCGCGCGGTGATGGCGGCACCCAACGGGAACGAACCATCCGCTGTGATGTCCGGCATCTGATAGACGCGGAAGGACATGTAGATGCCAAGCGCAAGCACCGCAAACACCAGTCCGATGGCAAGCGTTGCAATCAGAAGACTCATGCTGACGCTCCAATCGGGACAGCCCAGAGTGAGCCGCGCAAGAACGCGGTCTCAGTGCCTTCAGCGTTTCGTAACGCGTGCAACACGGAGCGGAGTGGTTGTTCAGCGAGCAGCTGTCCGGCCGCGGTGATCTCCACAGTGGCACGCGGCACGGGCCGGTATGAGGCCACCGCTGCGTGAGCGTGCAGGAATGTTCCATCGGTGTTGACGAGCGTGGCCGCCACATCGGGCGCTAACGTGGACAGCGAGCCCGCATCAGCGGCAAAGCCAACGGCCACCATCGATTCGCCGCGGTGCATGGGGTCGCCTGCAAAGCGCAGTGCGGCGCGCAGTTCGTTGGGGTTCATGCTTGGCGGCTGCGTGGGCCATCCGTCGGGGGAGGTGCGCGCCCATGCTCCGAACGCACCCGCGCATTCGCCGATCGCAAGGAATGCCACTGGGCCGTTGGCCACGCGCACCAACTCTGCGGCAAGCATCGACAGCGTCACTGGATGCGTTCCGTCCCACTCAAAGAATCCGCGCAGGGAGGCAGGCGCGTCCACCATCAGGGTGTCGCGCGCAATGCACATGACGCTTCCAGCATCGCTTGATGCGAGGCAGTCGGGGCGGGGCGCATTGGCGGGCGCCACGGCGATGGTGCCGCCCGCAACAAGCCCCTCGCCGAAGTGACCGGCTGCTGATGATTGATCGGAGGCGAGTGCAAGATGCCCAACCGCAAGCGCCGATGTGGTGGCACGAATGGAACCTTCGCGGATGAACATCGCTTGTGCGCGTTGCGGACGCGGAGTGTTTGCCGGATTCGAAGTGCTCGCCGTACTTGAAATGCACGGACTGATTTCGCCAGTCCAACCGGTGCGCGGGCCGATCGCCGTTGACGCGTTCGGTAACTGCGCGCCAGCGGCGGTGCTTGCTGCCACACCCAGCAACATCTCCAGACGCGAAATCTTCAGCATCTCTCGCACCGGAACGCTGGCTTCCACAATCACCAGCGTTCCTCCAACAGCACGAAAGCGCGAGAGCGATTTGAGTAGCACACCGATACCAACGGATGAGATGAAACTCACCGCAGAGAGATCAAGCTCAATGCGCGAACGACCCGAGCGGATCGCCTCTTCAAGTGCGGCGGATGCGGTGGGCGCCCATGATGAGTCCAGGCGACCATCCATCGCTACCAACACCGCTTCAGGAGTTTGCGTGGAGGTGATCTTCACTTCGCAGCACCATCACCTTCGGTCACCGCGCGTGCGGTGTCAAGCATTTCCTTGGGAAGCACGATTCCGAATTGCTTCATTCGTTCGGTGTTCACCAAGAACACGGTCTCTTGCGGATCAGCAAATGGCAGATTGCC
>JBIKZY010000163.1:0-4873 GCA_044354475.1 Phycisphaerales bacterium
CTGCCTCGTTCAGTACGAACAAGGGAGCGGTGGCTTATTCGCCATCGGCGCATGCTATTTCCATAGTTGCCGCATCGCGGTCATCACTGCGCCTCGCGCCCTCACTGACAGGACCCACCGAACCGTGTCGACCGCCACCGTACAGGCCTCCAAACTCTCGGTAACGCCCGACGCCACGCTTGTCAGCGAGGCTCCGAGCAGCGCATCCATCGAACGCCGACTGGCCGCTCGCATCGGCGCAGCCCGCTACCGCATGTGGTTTGCCGAACCGTCCTGCCTCACCCTGAACGGTTCCGAATTGGTGGTCAATGCGTCCAGCCCCTTCGCAGCCGAGTGGGTTGAACGCAATTTCCGTGACGAACTGGCCGGCGTGGCCGCCGACGTGGGGCTCCTCACCGTCCGCATCGTTGCCTTGGACGAATCCGCTGCCAGCGAGTCCCCGATGACCGGGAACCTTTCTCCGGCGCCGGCCGCCACCACCGTTCCAGCCATCCGACGCGATCAACCGCGCTGGCGCCGCTTGGAAGACTTTGTGGTTGGGGATTCAAACCGAATCGCGTTCGAGGCCGCGCGCCGGCTTGCCGAGGACAACCTCGGCGGCATCCGCAGCATTCTCCTGCACGGCGGTTGCGGCGTTGGCAAGACGCACTTGCTGCAAGGCCTGTGCGCCGATCGCCGATCGCGCTTCCCCAATGAGCGCATTCGCTACACCACCGGCGAGCAGTTCACCAACGATTACATTCAGTCGGTCCGCGCTGGCAACATCGAAGCGTTCCGTGCCCGCGTGCGCAAACTTGACCTGCTGGCACTTGATGACGTGCACTTCCTTTCCAACAAGGGTGCCACCCAGGCAGAATTCCTGCACACCATCGACGCCATCGGGCTCGCCGGTGCGCGCGTCGCCATCGTCACTGATGCGCATCCGCGCGCGCTCCGCGCGTTCAGTGAGTCCTTGGTCAGTCGCTTGCTCGGCGGCATGGTGGTGCAGGTTGAAGCGCCCGATCGCAACACCCGCGAGGCCTTGGTACTCCGCTTGGCCGAAGAACGCGGCATTGCGCTTGAGCCAGCAGCTGCCCGTGCCGTGAGCGACCGTGCCATCGGCAGCGTTCGCGAGATCGAAGGCGCCCTCGCCCGCATTGCCGCCGCACTCCTCCTTGAGGACATGGGCGGCGTCGCCACCCTCACCATCGTGGAACGGGCTCTGGGAATCGGCGAATCCGGAATTCGCGGCGTCCCGCCCCGCATTGCCGCCATTGTTGAAGCCACCTGCGATGAACTGGGCGTCAACCGCGACGACCTCGCTTCCACTGGTCGCCATCGTCGTGTGGTGCTCGCCCGCGGAGTCGTGGTCCACCTCGCCCGCGAAATGACCACCCTCAGCTTCCCGGAAATTGCTCGCCATCTGGGTCGGACCGCTCACTCGAGCGCCCACGCCGCCGCGCGACGCGTCCGTGACATGCTCGACCGTGGCGATGAATTGCCCCCCGATGACAACACCCCTGGGGTCCGCAGTATTCGCGAATTGGTGGAAACCGTGCGCCGCGGTGTCGAGCGCCGTGGCCGGGCGGCGCGATAGACTTCTACGCATGCTGCTGACTGAGCCCTTCCACCACGTCCGGCGCATTGCGGGCGTGGTGATGACAGCGATTCTGTGCGTCGCCCCTGCTTCCGCCCAGTTCTATGAGAAGGTCGATCTCTCCAAGGCGGCGATTGACGTCTTGGAGAACTCGCTCACGGGTACCGATCCGGCCACCGGAAGTTACGTTGCTGGCATCGCAGGAACCAATGACCCGGGAACGGAGGCGCTCTTTCGTGCCATGGTGCGCAACCGGCTCGCCGGACCGCGCGTCTACGGCGTCCTCGGTGCGGCGCTCATCAGTAAGAAGGGCATCGATCCCGCGTTGCTGGCTGACATCACTGCGCGTGACGAACGCGCGGCGATTATTCGCGAAGCCAACATCACTGGCATCCTTCGCGTTTCGCCCGTCGCGGTGCTCTTGGCACAAGGCAACTTTCCAGATGCCGCACTGCTTTCGCTGATCGCTGAGATCAACCGCCGCAACGAAGAGTGGGACGCAGCGCCGGTTCGAGCGTTGATTGCCAACAACGATCCGGTTGCCGCGGGATTCGCAGCACTCTTACTGCGCGAAGGAAGTGCAAAAAATCCCAGCGACCCTGCCCCGTGGGAAGCATTCAAGGCGCGCCTCCTGGCATTGCCAACGGTCGATCGCAACGGCACGATGCGTGCCCTTGTCGAAGCTTCCATGATTTTTGAACTCAAGAGCGCCGCAGCGCCGCTCCTTGCACTGGCAAGTACCGAGCCATTTACCATCGACACCCGCATTGGCGCCATCGGCATGGCGCTCCGCATTGATACGCCTGCTGGGGTTGCTGCCTGGCAAGATCACGTGGCCGCCAACCGTTCACAAACGGCACTGGTGCGCGCCGGCTTACAACTGTTGGCATCGTCAGACCGTGGCATTCCACCAACGGCGTTCGATGCCATCCGCAATGGCAATCAAGTCTTGGACGCCATGGCCGACACCGGTGCGGCCATCAGTGGCGGGAAAGATCCCGTTGCAGCGCTCATCAAACTCCTTGATGCCGGACATCCACTCAGCGCCGAGTGGGCACTGATCCGCGCCTCCGAACTTCCGCCGGAATCATCCGCCATTGTCTGGAAGCATCTGCTGACACGCATGGATGACCCCGATCTCGAAAATCGTCCCACCTCGGTCTTGGTGGCGGGGCTTGCGCGCGAACTCATGAAGAGCGACCCAGCCGCCGTGGCCGCCCTGGTGGAGCGCGTCAAGGATGATCCGAACCTGGTTGTTGCTGCCATGACCGGCGTCAACGACAGTTGTGTTGCTGCCGGCGCAGACATTGCCCGAGCGCGTCGTGGCTCACTGCCACGCGCTGGCGAAGGGCTAGCCGTCCTCATCATCGCGCGTGCCGGCGCTCCGCTTTCTAACAATGACCTCGATGTGCTCGGTCGAGCCGCCGCCGGCGGTGGCGATCTTGACGCTTTGCGAACACTGCAAGCCGCTTGGTTCTATGCCCGCGCCTGCAAGAAGACCGAAGAACTGATCACGCGCATTGCGGGAGAGAAAGTCTCGGCGCCGTCCGCGCCAGCACCCACAGTGACTGCGCCTCAGTAATTTCTTTGCTTTGATAAGAGTTCCCATGCCCCACCCTGCTGCCAATCCCGTCATTCCGCTCAACCGCCCCGAGATCCTCGAATCCGACATCGAATTGGTGGTGGACACCTTGCGGCGCGGCACGCTGAGCGTGGGTCCACGCCTCCTTGAGTTTGAGCAACTCGTCGCGGAACGAACGCGCCGTTCATTCGGCGTCGGCGTGTCCTCTGGTGCGATCGCCATTGAGATTGCACTCCGCGCCCTTGGTATCGGGCCAGGCGATGAAGTGCTCGTCCCCGCTTTCGGCTACAGCGGCATGCCCAACAGCGTCCTCAATGTTGGCGCCCGACCAGTGTTCGTTGATGTCGATCCCATGAGCTTGAACATGGATCCCGAATCTGCAGCAAAGCGGATCGGCAAGAAGACCAAGGCGATGCTGGCCGCGCTGACGTTCGGAAATCCCGCGCAGTTTCCGGAGTTGATCGCGCTGTGCTCGCGCATGGAAATTCCCATGATTGAAAATGCCTCTGAGGCTCTTGGCACCACTTACGGTGCTGACAATGCCGGGCGCTGGGGCCGCGTTGCCTGCCTGGGTTTCTGGTCGAATCGCCAAGTCACTACCGGTGAAGGCGGCATGCTGGTCACGCATGACGACACCTTGGCCGCATCGTGCCGCGCACTCCGTCACCAAGGCCGCGTGGACCGCATGAGTTTCTCCGGGCAGCCACGTGATATCGGTGCCATCTTGGAACACATTGCGATCGGCGGATACGACGCGCGCATGACTGAGTCCGCGGCCGCGCTGGGATGCGGACAAATCCGTCGTCTTGATTCAACCATCGAACGTCGACAAGCGGTTGCCACCGCCTATGTACGTCGGCTTGCGGCAAACCCAGACATCGTCCTGCCAACGATTCCCGAAGGCAGCAGCGTCAGTTGGGCAAACTTTGTCATCCGCCTTTCCACGCGCTACACCTGCGACGACCGTGATGCGATCATTGGTGTCCTGCATCGCCAAGATATCGGTGCCGCCAATTACTACCCAGCAACGAGCTTGCTTCCGCAGGTTCGCTCTGTGATGGGAACCGAACCCGGACAATTCCCGGTCGCAGAAAGCGCAGCAGCCCGCACCATTGCCCTTCCCTTCTTCAACGATATGACGGAAGAGGAAGTGAACATCGTGTGCGATGTGTTAGAGATGGCATTGAATCGCACTGGCGGAACGCACCGCGCGTAAAGCAGTACTGGAGTGCGCGCGTCATCCACCGCGCAGCTTCGTACCGTTGCTCTGATTGCCAACGATTCCGCTTACTCCCACTCAATAGTGGCAGGCGGTTTGCTAGAGATGTCGTACACCACGCGATTCACGCCCTTCACCTCATTGATGATGCGGTTGGAAATCCGTGCCAAGACGTCCCATGGCAAACGCGCCCAATCGGCGGTCATGAAGTCCTCCGTGGTGACCGCGCGCAATGCAACCACCGAGTCATAGGTGCGGCCATCGCCCATCACGCCCACCGTCTTCACGGGAAGCAACACGGCAAACACTTGGCTGGTCACCCGGTACAAATCCTCGGAGACGATTTCTTCCAGGAAAATCTCATCGCAATCGCGAAGGATGGCAAGCCGTTCCGGTGTGATCTCTCCGATCACGCGCACCGCAAGACCCGGACCCGGGAAGGGATGTCGCCAGACAATCTGCGGAGGCAGCGCGAGCACCTCGCCCAGGCGTCGAA
>JBIKZY010000164.1:0-4843 GCA_044354475.1 Phycisphaerales bacterium
CCCCCAGCAAGGCGTCCGATTCCCGCGTTGATGTCAAGAGTGACGTGAAGAGCGAGATCAAGAGCGATATCAAGGAAGTCAAGCCAGCAGTCACCAAGCCTGCAGCGAAGTTGACGCCCGCAGAACTGAACGCGCGGACCGCGAAGTCCAAGGCGCTTGAGGCGGCCGTTGGACAGATTGAGAAGAACTTCGGTAAGGGATCGATCATGCGTCTCGACAACGAGACCGTGCCGGTGATCCCGTCGATTTCGAGCGGTGCGCTCAGTCTTGATATTGCGCTCGGTGGACGCGGACTCCCGCGCGGCCGAGTAGTGGAGATCTTCGGGCCAGAAAGTTCAGGTAAGACCACCCTTGCTCTGACGGTCATTGCCAACAGTCAGAAGAACGGTGGCGTGGCCGCGTTCATCGATGCTGAGCATGCGCTTGACCCATCGTGGGCGAAGCGTCTGGGCGTGAACCTTGATGAGATTCTGGTGTCGCAGCCCGATACGGGTGAGCAGGCGCTGGAGATCTGCGAGATGCTCGTGCGTTCCAATGCGGTGGACGTCATCGTGGTTGACTCGGTGGCGGCATTGATCCCACGGGCTGAAATCGAAGGCGAAATGGGTGATAGTCACGTTGGTTTGCAGGCACGGCTCATGAGCCAGGCATTGCGCAAGCTGACCGGCGCCATCGCCAAGAGTGAGTGCATCGTTATCTTCATCAATCAGCTGCGCGAGAAGATCGGCGTCATGTTCGGATCGCCCGAAACGACGACCGGCGGACGTGCGCTGAAGTTCTACTCATCGGTGCGCATTGATATTCGCCGCATTGGCGCGATCAAGGATGGCGACCGCAATGTTGGTAATCGTGTGCGCGCAAAGGTAGTGAAGAACAAGGTTGCGCCTCCGTTCCGCGAGGCCGAGTTTGACATCATGTTCGAGGAGGGCATCTCAGTGTCGGGAGACATTCTCGACCTCTCAGTGCTCGACGGCGTGGTGGACAAGGCTGGTGCTTGGTTCAGCTTCGGCGATGTGCGACTTGGACAGGGTCGTGAGGCATCGAAGTTGTTCCTGCGCCAGAACCCGAACCTGATGGAGGAGATCCGCCGCGAGGTATTGACCAAGCGTTTGGCGAATCCATCGGCGCCGACCAAGGCTCCCCCTGCACCTGCTGCTGACGATTGATTTCACTGCTGTCGGAGGTAGTGAATTTCCAGCGCCGGACGCCCCACGACGGAGGCGTCCGGCGCTGTGCTTTTGTGTTGTGCCTCAGCGTTCGCCGCGCGGATATCTAGCAGCGGCCGAGCATGGAGTGCGAGCGCGGGGCGAGGCATAAGTTGTCGTGTTCGCGGGCCGCGTATCGCCAGTGGGCAAGGGCGGCGATCATGGCGGCGTTGTCAACGCAATATTTCTGAGCCGGCAAGCGCACATCGATGTCGTGCGTCGTGCCGAACTTTGTCAATTCGGCGCGGAGGTGGCGGTTGGCAGTGACCCCACCGCCCACCAAGAGCGTTACGGGGCGATCGTTCTGTGTTTCGAGCCGTTCAAGTGCGCGCTTGAGCACGTCCATGACTTGGTTGACCGCGGCTGACTGAAAGCTGGCTGCGAGGTCGGACACGCGCTGCTCGGTGAGTGGCATTGGCGGTCGGGGCGCGGGTCGATTGGCAACCGGTGGGATACCGCGCACCGCGTAGAGCAGGGCGGTCTTCATGCCACTGAAACTGAAATCAAGTGTGCGTTCGGTGGATTGGCCGCCCTCGCGGGCGCTGCGCGCCGTCAGTCGTGGGGTGGGAAATCGCATCGCCGTTGGATCCCCTGACGAACTGCGCTCATCCAAGAGGGGTCCGCCCGGGTAGCCGAGCGATAGCAGTGTTGCTGCCTTGTCGAATGCCTCGCCAATCGCATCGTCAATCGTGCGGCCGAGGAGTGTCATCGACCGCGGTCCGTTCATGCGAAAGAGATGCGTGTGTCCGCCAGAGGCCACCAAACCAAGCGCGGGCCAACGAACCTGGGGAGCATCAAGCAGCCCAGCTACCAAGTGTGCGGCAATGTGGTCAATTCCGATCACCGGAATGCCCAACGACCAGGCATATGCCTTTGCGGCCGCGTTGCCAACCAGGAGCGAGCCAATCAATCCGGGTCGATTGCCAACAGCCACCGCGCTGACGTGTCGACCTTGCAGATCCGCGCTCCGTAACGCCTCGCGAACCACCGGGACGATCCGTTCCAGATGCGCACGGCTTGCAAGCTCCGGCACCACGCCTGCGTAGCGCGCGTGAATTTCATGTTGCGTACTGACCACGTTTGAAAGGACGCGGGGCGCGCCATCGCGCCACTCCACAATGCTCGCGGCAGTTTCGTCGCAACTTGTCTCGATGCCCAGAATCAGCGTGCCATCAGTGGGCTGATGCGGCGGATGGCTCTGAGTGGATGGACTCACTTTCCCTCCGGCTCGCGTGCAGGCGTGTATTCCGGGGCAGGAATGGCGCTTGCGCCGATACCTGTGCGCAGCGCCGATGGGTCCTTGACGATCCAGCGACCGATGACATGGCCATCGCGGTCGCGGAGTTCAACGGCGCCATCGATGAGCGATGCGTCGTTGCCAAGAAGCGGATCATCCACACCAGCGCCCGCGCTGCGCAGGGTGCTGATCGTCTGGTCGGTCTTATGCAGTTCCTCAAGTAATCGTCGGCGGTATTCGATGCTGGATCGCAACTCATCGTTGCCAGCGCCGACGTCACCGGAGAGATCACCGATGACCGGCCACTCCACCATGTCAAGGTAACCCTGAATGGCGTCGACCGCCCCGGCAAGTTGCGGATCATGCGCCACGCGAGTGATGGAAGCCGATGAACTCCAGATCACTGGTGGCGAAGTAGCGGCGCCGCCTGCTTCGCGCAACTGGCGCGCTGCTGCGCGGGCAATTGATTGTTCCTCGGTCATCGGTACGCGAAAGCCCGTATCTGGTTCAACGCCCCATCGCGATGCGCCAACCGCACGATGCGGCGAGGTGCCGCTCGGCAAGTAATAGCGAGCGGTAGTGATCTTGACCGTTCCAGCGCCGTCTGGAAGTTGCAGCACATCCTGCACACTGCCCTTGCCGTAGGAACGAGTGCCGATGATCTTGGCGTAGCCGTTGTCGCGCAATGCACCGGCCACTACCTCGCTTGCGCTGGCACTTCCTTGGTTGATGAGCACCACCATCGGAATGTGCAGATCTTCCGACGACGACGTGGCATCCCACGTTCGACCAGTGTCGCCACGGCCGCGAATACTGACAATCGCACCTTCGGAGATAAAGCGATCGACCACGCCGACAGCAGCCGTCAGCGAGCCTCCGCCATTATCACGCAAGTCAAGAATGATGCCGGAAACACCGTCGGCACGAATGCGTGCAAGTGCCGCATCAACTTCTGCCAGCGTTCGATCATTGAATTGTGCGATACGTATGTATGCCACACGTCGGTCAGGGTCGATGGTAAAGCGCCAGCCGTCCGCGTCGCGGAGGATGCCCTTCACACTGGGCGTTTCCACAACGCGCCGCGGCACATTGAGGGTTCGTTCATTGCCATCGGCGCGGCGGATCACTAACGCCGCCACCGTGCCGGGCGCGCCTGGTAGGAGCGACTCCAGTGTGGCAGCACCGATTCCTTCAGTGGACTTTCCGTCAACAGAGAGAATGGTGTCGCCCGCCAGGATGCCTGCTTCCATCGCCGGTGATCCATCGATGGCAGTAATCACGATTGGCCGACCGTCCTCAAGGTCCAGTTCAACGCCGATGCCAACATAGCTTCCCGACAGTTGTCTGCGGAATGCGCCTTCGTCAGCGGGTGGAATGTAAACGGTGTACGGATCGCCAAGCGCTTTGGTCATCGCCTCCATGGCGGCGCGCTGCATGGCGGGCGCGTCAATGGGATCGACATAACTACCCACCAGCAGCGCGCGCAGGTCGATGATTGGATCGAGCCAGCGGTAGGCGCCCTCGGTGGCGGGTGGCACGGTGCGCGCGCCATCATCGGTTGATTGTGGCATTCCAGCCTGCAGCGCGGGCGCCAGAAGCGCGGCGAATACAGCAGAAGCGAGGAACATCGTGAATCGGGCCACGCGGCGATGATAGGGGCGCGCCATCCCGTCCTACAATCCTTCCCACATGGAAACAGGACGCCACGCAGAAGTCGACATCCGGGCCGAGCCCGCGATCCTTGTCGGCGTCCGCCTTCGAGATAATGAAACCACCTTCGACGACTCGCTTGCAGAACTACAGGCATTGGCGGAAACGGCCGGCGTGCGTGTGGTGGGCACCCTCGAACAGCGCCGGGTTGCACCGCGCGGCAAGACCTACATCGGCAAAGGCAAGGTGGAAGAGCTGTCCGCCATGTGCAAGGAGCTTGGTGCCAAGGTTGTGATCTTTGACAACGAACTCGCTCCCAGTCAAATTGCTGAACTGGAGAAGGCGCTCGAACTCAAAGTGATCGACCGCAGCGAAGTGATCTTGGACATCTTTGCCAACCGCGCCACTACCAAGCAAGCGCAACTGCAGGTAGAGATTGCGCAGCTTGAGTACACCGCGCCACGACTCCGCGCCATGTGGTCGCACTTGGGGCAGGTCACTGGTGGCGCGCCCGTCGGTGTTGGTACCCGCGGACCCGGCGAGCAGCAGTTGGAGATCGACCGTCGCATCGTCAAGGCGAAGTTGGACAAACTGCGGCGCGAGCTTGGAGAGATTGAAGGTCGACGATCACGCGAAGTGAAGCAACGCCGCGACGAGCACTACACCGCTGCGTTGGTTGGCTATACCAATGCGGGTAAATCGAGCCTCTTTAATGCATTGACGCGGGGCGGGGCGTATGCCGCTGACAAAC
>JBIKZY010000165.1:0-4835 GCA_044354475.1 Phycisphaerales bacterium
AGACCTTTCAAGAGAACACTGCCTTTGCGCCATCAGGCACTAACTTTCTTGCTCCCGGCGTGCGCAACGCCTTCGCTGCGAGTGTTGATGGAAACGGCGCGCTGATTGACGTCTCACAGAGCGCACGGCAACGCTTTGATCCAAAGGTATTCGGCACCGGCAAGATCGCCGGCCTCGCCCCTGGTTCGTTGGTTGCCATTGGCTCCACCATGCGCTTTGAACTTGATGTGTCCGATCCCGGCGTGCAGGCGTATCTACGAACCGGCATCGATTCCGGTCGAGTGCTCTTGGCGGTGTCGAGTCTGACGTTCGTACAGCAACAGGCCGGGCAGTTTCCAGCGTTCATCGCCAAGGAGAATGTGTACGTTCAACTTGGATTGGCGCTGCCGGCACGGCTTGAACTTGACGTCCAAGCGGGGAGCGCCTGCGCGCTCGCTGATATTGATTGTGATGGGAATGTGAACGGATCCGATCTCGGCATCCTGCTCGGAAACTGGGGGCAACCCGGACCGGGGGACCTGAACGGCAGTGGCATCACTGACGGCTCCGACCTTGGCATTCTCTTAGGCGAATGGAACTGACCGAGACGAGGCACCCGCGTTTGTTGCCTCCACCATTGCTTCGATGAACAGGCGCTGCGCTGCACGAATGGTGCGCTCAGCTGTGTCAATCAAATCACGCACAATGGTCTCGGGAAGGTGCATGCGCGCCGCCACCGCATTGGGCTCGAGCCCATCTCGGTGACGGAGCCGCAGAGCCATACGTTCGTGATGCGAAAGTAAATCAAGAACGCGCGATAGAAACTCGTCCTTCACATCGATCGTGCTGTCTGATGTGTCAGCGACAGCGTGCTTCACCCTCGGCCGCTTGAGCGCCCGCACTGTGCGCGATGACTGCGATGCCGGTGCTGACTTCGCGCTTGTTGCTACTGCTTGTTGATATTCAGTACCAGTGACCATGCGTGCACTCCTTTGCAACGCTTCGGCTCATACAACGAACCTCAATCAGTTGGCTTGTACGTCAACATCCTTGTCGACTGCGCTCGGCGAGCACATGGTCCGACGCCAACCGTCGTGTTAAGAGAGTACTCATATTTAGGCTGCAATGGGCATGGATTCCATATGGGTTGCAAGAGAAACCCATGAATCCTGAAATCCCGAAGCCCCAACCAGTGGTCCAACAGCAGACACGATGAGTGGATCAAACTGTGCACCGGACTCGGATTCCAGTTCCTCAAAGGCCTCTGCAAGGCTGATGGCTGGGGAGTAGGCGCGGACCGAAGTCATGGCGTCGAGTGCGTCAGCAACCGCCACAATGCGCGCGTACAGAGGAATTGCGTGGCCAACAATACGATCCGGGTAGCCAAGGCCGTCCCAGCGCTCATGGTGCCAGCGGGCGGTCGACGCCGCAAACGCCAGGACGGGAATCCGGCTCAAGATTGCGCCGCCGTAGACCACGTGACGACGCATTTCGGAGGTTTCACTGGCAGTCAATGGACCATTTTTACGCAGGATTTCGGTGGGAACCAAGATCTTGCCGACGTCGTGAAGGAGGGCAGAAACGCGCAGCGCACACAGTTCCTTCACACCCATGCCGATCGAGGAACCAAGCATGGTGGACAGAGCCGCAACACGCACTGCGTGACCGGCCTGCGAGGGATCAGCGCGATCAATGCTGTCGACCAGTTCACTGACGAGTGCTGACATAGCGCCAACCGTGGTTACGTCTCGACCGGAACCGGTGCTTGGAAAGTCGCGTGGTTCAGCACGCATCCAGTGTGCGTGGGTGGTTGCGGTAGAAGCGCTCGCGGCGCTCCGCTGCTGCAGCACGGAAACTAGGTTGCTTTGGGCAATTTCAGGACGGAGGTTCGAAAGTGGATTCGTCATGTGTGTTCTCCTGTGGTGCGCGGCAGAATGTCCGCGCTGAGGGGATCGGCAGGAGCAGGGGGCGGCTGAAGCGCAAGGGGAAAAAACCTGCAAAGTTCTCTGTTCATGGCCAATGTGCCCTCTAAAAACCCGTTTGCAGCGTCCAGAAGCACTCCGCACTAGACTTCAGATTCCTTATGCGAATTGCTGCACTTCCGATGTTTCGCCCCCCGAAGGCCCGTGCGGTCGAAGTGGCTTGCGCCCTCGATACCGCAGGTGACCTGTCGGTACTGCCAGCAACCAACTTTGCGCACGTCTTAGGCGGGACCGCGGGCGGCCCTGCAGTACGAGCAGCGCTGGATGCACTGGTCACGCTTGGTGCGTTAGTCGCAGATCCACAGCCGCGCATGTTTGTCTACCGAGCAGTGCACGGCGGAAAGCGGTGGATGGGCTTGGTGTGCGGCGCGGACACGCGCGACCTGGTGCACCTCTTCCCCAACGCGGCGGCAGATGAAGCGATCTCCGCTGCCGAAGCGGACCTGGCAGTGGTTGATGCCCAACTAGTACCGGGTCTCATCTTCATCGACGCATCACCGGATCTTTCCTACCTCTTCGTGTGCGACACCAACGAGCGCCCCGCGTACCACTTTGTGGCTTCGGATGGGGCTACTCATAGTGCCTGGGAAGTACGTCACCCGGATGCGTATCTTCCCGTGCTTGCCGAACTTGCGGCTGATGAATTGCACGCGGGTGCGGCACAGGTGATAGCAGCGCATGTGGCCGGACAGATGCCGCTAGTGATCCTGACGTCTGATCGGGATGTGGCAACCGCGACCGGCCCACTGGCACCCCGCTGCGGGTTGTTCATTCCGCGCCCATCGCAGCGCTGAGCGGCACCGCACTACACTAAGAGCATGACAGCGTTCGCTACGCCCGGCCCGTCTGTAACCAATCTCGCCGGACCTGCCAAGGTTCTCGTGTGTGACGCCCTCGCCAAAAGCGGGCTTGATGCACTGCGGGGCCTCGGGTGCATAGTCATGAACGATCCAGAACTGGGCGAAGCCACCTTGGCACGCGCCGTCAAGGACACCGGCCCCGATGTCCTGATCACTGGCAACACACCTGTTTCAGCGGAAGTCATTGAAGCCAGCCCGCGCCTCGCGATGATCGTGGTGGCTGGAACCAGTACTGATCATGTCGACATTGCCGCCGCAAGCCGTCGTGGCATCTTTGTGGCAAACTGCCCAGGCCGCAATGCAACCGCTGTGGCAGAACTTGCATGGGCGTTGATCTTGGCATGCGACCGACGAATTCCCGAGCAAACCGCGGCACTTCGCGCAGGACAATGGAAGCAGCGCGATTTTGCGCAAGCCGTTGGACTGCACGGACGCACGCTTGGAATTGTTGGACTTGGTCAAGTGGGACAGGAAGTGGCACAGATCGGTCGCGCGTTCGGTATGGACGTGATCGCGTGGAGCCGCAATCTCACGGAAGAAAAAGCACTCGAACACGGTTGCGGATTCTGCGCCAGCCTCATCAATCTTGCAAAGCTCAGCGATGTAGTGAGTATCAGCGCTGGTGGCGGTGAAGACTCCGACAACTTGATCAACGAGAAGTTCCTTGCCGCATTGAAGCCCGGCGCCATCTTGGTGAATACCAGCCGCGGCGGCGTGATTGACCAGGCCGCTCTCACCAACGCGGTGCGTACGCGCGCGCTGCGCGCCGGTCTTGATGTCTGGGCCAACGAGCCGGAGGGAGCGGACGATGCCTTTACGGATCCGCTCGCGCAAGAGCCGGGCGTCATTGGAACGCATCACATCGGCGCGCTAACGGAGCAGGCGCAACGCGCTGTTGCCGATGAAGTAGTTCGTGTCGTTCGCGCCTGGGCAGAGCGCGGCCATGTCCCGCACTGCGTGAATCGCGCCGTGGCAACTCCGGCAACCACGCTGCTTGCAGTGCGACATATCAATCGACCCGGCGTCCTTGCCCACGTGTTCGAGACGCTCGGACAGGCGGGGATCAACGTGGAAGAGATGGAAAATATTGTCTACGCCGGCGGCGAGGCAGGTTTAGCGCGCATCCAATTGGACCGAACTCCCAACGAGACGCAACTTGCTGCGATACGCACCAACTCGAACATCTTGAGCGCAACGCTCAGCACCATCACGCGGCGGGTATGAGCGGGCATGGGCGGGCATGAGTAGGCATGGGCGCGCATGTTTCGCGCCCCATCGCAGTGATCGGCACGTGCAGTGTTGGTCGGCGCCGTTGCGCTATATGCCAAGCGCCTTGCGCTTGCCATCGGTGAACACCATATGGTTGTCGAGGTGCTTGACGTAGATGTCAAGGATTTCACCAAGCGTTACTTTGCCGCGCTGCGTGTGAATGCCGACACGCGCAAACGCAGTTGGTTCGAGAGTGCGAAGCCAACGCGCCGTGAATCGGCGATTGGCGTCGAACAAATCCAGCGCTTCGTTGGCATCCATGGCGGCGTTGTCCAGGCGCGCGATGAATGCGTTCTCGTCGTAGCTCACCAGGAGCGGCATGTCTTCAGCGGCAATGCGACGCATCCGGTGACTTGCGGCCTGATCGCTGTCGACCATGTGCACAATGACTTCTTTGATGCTCCACGTGCCGGGTGCCAAGCGCGTGTTCAGTTGCTCCGTGCTCAGCCCACGGGCAGCGTTTCGCAGCGTGGCTGCCCCGCGCTCGTAGGAATCAATGGCGGCGGAATATGCGTGCGGCTGCGTCAGAGTGGTCATGCAACAAGTCTATGGGCTCAAATGGCGAGATAACGCGCGCGAGATTTCCTTGGACATCCTGCCGATTCAACCTATACTGCGTTGTTCTGATTCTTTGACAATTTGGGGCCGTACCGGCATCGACCGGACAGGCAACGCACAGTGTGGCGCGTCGTGGAGCATGCCGGCCACGTAAAAAAGCATGCAAATTCACAACTGCCAATAACAC
>JBIKZY010000166.1:0-4829 GCA_044354475.1 Phycisphaerales bacterium
GTCAAGGCACGCCCCATCGTTGGTTTGGACCAGTCAAGACTTCGCGCACGCTGATGCGCGCAGTAATTCTACGCCTCTTGTACATAAAGGAATCCTTCGTTATGAAGAACATCTTTGGCATGATTGCCTGTGCTGTCGCCATTTCTGCGCCGTGCTTTGCGGACGCTACTTTCACGTTTACGGGCCAATGGACCACTGGGGGGCAGGGCAATTTCATTGCCACCAATACCACTGGTCAGGCGATGCAGAACTGGGTTCTGGAGTTTGATTGGACCGCCGACGTCACCAGTCTGTGGAACGGCACCATTCAAAGCAAGGTGGGTAATCACTACACGGTGGTCAATTCCGCATGGAACGGAACAGTGGCGCCCGGCGCCTCCATTGAGGTGGGCTGCGTATTCAATCAGTCCCCTTCCGGCGTGCTGCCGACTGGTCTGACCTTCAGCACCACAGCGAGTGGCGGCGGAGGTACCGGCGGTGGCGGAACAGGTGGAGGTACCGGCGGCGGAACCGGTGGTGGCACCGGCGGCGGAACCGGCGGCGGCGCCACGGGCACATGCGCTGCCGATGCCGACCGTGATGGCAAAGTCAACGGTAGCGATCTTGCGTTGCTCTTAAGCAGCTGGGGCCCAGGAACAGTGCGAGACCTCACTGGCGACGGCACCGTTGATGGAGCCGACATTGCAGCCATGCTTTCTGCATGGGGCGCATGCCCAACCGACAGCACGGGCTATGACAAAATGCCCACCGTTGAGCAGCGAAAGATTGTCGGTTACTACCCAAATTGGGGCATCTATCAGAAGAATTTCCCGGTGACTTCGGTGCGCGCCGATCGGATCAATGTCATTAACTATGCATTCCTCATTCCGCTCGACCGCACCATGCCAAATGCATGGAACATCATTGTCTCTTCGTACCGCGGATGGCGGTACAGCGATTACGCCAACTATCTGCAGCAACCAGCTGGCACCACGCTGAGCGCTGGCGTTGGTCTCTTTGATGAGTGGGCCGATGTGAAGGCCAATACCGCTGCCGAAGCGCTCACCATGTCGCCAGCATTCCGCGAGGGCAGTAACTTTGCACAACTGCGCGATTTGAAGCAAACGCACAGCAAGTTGCGCACCATGGCTTCGATCGGTGGCTGGACGCTCTCGTCACCGTTCTTCTCAATCGCGCGCAGTGCACAGAAGCGTGCGGACTTTGCAAAGTCTGCCGTGTATGTGGTTGCCAAGTACGGATTCGACGGCATTGATATCGACTGGGAGTATCCAGGCGGCGGTGGATTGTCGCAGAGCGGTATCGGCGACCCCGCGACTGACGGCGGCAACTACTTGCTCCTACTGCAGGCGCTGCGCGATGAACTGAATCGCCAGTCTGCTATCGACGGCCGCACCTACTACCTCACCATTGCAGCCCCTGCCGGTGACACCAAGATTGCCGACATCAATCCTCCAGCAATCGCAGCGATTTGCGACTGGATCAACGTCATGACCTACGACTACCACGGTGGCTGGGACTCATACACCGGTCTCAACTCACCAATGGTGAACATTGATCCCAATCCATCGGCAGCAAAGTGGTCAGTGACTGGCACCATGGACATCTACCTCAACGGAAGTAATGGCAACCCCGGTGTTGCGCCTTCCAAGCTTGTGCTGGGCATGCCGTTCTACGGTCGTGGATGGAACTCCGTGCAGCCCGGACCAAACGGCAACGGGCTTGGTCAGCCTGGAACCGAGGCGGTTTCACCCGGACTCGGCGAGACGGAGTTCCCGTACAACGCGCTGCTCAGTAGCGGCGTCTTGAGTTTCGCCAACGGTTCCTTCGTGGGTGCCGCTGGTTACACGCGCTACTGGAACGCCGAGGCGCAGGTTCCCTACCTCTACTCACCCGCTGCGCAGCGATTCATCACTTATGACGACCCGGAATCGACGCAAGTCAAGATGAATTTTGCGAACCAGAAAGCCCTGGGAGGCGTGATGTTCTGGGAGCTCAGCGAGGACACCGCGCTTCCCGGAGCTTCACTCCTGGACACCATCTTCCAAGGCATGAAATTGCCCTGAGCCTGCCATGAGTTTGTGCTGACTGCACAACACCGTGAATGACGAACTCACCTCACCCCGCGACCGTATTTCTTAGATCTCAAGAGAAAGGTACCAAGATGAAAAAGTTAATTACCTGCCTATCAACTCTGCTCGTGACCGTCTCGACATCACTCACCGCGTTTGGTCATGGCTCCATGGCCGATCCAATCAGTCGAACCTACAAAATCTTCCTCGACAATCCCGAGACGCCACAGACCGCTGCCGCAAGTGCCGCCATTGCGGTTGCTGGAACGCAGGCGTTCTATGACTGGAACGAGGTCACCCGCAACATTCCTGGCTATGACTATCCAGCCACCATTCCGGATGGACAACTTCCCGGAGCAGGGCGAGATAAGTATGCAGGTCTCAACCTAGCACGTACGGATTGGTTCGCTACTCCCGCCGTTGCCGGTCCGCGCGTGTGCCGATTCTTCACCACTACGCCGCACGACCCAAGTTTCTTCAAGGCGTACATCACCCGTGATGGATACGACCCGCGGCAGCCACTGCGTTGGGCAGATCTGGTGCCGGTGGCTGGTGGCGAGACCGCAACGTTGGCAGGTTCGTGCGGCAAAGGCAGCACGGATTGTTATTGCGGAACGTCGGGCGCTGGGATGAGTTACTACATGACTCTCGATCTTCCTGCGCGAGTGGGCCGCCATGTTCTGTATGTCACGTGGCAGCGCATTGATCCCAACAATGAGGTGTTCTTCTCCACCAGTGATCTTGATTTCGGTGGTGTTGACTACGGTGATACCGGCGCACCGCCGATCATTCCGGCAGCAGTGACCTTTGCGTTCACCAATCAGTGGACCGGCGGAGGGCAGGGCGGCTTCCGCATCACCAATGCTTCCAACTACGCCATCCGTGGCTGGAAGTTAGAGTTTGACTGGACTGCAACAGTCGGAAGCGTCTGGAGCGGAGTGCTGCAGAGCCAAGTTGGCAACCACTACGTAGTGACCAATGCTGCCTACAACGAAGTGATTCTTCCGGGCGAATCGGTGGATGTGGGCTGCACTGCCAGTTACTCGATTCCAGGCCTGTTACCCACCAGCATCATTGCGATGGGTAGTGCACCCGGAGCGCCGCCTGAATGCACTGGCGATGCCAACAACAACGGTGTCGTGGATGCTGCGGACCTGGGCTTAATGCTTGGAAGTTGGGGTCAAGCGTCCGCGTTTGACTACAACGGCGACGGCGTCACCGATGGTGCCGACATGGCGGTGATCCTTGCCGCATGGGGCCCGTGTACGTAATGATGACGACGGCGAGGGTGGTCACACCCCGACTTCACCACCAACAATACTTCTGAGCGACATGATCGACTCACGGAGAATGGAGGCTGCCTGCGAGAATTCGCTGGTGGCCTCCTTTGCTCGTGTGGCATTCTGTGCCAGCGCATCCATCGCTTGTCGGATCTGATCTGCACCCTGCACCTGGCTATGCATGCCCTCGGTGACTTCGGCAAATCGGCTCTCGACGCTTCCCACTTGATCGATCACCTGCGTGAGTCGCTGTCCAACATCACCGACGTTGGTGACACCGCGGCGAACTTGCTCACTAAATCGGTCCATCTCCATGACACCACCGGACACGGCGGCTTGCATCTGTCGAACCATATTCTCAATGTCCAACGTAGCGGATGCCGTTTGATCGGCCAGTCGGCGAATCTCGCGCGCGACCACCAAGAAGCCACGTCCACTCTCGCCAGCCTTTTCCGCCTCAATAGCGGCATTAACGCTCAGCAAGTTGGTCTGATCGGCCACCTTGGTAATGGTGTCAACGATCGTATTGATACTGGTGGCCTTCTCGCTGATAGCAGACAGACGCTCGGCCACATTGGTGGTCGCTGCAGCCAGGCCGTCCATGGTGCTTCCCATAGCCTGCACGCCGGCACGACCTGCCGTGGCGTTCTGCGCGGATTCGCTGGCGGCTTCCGCGAGTTGCTCCATCTTGCGAAGGAGCTCGGTGCCGGTCGCAGTGATCTGTCGAACCGCTGCGGCAATTTCTACGCTGCTTGAGCCAAAGGTTTGTGAAACGTCCTCTTGCTGGCGGCTGGAACTAGCCATTTCCACGGCGGTGCTACTGATACCCACAGTGACTCCGCGGACTTGCGATACCACCTGCCATGCGGTGCGCATGATCAGCGTGGCCATGATGGCGATTCCGATTGCTCCTACCAACAGGTTCACCCACAGACCGTCCCAGACGGACTTGATCAGCCACGCGCGCGGCACTTCAACCACCACGCGCCACCCGCCGGTTTTAATGGGAGCAAGCGCATGAATATCCTCTGCATCCGTGAATGGATTAACTGCGCGACCAATGAACGCAGCCCCCGTTTGGGCAAGGAGCGGACGAAGGTTGGTTGCCCACGGCGTCTTATCGAGATTCTTGCCAACGGCCGCGGCATAGTTTCCGCGATCTTGTTCACTGATAGTTGGATCGCCACAAGCGGCAGCGATAAAGTTGTCTTCATCAGTCAGTATCAGGACAGTCAGACCAGATTTGTTCGCCGTCTCCTTGGCGCGTTCGCCACCAAGGACTAGCGGTCGCGCGATACCTGCAATGCCCATGAAGCGGCCGTCTATCACAATTGGCACAACGATCTCTGTATCGAGTGCGCCGTTGTGCTCATGTGGTTCGGTGACCACGGGCTTTCGAGAGTTGTTGGCGAAGAACTGTTGCTTGGCGGTACGGTAGTACTCGGTGTTGGTGATCTCCAAGTTTGCGTGCAGCACTAAA
>JBIKZY010000045.1:0-18007 GCA_044354475.1 Phycisphaerales bacterium
TCGCGGGGAGTGATTCAAACGGCGTGGTGGGCTTGAGTTTGAAGAACGCGCCGAAGTTGCGGATGGCGCGCGAGTAGAACATGTTCATGCGCGGGCCGTTGCGGCGCCACGGTTCCACTGCTTCGGAGTACGGCTTGCTGCGATCGGGGATCACCAGATCCTCGTCAAACTCCTGCACATGACCAAGTCCCGCGCAGGCTGGACATGCGCCTTGCGGACTATTGAAACTAAAGAGACGGGGCTCCAATTCTTCAAGCGCACATTCGGGGTGATCCGCGCAGGAGAATTTCTCGCTGTAGCGGTGTTCGGTCCACGCGCCAGCGGCGTCTTCCACCAACACCAGAATGTTGCCTTCGCCCAGTTTCAGCGCGGTTTCCACGCTTTCTGCAATGCGCTGACGATCTTCTTCGCGCGCCACCACTCGGTCAATGACGGCTTCGATGGTGTGCGCCTCGTAGCGACCGAGCGCCAGTGGATTCTCGCCGCCAGCTTTGAGCGTCTCGCGGATATCAAGAACGGTGCCGTTCACGCGCGCACGCATGAGTCCTTGCTTGGCCAGCGCCTCCAGCACATCTTTGTGGAAGCCCTTCTTGCCGCGCACCACCGGCGCGCACAACATGAGCCGCGCACCTTCAGTAGCAAGAATCGCATCAACGATCTGTGTCGGCGCAGTGGCGCGAATCGGCTTGCCACAGACGCGCCCCTTCTCATCAGCGTGCCAACAGGTGGGCGTTCCGCAGCGCGCGAACATCAGGCGCAGGTAGTCATAGATTTCCGTGGTGGTGGCTACGGTGGAACGCGGCGTGTGACCGCCGCCGCGTTGCTCAATAGCGATGGTTGGCGGCAGACCTTCGATGGAGTCCACATCCGGCTTCTGCATCTGGTCCAAGAACTGGCGCGCATACGCGGAGAGGCTCTCCATGTACTTGCGCTGACCTTCAGCAAAGATGGTGTCGAACGCCAGCGAGCTCTTGCCGCTGCCACTGACGCCGGTCATCACCACCAGGCAGTCGCGCGGGATGGTGACATCCACGCCCTTGAGGTTGTGCTCGCGCGCTCCGCGAATACGGATGGAACGGAGGTCAGCGGGTTGTGGCTTTGCACGGGCCATAGGAGGTCCGTAAATATAGGTGGCACGGCGCGTTGCGACCTGTGTGGGTGGTGACAAGCGGGGCACATTGCAAGAAAAGTGAATCAAATGGCTTGGCAGGGACGAATGAGCCCTAACCGCAATGCCGCTTCGAGCCGACATTTCCGCACTGCATGCCCGTCAGGCGACCAATGGCGTTGACACTTCGAAGGCTTCCGTCAAGGACCGTCGCACTGCCCGGATGGATCGCTCGGAGCGAGAGATTCTCGTGCGCGCAACGCGGAGCATGGTGTTGCAGACGCGGCGCCGGTAATCGATACGAGCGCAGCGATGCGTTGTAACGCGTGGGACGCTACTTCTTCCCCTTACGCCCCCGACCCGCGCGGGTGCCGGGCATGCCAGCCTTCGGTCGTGGCTTTTCTTCCACTTCTGGCTCCTCGGCCATGCCCTCAACTTCGGGCAGTGCTTCGACGCGCTTGCGTTGATCGCGCAGGCGTGCGGCTTTCTCAAACTCCAACGCGTCGGCGGCTGCGAGCATGTCTTCCTCAAGTTCACGCAATGCTTCCGCTTTGTCGAAGCGGCGTGACTCCTTTGCCCCAACCGCTTCACGCGCGGTGCGATTGGCCTTGATCTCAAGAGCAATGCCCTGACGGATCGCTTTCACGATCGTCTCTGGCGTGATGCCGTGTTCCTTGTTGTAGGCAATCTGCTTGGCGCGACGGCGTGAGACTTCGTCGATGGCGGCTTCCATCTCGGGCGTCATCTTGTCCGCGTACAGGATTGCTTCGCCGCCAGAATTGCGCGCGGCGCGGCCCATGGTCTGAATCAAACTCGAGCGGCTGCGCAGGAACCCCTGCGTGTCCGCGTCAAGAATGCAGACCAGGCTGACTTCCGGAAGGTCAAGACCTTCGCGCAGCAGATTCACGCCAACGAGCACGTCAAACAAGCCTTCGCGCAATTCCTTGAGAATTTCAATACGGTCCAGCGTTTCGATTTCGCTGTGCAAGTAGCGAACGCGCACACCGTTCTTATGGAGGTAATTGGTGAGTTCCTCGCAGAGGCGCTTGGTGAGCGCGGTGACCAGCACGCGGTCGCCGCGCGCGGCGCGTTCCTTGCAGCGCTCCAAGAGATCGGGAATCTGACCGCGCGCAGGCAGGAGCGTGATGATTGGGTCCACAAGTCCGGTCGGTCGAATCACTTGTTCGGCGATCACGCCGTGCGAGCGCTCCAGTTCTAGCGGGCTTGGCGTTGCACTGACATACACCACCGCTGGAATGATTTCTTCAAACTCCTCGAAGCGAAGTGGGCGGTTGTCCATGGCGCTCGGCAAGCGGAAGCCGTGGTCTACAAGCGTCTGCTTGCGCGCCTTGTCACCGAAGTACATGCCACGAATCTGCGGCAGCGTGACGTGACTTTCGTCTACCACTACGAGCCAGTCGTTCTCGGTATGCCCGGGCACGCGGCGGAAGTAATCCATCAGTGTCCACGCGCGTTGTCCGCGCGCGCGGCCGTCAAAGAAGCGACTGTAGTTTTCAATACCGCCGCAGTAGCCGGTTTCTTGGATCATCTCCAGGTCATACTTAGTGCGTCCGATGAGTCGTTGCGCCTCCAGCAATTTGCCTTCCGCGCGCAACTCCAGGACGCGTTCGTCAAGCTCTGCTTTGATTTCATCAAGCGCGCGCTTCATCCGATCTTCCGGCATCATGTAGTGCACAGCGGGGAACACCCATGCGCGCGATTCTTCGCTGAGAACTTCGCCACTGACCGGATCGAATGTCTCGATCGATTCCACTTCTTCGCCGAAGAGGCCGATGCGGATCGCGTGTTGCTCACTCGCAGGGAAGACTTCGATGGAATCGCCGCGCACTCGGAAGTTACCGCGACCCGGTTCGATTTCCTTGCGCACGTATTGCATGTTTGCAAGGCTGATGAGAAAGTCGCGGCGCTTCAGTGTGGTACCGCGTTCAACCACCACCATGCGGTTTCGGAATTCGTCCGGTGATCCCAGACCGTACAGGCAACTGACGCTGGAGATGACGATTACATCCGGCCGCGAAAGCAGCGAGCTGGTTGCCAGCAGGCGCAAGCGGTCGAGGTCTTGATTGCGGCTCGCGTCTTTTTCAATGTAGATGTCGCGCTGCGGGATGTACGCCTCAGGCTGGTAGTAGTCGTAGTAACTGACGAAATAGCAGACGGCGTTGTCCGGGAAGAGTTCTTTCATCTCTTCATAGAGCTGCGCCGCAAGCGTCTTGTTATGGCTGATGAGGAGCGTCGGCTTGCCGGTGCGCGCGATGACATTCGCCATGGTGAAGGTCTTGCCGGTACCGGTGGCGCCCAGCAGCGTCTGGAACTTTTCGCCACGCGCCAGCCCTGCCACCAACTGCTCGATCGCCTCTGGCTGATCTCCAGTGGGTTGGTAGGGGCTTTGAAGGCGGAACATCGGCAGAATTGTAGGAGAGTAGGGCGGGTGCGCCGATAGGGGGGGGTAGAGTGCGGTTCCCTTGCGGCGGCGCCGCTTGCGAACCAGTATTCATCCACACGCCATCGAAAGACTATTTCACCATGCCAACGTGCTCCAAAGTCACCATCGCTCTTCTCGCTCTCGCATGCGTGTCTGTCCCAATGCAGGGCTGCAAGAACGGTCCGCCGCCGGTGATGGCCGTGCGGCTCCTCATGGGTGGCAAGGATCACAGCGGTGGTCCGATCGCGCAGGGTGACGTCTTGAAACTGACGAAGTCCACGGACGGCACTGCCACCGATGGCGAAGACTTCAAGGTTTCCCTCGCCTCCAAGTCCGGCGATGGATACGAGTGGCAATGCCGTACGCCCAACGATGCGTATCTGTTGGTGGATGCATCCTTTGATATCGAGCCGGACGGCAAGCTAGCGGCTGGTACGGACATGCAAACCATCTACCACCTGCACGCCCGCAAGGTCGGCAAGACCAAGATTGAATTTGCTCAGGTGAGCCTCACCGACAAGAACATTGCGGCCAAGCAGGTCCTGACCTTGGAGGTTGAGGTCAAGGCCGGAGCCGACGCGAAGAAGTAATCGCGCGGGATGCGCAGCATGCATGCTCGCGGTGTTAGTTACGTCCCCAGCGCATCGGTCTCCGGCATCACCGGTCTTCGATGTGCCATAATCGGCTCGAGCTCTTCAGGCGAGATGCTGGCAAACACCTCAGCCAAGGTGGGGTCGAATTGCGTACCCGCACATCCACGAATCTCGTTCAGTGCCGCCGCAGTGTTTCGCGCGGGGCGATACAACCGTGAACTTGTCATTGCGTCGAACGCATCGGCGATGCCAACCACGCGGCCGAGGGAGCTGATATCCATGCCAGCGCTTTGGTTGGGGTACCCCTGGCCGTCCCAGCGCTCATGGTGATCAAGCACTCCTGGAAGGATCTCGCGCAGTTGCGGAATGTCACGCAGCATGGATAACCCCCGCTCGGGGTGTTGCTTGATGAGCGCGAACTCGTGTACCTCTAGCATGGTCGGCTTGCGCAGGATTTCCTCAGGCACGCCAATCTTTCCAATGTCGTGCACAAGCCCGCACAAGCGCGCTTGTTCGACGAACGGACTTCCGAGTTGGGCTCGTTCGGCAAGCAGCGCGGCAAATCGACTGACGCGATCGCTGTGTCCGCGCGTGTAGGGATCCTTGGCATCAATCGCTTCAATGAGCGTGCGCATGGTGCCGCTGAAGAGTTCGCGTTGCTCACGGTCCATGCGTTCTTGGAGTTGCATGCGCGCCACATTGGAAAGCGCTAGCCCTACAAAGTGGCCGATCGCAGCAGCAAAGTTCACGGCCTCATGAATATTTGTGCTTGATGACGCGCCGCGACGGTCGAGATAGAGCCAGCCATGGAACGTAGCTCCAGTCTTCACGGGAATGCACGCAGCCTCTTGAATGTCCATGCGCAGCACGCTCTCGCTGGCAAGAATGGGCGCATCGCCACCCTCACGGTGATAGACATACGCGCGGTCTCGTGCGTTGCGCAGCATGGTTCGACTGACTAAGACGGCACCCGTGGAATCTTGGATGCGCCCAGCACATGCGAGTGCGTCAATGCGATCAATCGTGTTGCCTTGCAGCAAGAAGGCGACATTTGAAAAACTAGTAGCTGCAACCAGCGACCGCACCGCGGCATCCGCCACACTGGCGAGGTCGGTTGCGTGTGACATCGATTCGGTTGCGTTGAGGAGATGCACCAAGTAATCGGCGGCAAGGGCATTTGGATGCTCAAGCAGAATGGCCTCTGCCAGCATTCCGGTGCTGACGTTCTCTTCACCAAGTCGAATCGAGTGCATCGGGGCCTGAGTGTTGTCCGCGCCGTCGAGCCGGAACTGGAAGGGCCCCACGCCAATCAGGTCACCAGATTCGACGCGAATTTCCGTACTCCGTGCCAGGCGGGTGCCGTTGAGCATGGTGCCGGTCCGACTATCAAGGTCGCGCAGCCGCATGTGCCCATCGCCGGTGCCTGGGTCGGTGCTCCAGACCAGCGCAGCATGTCGACGGCCGATCGTGAGCGTTGGTAACTGGACGTGGCATTCATCCGCTCGCCCGATGACGGTGGGGCGGTCGGGGTGGATCTCGAACTGACCGGCAGTGCCGGGGGGACCATCAACCATGGTGATTCGAAATGCCTGTGCCATAGAGGTGAGTGATACTCGTTATGGTCAACCAGCCCAACCGATGCGGCAACATTCGGCGCCAGCGACCAATATGGATCAGCCCTCGAACAACCACCAACGCTTGCGCGCACGCGCGCCCATGCGTAATCCGAATCGTCGTTGCGTGACTTCCGAGATGAATTCCGCGGCTTCGATGGGATCATCGGTCACCTTCACGAGGCTGCGATCTTCCTTATCGATGGTGCCGTCTGGAATCATGCGCTTCTGTACAAAGTCATCCAATTCGTCCCAGTATTCCTTGCCCATGATGACCACGGGAAAGTCCTCGATCTTGCCGGTTTGCATGAGGGTGAGCGTTTCGAACAATTCATCCATGGTGCCGTATCCGCCCGGTAGCACCACAAAGCCATACGAGTACTTCAGCAGCATCACCTTGCGGATGAAGAAGTAGCGAAACTCCACGGTTTTGTCGCACCACGGATTTGGTTTCTGTTCCTTCGGCAAAGCGATGTTGCAACCAATGCTGGGTGCACCCACTTCGCGCGCGCCGCGATTGGCGGCTTCCATGATCCCGGGTCCGCCGCCAGTCATCACCGTGAAGCCGCGCCGGCCAAGCTCAGCGCCCACCTGTTGCGCCATGGCGTACCACCGATGGTCTTCGGGGAAGCGTGCACTGCCAAACACCGTCACGCATGGACCAACAAAGTGCAACTTTCGAAACCCACGAATGAACTCCACTGCAATGCGAATCACTCGCCACAGTTCCTCAAGTCGTGGTCGTGGACCAGCGAGCATCAATTGCTCGGGTGCAGCCAACGGTCCAACGGGAAATTCTTCAGGAGTCACTTCTTTGACGCTTCCCATTCGGTGATGATGGTTGATTCGCGCTCCGCTGATAGCCCGGGTTGGCCGGGTTTAGCGCCCCATACATACGCATCTGGGTGCTGCTTGTCCCACCACGCCAGCGTGTCGCGCACGGTGTCTGCCAGTGGGCGGAACGTGCAGCCAGCCGCAACGGCGCGCGCGCGGCTGATGTTGCCAGCGCCTGCAAATTGTGGATCTTCAGGCAGCCACAGCGGCAGCCCCATCCATGGTGAAACCTTGGCAGTTTCCAGTAAGTATGTCTCATCGATCGGTACGAATTCCACCGACGCTGCAGTGCACGCCTTGCAGCCGTCAACCATTTCGTCAAACGTCAACGGTCCGGCAGGTCCGGTGACGTTGTAGGTTCCACCGTGACCATCAGCGATGCAGCGAACGCAGAACTCCGCGCAGTCGCGCACATCAACGAAACTGATCAGCGCCTTGCGTGGCTCTTTGGGGCCAGGCACCAAGACGCGCCCGCCGCGTGTAATACGCACGGGCCAATACGTAAACCGATCGGTTGGATCGCCGGGCCCGACGATCAGGCCAGGGCGCAGCACCGAGCAGCGGTCGCCAAATGCTTTGAGTGCTTCTTTCTCGCACGCGGCCTTGAGTGGTCCGTACGTTTCGTTGCTGAGCTTCTGTTCCTCAGGTATTTCGATCGTGCCCACGGCTGCACTTTCGTCGGCATTCGGAGTGGCCATGGAGGCGTACACGGACACTGTGGATACAAACACGTAATGTCGCGCGGCCTTGGCCAGCAGCGTGGCGGACGCGCGCACGTCCTGCGGTCGGTAGCCGGATGTATCGATGACGCCGTCCCAGCGCCGCCCATCGGCGATGGCCTTCTCCAGCGCCTTCAGACCCTCGCCCTTGGCAGGATCGCGGTCGCCTTGGATCTTCTCAAGATCGGGGAATAAATCAGCACGCGTCTTGCCGCGGTTGAAGAGGGTGAGCTTCCAACCGCGGCGCTGTGCAGCTTCGACTATTTCTGGACCGAGGAATGCCGTTCCGCCAAGGACAAGAATTTCCATTGCGCGGATCGTATCGGTGTCATCGAAGCCCAATCAAACGTCCGCATGTTGTTATCAACTTGAAATTAGCACTTTTCGAATTTTTCGAATTGTCATGATCCATGTCTGCCATGTTTCCCGCCTCTATGGGCATGGGAGACACCATCGGAGCAGGTCGCAGGGAGCGGCCAGCCCCAATGAGGTGATTAATCCGACAGGTCCGTGCGGACCGAGGATTTCCCGGGTGGTGAAAGGAGCGGGCAGTTTGCCCGCAGAAAAGGGAACAGGGATGCAATTTCAATCATTGGCATTGGTCGGGACGGTCGGACTTCTTGCTGGTAGTTCATGGGCAGGCGTGGTCTCTACCGTCGCCTGCACCACCCTCGCTGAGTGGAATGAGTTCGCAGCTGAGCCGGGAGTCTTCCCTGCGGGCTGGACCACTGCTACCGCCTCCGAATCATTTGTATCGAAGCGCCCGCTGACGCAGACTTCCATCTCCGGCGGTATGGGCTGGACATCATGGACCGCGTCCGCAAGCGCTGGTGATGTCACCCAAGCGTTCGGCGCCATGTCGACCGTCAAGGCTGGTACCACGCTGTTCTTCAACTTTGGAGGTAAGCCCTCCGCGGTCGGCGGTCTCCACGGTATCGGTGGAGACTTCGGTTTCATCGACGCGTCTGGCGCGTATCAGCCCGGCCGCATCGAGATCACGCTCTCCAACGGCGCAGCCGTCGTTCAGGAATTCACCGCCAAGTCGTCGTTTGCGGGCTTCTGGGTCACTGATCCAGAGGTCACCATCACTGGCCTGACCCTCAAGCCGCTCGCCAGCGCGTACGCAGTCTCGACCAGCAACTTGTACTTCGGATTCGCGGGAGTTCCCGCACCAGGCGCATGCGCGCTCTTGGGTATCGCCTCCGTGTTTGCTAGCGGCCGTCGCCGCACCGGCAATCAGTAATTAATACTTTCGACACCTCACACACACACATTTCGATTTCACAGGGAAACAGGGTAAAAATATGAAGAACTTCGCATTCGCAACGATCGCCGCCTGCTCACTCATCGCCTCAGCCAACGCAGGCTACACCTCGGAAGTCATTGCCTTCAACGACCTCACGGAATGGCAGAACGCGCCGACTGACGCAGACATCAACCTCTTCGGTGCCGGCTACTCAGCCGAGTACTACACGGAGACATTCAAGGGTCTCGCCCCTGGTTCGTCCGTCTCTGGCGGCGTAGACTGGTACACATGGACGGCCACAGCGTCGGGTGGTTCACTCCAGCCCGTCGGCAATGGCCTGTACGCCACTCAAGCGGGCGCCACCGTCACCATGAACTTCACTGCTGATTATCAAATGCCGATGGGTGGCGTTCGCGGCATCGGGGGCGGCTTCCAGTTTGTGAACGATGCAGGTCAGGCCGTTGCCGGCAAGATTTGGCTGAAGCTTTCCACCGGTGAGTCGATCTTCCGCACCATCAGCTCTGCTGACCAATTCATGGGCTTCTGGGTTGCCGATCCGAACCAGACCATCACTTCCTTTAAGATTCAGCCAATGGGAACCAGTGCGGCCTACTTCGTCGGCGCTGAGACCATGTACCTCGGCACCGCAGTTATTCCAGCTCCAGGCGCCATCGCGCTGCTCGGCGCGGCCGGTCTGATCAGCGGTGCTGGTCGCCGTCGCGGAGTCTGATCTCTAGAAACCGAGGTCCGTACATCACAACGCGCACTCCCATCGGGGGTGCGCGTTGTGCCTTAGACCGTCACCGTATCGCCCACGCTGATCATGCCGCTTATCTCAGTCAGCAAGTGCTGTCCGAATGTCACGCTTGGTCCTTCGGCGCGGTAGGTGGCAAGGGTGGCGAGCGGCTCGTTGCCGGTGAACTCGCCGGTGGATTGATCGATGGTGATCACCTTGCAGCGTTTGCATGCGTTACTGACGCGAAACGCGGCGCTGCCAATGCGCAGGGCGCGCCACTCATCGTCGGCGCCGGCCGTGGCGCCACGCACCACTACATTCGGGCGGAATCGATCCATGGGTATCGCTGATGAGCCGCCGCGCATCAGCCGCGTGTTCAAGTCTTCCAGTGCGGCAGTCGTTGTGAGGAGCAGCGGAGCGGCGTCTGCAAGGCTGAGATGCCGCCGTGGCTCTCCGCGCTTGACGCTTGTCAGTCGCTCGCAATCATCATCCATCCACACCAACTGTGCGGGCACACCAAGTACTTCACTCAGCATGCGGCTTGCGGTGGGATCCGAGACGCGAACGTCAAAGCAGTCGTCCCAGACGGTGGCGCGAAGTGTTGGAGCGCTGCTGGATGGGAAGGGAACATCCAGCGTTCCCGCTGCACTTGCAATGCGTAGCCCCGCGTCAGAAATCACCGCGCCAATCAGTGCCATCCGTTGGTTCGTGCGTTGCGAGATGAATATCCCGTCCTCATCGACAACCATGAAGCGACGGTCATGACGAAGCCCGCGCTCATCAACCGGCCACGTGCGCGGCGAAAATCCTGCGGCGCCCTTGAGTGGATAGACGTGCAGCGAATCCACCACCAGATGGTTCGTTCCGCTCGTGCGTGTTGTGATGGCAGCAGTCATCGCGTGGAAACTATACGAGTTACAAAAACACACCGGCCGGTCGCAACATACGACCGGCCGGCGGAAGCTGGAAACAATTTCAATCACTCCGACTCAGGTCGGCTGCGCCTCGATCTTGCGAGTCTCGTCAGTGCTCTCTGTACCAGTACCGGTGAAGGTCAGGTAGTCCTTGCCGGCCTCGTGCACAGCAACAATCGCAGTGCCTTCGCCGAACTCGCCACTGAGTAGCCGCTCTGCAAGCGGATCCTCAATGAACTGCGCCAACGCGCGACGCAGCGGACGGGCACCGAAGTCAGGGTTGTAGCCCTTCTCGATGAGGAAGTCCTTTGCCGGGTCACTGACTTCGAGAGTGATGCGACGCCCAGTCAGGCGTTCCTTCACCTTGGACAACTCAAGATCAATGATGTAGGTCAGATCCGCCTTGATGAGCGGTCGGAACACGATCATGTCGTCAAGACGGTTGATGAACTCGGGACGGAAGAACTTCTCCGCCTCGCTGAACAAGGCCTTTTTGATCTTCTCGTAGTCCTGGACCTCTTCACGCTTGGTGAAGCCAAAGTTGGCGCCACCCTTGATGATGTCCGAACCGATGTTCGAAGTCATGATGATGATGGCGTTGCGGAAGTCGATGCGCCGACCGAACGAGTCGGTCAAGTGCCCGTCATCCATCACCTGCAGCAACATGTTGAACACATCGGGGTGCGCCTTCTCGACTTCGTCGAACAGGATCACCGAGTACGGACGACGACGGACGCGTTCAGTGAGCTGACCGCCTTCTTCGTATCCGACGTATCCGGGAGGAGCGCCAACCAGGCGCGACACATTGTGCTTCTCCATGTACTCAGACATGTCGAGGCGGATCATTGCATCTGGGTCGCCGAACATGAACTCAGCGAGTGCCTTGGCCAAGAGTGTCTTGCCGACGCCGGTTGGCCCAAGGAACATGAAGGAGCCCATCGGCCGCTTCGGATCCTTGAGTCCCGAGCGCGCCTTGCGGATCGCGCGGGAAACCTGCTTGACGGCCTCGTCCTGGCTGATGACGGACTTGTGCAGTTCCGCTTCCAGCTGCAGGAGACGTGAACTCTCTGCCTTCTCCAAGCGAGTGAGCGGCACACCAGTCATCTTGCTGACGACTTCGGCGATGACATTCTCATCGACCACGGCATCGACCTCGTTCATGCGGTCGCGCCAAGTCTGCTGCATGCGCTCTTTCTCCTTGCGGAGCTTCTCGGCCTGATCGCGCAGCTCGGCTGCCTTCTCGTAGTCGGCGTTCTTGACGGCGTCGTCCTTCTCAATGGAGAGGCGCTCGATGCGCGATTCCATGTCCGCCAGATCAGGCGGCTTGGTCATGCTCTTGAGGCGCAAGCGAGCACCGGACTCATCGATCACATCGATCGACTTATCTGGCTGCACGCGACCGGTGATGTACCGGCCGGAAAGATCCACGGCAGCGCGGAGTGCGCCGTCGGTGATGCGAACCTTGTGATGCTTCTCGTAGCGCTCGCGCAGACCCTGCAGAATCAGGAAAGTCTGGTCAGCGTTTGGTGGCTCAACCACGATGGACTGGAATCGACGCTCCAGCGCAGAGTCCTTCTCGATGTACTTGCGGTACTCATCGAAAGTGGTTGCGCCGACGCACTGAATTTCACCACGGGCCAGGGCTGGCTTGAGCACGTTGGACGCGTCGATCGCGCCTTCTGCTCCGCCGGCACCAACCAAGGTGTGCAATTCATCGATGAACAGAATGATGTTCTTGGCGCGACGCACCTCATTCATCACTGCCTTGATGCGCTCTTCAAACTGACCGCGGTACTTGGTGCCGGCAACCATGCTGGCCAAGTCAAGCACCACCAGACGCTTGTCAAACAGAAGATCCGGGACCTCCTGCGCCAAGATGCGTTGCGCAAGACCTTCAACGATGGCAGTCTTGCCGACACCAGCTTCGCCCAACAGCACGGGGTTGTTCTTGGTGCGACGGCTGAGAATTTGAATCAAACGCTCGATTTCATGCTCACGCCCGATGACCGGGTCAAGCTCGCCGCTCTTGGCGAGTTCGGTGAGATCGCGACCGAACGAGTCGAGCGCGGGGGTCTTGCTCTTGCCGCGGCGCGCAGTGGAGCCGCCTTCGGTTGGGCCGGGCTCTTGTGCTTGCGGCTCGGACGGAGCCTGTGGGGCTTCGTCGCGCTCCTGGTCAGCACCAGCGCCGAGCAGGTTGAGGACTTCCTCGCGGACTTCTTCAAGCTTGAGACCAAGGTTCATCAAGACCTGCGCGGCAACGCCGTCGTGCTCACGCAATAGGCCGAGCAGCAAATGCTCAGTGCCCACGTAGTTGTGGTTGAGATTGCGCGCTTCTTCGATCGCGTACTCAATGACCTTCTTGGCGCGCGGCGTTTGTGGCAACTTGCCCATGGTCACCATCTCGGGGCCGCTCTTGACGAGCTTCTCCACTTCGAGGCGAACCTTGCGCAAATCGATATCGAGGTTCTTCAGGACATTGGCGCCAACGCCCGAGCCTTCTTTCACCAGACCGAGCAGGATGTGCTCAGTACCGATGTACTCGTGGTTGAAGCGTTGTGCTTCCTGGTTAGCCAGGGCCATGACCTTGCGGGCGCGATCAGTGAGTCGTTCAAACATTTCCAGCCTCCTTCGTGGGGGGTTGATCCGTTTCGGCGGATCATGCTTCGCTTCAACCGTACGAATTGTTCTCGGGCAATGCTAGGAATTGCCAGAGGGGTTCGTGCAGATATTGAGTGCAATTGGCTTGCCACTCCAAATCCACCGGTGGTGGGATCGGTTCGTGGCGCGCGGCTGCTGAGCGATCTCCGCAAATTTCCGGGAATTGGCGCAGATTTCAGGGGCAAATCTCAGCCTGTTGGGCAGCCGCTTCGTACCTAAGACACGGTTCACTATGGGTTTGTGCCGCCAGACGACGTTGGAGGTGCACGAACGAGCTACGCTTCCTATGAACCATGACTGCCTTGGCCCATCTCCCGCGCGCTCTTACTGCCATCATGGCAGTCGGCATCCTGTGCGTGGTGGTGAGTCATGCCGCGAACGGCGCCCAAACGCCCGCACCACCGTCCGCTGCCCCGGCCGGCACACTGGAACGTCCGATTGAAATTCGCGCGCGTCTCCTCAGCGGTGCAGCCTTCGTTGGAAAGGTGAGTGCGTGGTCCAAAGACGGCATCAGTGGTTCATTTGGAAATCATGCGTGGACGGATCTGGTGACTGCCGACATGCGTCGCGTCTACATGCAGTTGATGGATCGAAAGAATGCGGAGCAATGGACTTCGCTTGGTGAATTGCTGGCAAGTGCGCGTGACGGTGCACAATTTGCTGATGATGCGTTTGCGCAAGCCAAGCGATTGGGAGCAACGCCTGCAGCTATTGAGGACGCGCGCACGCGTGGTAAAGCAGCCGGTATCGCGCGCCAAGAACACGAACGCATGGAAGGCGAGCGTCGCCTGCAAGACGCTGTGCTACCTGACGACGCCACTGCAAAGCCATGGCCAGTGCTGACCGACGCCGAACAGAACAGCGCCATTGACTCCATGCGACAACAGGCCATCGCGGCGATGACTGTGGCCGGCGTGAAGTACGAATCGGTGGAGACGGACAACTTCCTGGTGTATGGGGATATTTCCCGCTTGGAATTGCTGCGTTGGTCGCGTGAGTTAGACGGTCTGTACGCACGCGTTTCGAACATCCTGGCAGTTCCCAAGGGCGTCAAGTTGTTCTGGGGCAAGGCGGTGGTGTTGGCCTTTGACAAGCAAGACACTTTCCGATTAGCCGAGGCGGCGATCTTCAATCACAAAGCGCCCGCCATGTTGCGCGGGGTGTGTCACATGAAGGGTCCGCAGGTGTTCATTTCCATCTACCGCGGCAATAATGAAATGGAATTTGCCAGCACGCTTGTCCATGAGACCGCCCATGGAATTGTGTATCGATACGCAACGCCTATTCAAATGCCCGACTGGGCCAACGAAGGATTTGCTGACTGGGTGGCGCGCGCGTGTGTAAAGAACTCCAACGTGGATGCTTCCCGGCGCCCGCAGGGATTGGCTTTCTTCAGACAGGGTGGTGATGCCACCAAGATCATGTCGCTCAGCGGCAAGGATGGCACCTGGCCGGGCGACAACGCCATCGGTTACTCGGTGGGGTACATCATGGTTGACCTGATGATTGCCGATCGCGAGCAGAAGTTTGGTTCGTGGGTCAAAGCGATAAAGGGCGGCAAACCATGGCAGAAGGCGCTTGCGGAGGACTTTGGGGTGACAGCGCCCGCGCTGGCAGCATCGGCCGCGCAGTGGTACCGCACCAACGATGGCGCACCCCGGCGCTGAGCGAATTGTTGCGATCCGTGGCGAGTCAACACGAGAGATCGTGCCGCGTCACCGTGCACTGCGGAGTAGCATTCGACCCCTCACATGGCAACTACACAGACCCTCAAGAAGAAGCGCAGTCAGTCCCCCTCCGCGACCGCCACCAAGCGCAAGAAGAAGCCCGCCGCCAAGGTGAAGGGCTGGCGTACCGCGCGCACCAGCGATCGGCATGAACTCTATGAACTTTCGGTGCAAGAGCCGTCAGCGGAGATTGCATTCATGGAACGCGCGTTCCGCGAGCGCTATGGCCGCGTGCCCACCGTGTTGCGTGAAGACTTCTGCGGGACTGGCTTTGCAAGTTGCGCGTGGGTGCAACATCGCCCAAACAATCGCGCGTATGGAATTGACCTGTGCACCAAGACGATGGCATGGGGCAAGGGTCGCCACGGCACCGCGCTGACCACCGATGAGTGCAAGCGCATGCAATGGATCAAGGGTGATGTTCGCAGTACGCCCACGGAACAAGCCGATGTGCTGGCGGCGCTTAACTTCAGTTACTTCCTCTTCAAGACACGCGCTGGATTGCTTGAGTATTTCCGTGCCGCGTACAGCAACATCAAGCATGGCGGTTTGTTCGTCCTTGATGCGTACGGTGGTTACGAGAGTTTCTCAGTGATCACCGAGTCGCGCAATCTGGACGGATTCACGTACTTGTGGGACACCGAGAAGTACAACCCGATTACTGGCGAAGTGCTGAACCACATTCACTTTCGATTCCCGGACGGCTCCGAACTGCGCAAGGCATTCACCTATGACTGGCGCCTGTGGACGTTGGCGGAAATCCAAGAAACCCTGATCGAAGCGGGCTTTGTGCGCCCGGCCGTGTATTGGGAAGGCACCGTGAAGAAGACCGGCGAAGGCGACGGCGTGTTCCGTCGTAAGACCGTCGGCGAGGCATGCGGTGGCTGGATTGCTTACATCGTGGCGGAGAAGCCAGTGTCTGGCAAGCAGAAGGTGACTGCCACATCCAAGTCAGCAGCCAAGCGTCCGGCGCGGCGTTCCGCACGCTGAGTTCATTGCAAAGGAATGAGTGTCGCTATGCCAATCTCTACCAACAGCGAAGGCCTCGGCATTGCATCACTTGCGCCGCTCTTGGCAGAAGTGAGCAAGGCCTTTGAGCGGCAGTTGGCGAGCGACCTTCCTCCGGTGAACACGTTGTGTCGGCACGTGGAGCGCTACCGCGGCAAGATGCTGCGTCCAACCATGGTGTTCCTGTCCGGGCAAGCGTTCGGCAATGTGGGTGAGCGACACGTGATCATTGCTGCCACCTGTGAAATGATTCACATGGCCACGCTGGTGCATGACGATGTGCTTGATGAAGCAGAAGTGCGCCGCAAGGGCAGCACGGTCAATCATCTGCGCGGCAACGAAGTGGCGGTGATGCTTGGCGATTACCTGATTTCCAACGCCTTTCACCTGTGCAGTCGCGCGGGTGATCCAGCGCTCAACCTTCGCCTTGGTGAAGTCACCAACACGCTGTGTGAGGGTGAATTGGTGCAACTCAGTCATCGTGAGGACTTGTCGCTTGACGAACGCACATACTTTGAGATTGTGCGTCGCAAGACCGCGGTGCTCATCGGCGCGTGCTGCGAACTCGGCGCGCGTCTCTCCGGTGCGCCAGAAGATTCCGTGGCGGCGCTTCGTCGATTTGGCGAAGGAATTGGCGTGGCCTTCCAAGTTCAGGATGACCTCTTGGATCTGGAAGGGCGCGAGGACGTGGTGGGCAAGAGCCTGGGGCGCGACCTTGAGAAGGGCAAACTGACGCTTCCAGTGATCATTCACCTTGCACGCTGCACTGGGGTGAGTCGCGAACGAACCATCGCTACGATCCGCGCGCGTGATGGCAGTGCGTTGATGGCGGAACTCACCGCGGGCGGGGCGCTTGTCGATGCGCGTCATCGCGCCGAGGCGATGGTTGCAACCGCCCGCGCCGAACTAGCGAACGTGCCAGCTGGCGCAGCCCGTGATGCGTTGGACGCTGCAGCGCTGGCGATCGTTCACCGAGACTTCTGAGTCGTTGCCGCGCCCGCCCAGCCACGGCCGCCGGTCGCGCCGGGTGCCGCGGATGGCTTGGTGTTGGCTCGGTTGGCGGCAATCAACTTGTCGATGTCTTCTGTCTGCAATGACATGGGGTGCCCCTGCCAACGGACGATTCCATCCGCTGAGAAGATTGCCATGTGCGGGATGCCTTGAATCGCAAAGAACTTGTCCTTCAGTGTTCCTGCAGGGTCAAGGGCGAGCGGATACTTGAAGTCCGCAGGCTTGAGTTTCTGCTTCTTCATCCCGGCGGTAAACACAGAATCCTTCTCATCACTGATGCCCACAAACAAGATGTCCTGCCCGTATTTGTCGGTCAATTCATTGACATGCGGGATGGCCGCGCGGCATGGACCGCACCACGTTGCCCAGAAGTCAATGGCCACCAGACGGGTTCCCGGATCGGGCCGCTGCCCGAGCCATTTGGCAACCGTGAAGCCAGGAATCTTTTTGCCGCGCATATCGCCGGCGGACTTTGGATCGATCGGTGCCAAGAACTCGGGCCACTTCACTTCAACTGCTGGCTTCGCATCAGTGGCACCAGCGCCCATAGCGTCTGGCTTCTCCTTGGCTTCAATGCTCTCATCCACTTCCTCGGCAAGGAGTGCTGGCAGCTTGGCCTTCAGGCCCAATTCACTGAGTCCAACATAGCGGACCGCACCGGTCTTATCGATCACAATGTTGACGGGCTTCTTCCAGACGCCAAGTGCGTCGCACCAATCGCCGGATGCATCAATCGCCACCAGGCACGGTGCATCTTTTTCCAGGATGTCGTCCGCGCGATCCGCTTGGTCCGGGGTATGCAGTCCAAGCAGAACAACGCCTGCAGGGAGTGAACGCTTGACCTTCTCCAGCGCAGCGCGCGGGCTGGTCTTTCCGCCCACCGATTGAATCACCGTCACCTTGTCGCGGAACGCAGCGCGATCCATGGCATCGCCACCAATCCACTTCAGATCAGCGGTGGGCTTGGGAATCATCCATCCTTCGTGTTCTTTCAGCGCCGCGCGGTCTGCCTTCTCGAGCTGCGCGTAGTACTTGGCCTCTGAGATTGGCACGGCAGGGGCGTCTGTTTTGCTATCGCTGTCCGTGTTCGTCGGCGGCGGGGTCGTCGTCCGTGGCGTGGTCTTGGGGCGCGGATTGGAATACTGGGGTGCCGCGATCGCTGCTGGAGTGGCAACGAACATCGTTGTCACCATTACTAGCAGCGCGGTCGAGAGCGAAGCCTGATTCATGAAAGGAATCCTACCCCTGTCCGGCGGGTTCGCCCAAGTGCCCGCGGATTGGCATGGCCATGTTGTCAATGAGCCGCACATCGCCGATGCGCGCAGCAATCAGGGCGCGGGTGGGGGCATTCCAATGATTCACGGGCAGCAGGGTGGAGGCATGGCGCACCACCGCGT
>JBIKZY010000046.1:0-17972 GCA_044354475.1 Phycisphaerales bacterium
GTGAGCGCCAGGGGGCGTGGAGTGTGGACGCTGGCCGGGGCCAGCGTGGAGTGCAAAGTAAGGGTCAGGCGCGGCGGCGACGGCCACCGACCAGACCAGCGACGCCGAGGAGCGCGAGTGCGCCCGGGGCGGGAGTCGCAGTGACGGTGATTTCCTGCTCACCGTAGACGGTGGAGCCAGAGAAGGTTGAAATCTTGATCTTCCAGTCGCCGAGGTCACTAGCTTGACCGCTGCATCCGGGGAGGTAGCCGACGTTCCAGTTTTGCTGCCAAGCCATGTTGCCAGCCGAGAAGTCGGTGCCGACATCTTGCGAAGTGACGACTGTCGAGACCTGCCCATTTGGACGGGTGATCAGCATGCTCATGCTGATTGCTCCAACTGCTGGACGTGCGCCATCGAGCGTGATGCTCCAGGTGAAGCCCCAATTCGTAGCGCTGTTCGCAGGCAACCCGGCCCACCAACTCGGCTTGTCGACGGCCTCACCAGCAATACCCGTGTATGCACCCGTGGTGCCGTTCACGTTCAGCCACGAACCGCCGCCGTAGAGCGACGACACGGTGCTCGTACCGGCAGGATTGTTGCCGTTGCGATATTCGTGCGCCTTGATGCCGATCAAGAGCTGCTTGGCGCCTGGGCCAGTGGTGGTGTTCATGTAGTAACCGTCATTACCAACGCCAGTGCCGGAAGTCATTGCGATCGGCGTGCTGTTGTATTGAAGCTGTCCGAATGGGGATAGTGGGTTCCCCGCACTCGCAGGCGCTGCGATAAATGCCGTTGCTGCCAAGACAGACATACCGATTGAAGAAATGGTTGCGTTTCGAATCATTGCAATCTCAATTCTGGGCAAATTGCCCGTTGTTGGTCCACACTCCCGTGTAGACGTGACATCGCCGAAACCGTCGACGTGCGGTCCGTATCTCGCGGTTGGCCCACCCGGGTCAGCCGTTCTTAATTGGCGCGCATCATTTGCAGGCTCCACCTGCGTCTGATGTACCGGTCATACATAGGAACGAGATCCACACCCGCCAGCCATCACTGAAAGTGAATAATTCCTGAATTTTTCAAATCGGCGTTACGACCTCTACTAACGCCCAATCCCACCCCGGGCCCCCTCCACTGACACGGTTCCCTTCACCATATCCCAGCGGAATGCATGCGCGCGCACCGGATTTGCCGTGCCGCGCTGAATCAGCGTGACCAACCTTCCCTGCTCCGCACGCGCGATACCAATCTGCGACGGCACATCCAGCTCAAACTCGCCCGCTTCAATATCCATATCGGAAGTTCGCACCACCACGCGACCGTCCGCCTCCACCTTGGTGAGTTCGGCTGGTCCGCCGAGCGAGACGCCCATGTCACCCGCCGCTGCCGCGGGCTTGGCACCCGCAGCGGCGCGCACCGTGGCCATCATGCGGTCTGCCGTCAACGTGCCGGTGGCGGTGGTGGAGTTCCCCAAGTGATCCATAACCACCTCACGCTCCAGGGTCAAACGGCTGGTGCCGTCCGGGCGAGGCGCCATGGCCAACGACCGCTTCCATGTGAAGCGCGTGGTTCCATGCGGGGTAAACGGACTCTTCTTGGCATCCGCATTCTCTGGCTCGGTCGGCGGTGGCGGATCGAAGACCAGCAGCGAACCGGCGCCATCCACAAACGCTGAGCCGTCCTGACCGTTGTAGGAAATGTTCGGGGCGTTCATGCGGAAGAGCCGCGGATCACCTTCGCGCTTGCCATCGACCCATTGCCGCGCCTCAAGTCGAACTTCACCGGTAGCGCGCATCGTGCCAATGGCCTGCGCGTCGCCGAGAGCGCCTGCACTGGATGACTTTCCATCGCGCTTGGCGACAGCCTTGCCATCGGCGTTCGCAGCCTTGCCATCAACGTTCGCAGTCTTGGCATCAGCGTTTGTCGTCTTGCCATCCGCCTTCGCAAGGGTCTTGCCACGGCTCATGATCTCAATCTGTACTTCATCGGCATCAAGCGCCTCCGCCTCACGCGGCTCGCGCGAGGCGCGCACCTTCACTGCGCCCTGCAACAGCAGCAATCCGCGATCAGCGCCGCCGTCCTTCGCCTTCACCGCGCCGTCCGCGTACGAAAGCGACTCGCGCCACGTGGCCTGCATCTGTGGGACAGCGGAAATCTTTGGTCGACCAGTCTTGCCTTCGGTCACTGCAATCACCGGATCCTTAAATCCGCTGGCACGACCGGGTCCAATGGCATTCAGCCGCACCGGCGCATCTTGCACTTGCACATTCGCTAACTGATCGAGCACAAGATTGCCGCGCACCACCAAGACGTCCGGGCCAAAGAGCCGCGCGTTGTGCCCCACTCCATCGCCTTCCAGACGGCTGGCAAACACGCGCCCGCCGTCCTCCATGCGCAATTCCACGGGACCTTCAGCAATGATCTCACCCACATCACTGCGCATGGCGCCTTGATCATCGCCACCAGCACCCGCGAGACCAATTCCACCCTTCTTGCCTTTGCCTGCCTTGGCATCCGCGCCAGCGTTCACGTCTGCGCCCGCCTTGCCTTCGGCGCCGGCCTTCGCCTCCGCGCCCGCCTTGGCTGCCGCACCCGCCTTCGGCTTCGCATCGACGAATGTCAGACGCAATGCAGACGACCATATCGTCTGCGCACCATCGCCTGCTTCCACATTGCCCGTCGCCACCAGTGTGCGCGGTTGCGCCTCGCCCGCGGCGTTCGGTGAGAGTGCCACCTCCACGCGGTCGGCAGCAAACTGCCCGCCCGAGGCACCAAGCGATCGCGCCTTCACTCCACCCGAGGCAACGATCCGGCGCGGCACATCCTTCTTACCAACCGGCAGCGCCTCAATGGAAAGCTGCGCTGTCTGCAATTCCATATCAGCGCTCCGAACATCCACAGCGCCCACAAACTCTGCGCCACGGAATGTGCCTTCAGTATTGCCAGTGCCGGGCGCCAATATCAGCGCCATGCTGGTGCCCCATGTCACACTCAGCGGCTTCTTGCCAGCACCGCCCATGACTATGTTTCCCGGGCCATCGCTCGCACCGCGACCAGTCGACCGATCCAGCGTGAAGTGCTTCGCGTTCAGAGCGAAATCCGGCGTCACAACTGTAGCGGGTTCCTCAAGCGTTCCAACCAGCTCTACGCGATCAACCTTTGATTCAACCGTCACGCGCTGCGCAGTAATCACCGCTTCGCTCCGCGAATCGTCAATGCGCGCCGGCTTTCCATTCACAACCATGCGAACGGCATCTGGCTGACTGAGTACGGGCGTCTCTTCGGGCGCAGGAGCCATCACCAAGCGCCCCTTAAATGCCACCGTGACCACGTCCTGGTCATCATCCGCCGGGACCGATGCAATCGCAAGCGCCAGTAATTGCTGCGCAGGCGGCCCAGACACTGCAAGCACCGGAAACGGCGCACGTGGCGGCCCAAACGGATCGCGCTGCGCTATTCCGATTCCTGAACCACCACGCATGATGAAGTATGCGTCAACACGGTCGCCGCGGACAACGGTACGCCGATCTGTTTCGTTGGAAACGATTTCAACATCGTCGTACATGGTGAGTAAGAAGAGCCGCGGCTCTACTGCCGCACTGGCCGCCTTCTTCCCGCCCGACTTGCCAGCGACCGCCGGTTTCGCAGCATCTGCCGGTTTGCCCGCCACTGCAGGTTTCGCTGCATCTGCCGGTTTGCCCGCCACTGCAGGTTTCGCTGCATCCGCAGGCTTCCCTGCCACCGCCGCCTTCGCAGCATCCGCCGGCTTCCCCGCCACCGCCGCCTTCGCCGCGTCCGCCGGTTTCGCCACCACAGCAGTCGGCGCCGCGCCACTTGTAGGCGTCGCAACACCAGCAATCTTCTCCGCCTCCGCCTTTTTCTTGGCATCACCGCGCTTCTTCTGCTGCGCCTCAATCGCCGCGCGCGAAATCCGCACCGGAGCCAACGCTCGATCAACCACCAAACGCTCAAGCGTCTTGCCGTCAGCAGCAAGCGTCAGCGAAAGTCCTTCGCCATCAAAGGTGATCACCTCACCTGCAATGCGCACTTGGCGATCGCAGCGAATCTCGCCACTCGCCTGGTCAAAGCTTGCTTCCGGACTTTCAACAGTGACATCCGGAGCATCATTCTTCAGGTCAACTGGCTTGCCATCGCGCGGTCGAAAGATTCTGATCACCACATTGCCAGAGAGCTTGCCACTTTCCAGTGCACGCTTCGGCACCCGCGCCGTCATGGCATCAGCGCGCATCGTCACAATGCGACCACCATCGCCGTACAACACGGCGCGCGGATCCGTCATCGCCAAGCGTTTATCAGGCAACGGATCAATGCGCGAAGCCGTGTACTGCTGCTTCAGGTTGCCCTGCGCATCTGCCACCTGCACCCACGCGCCGCGCTCCAATTTCACGGACTCCTGCGAACCAAACTTCGCACCGGTACCTTCACGTTCTTGATCAGTGAGCGGCGAAGGCGCAACCAATTCTGCTACCGGACGCGGCCGCGTCTTGGTTGGTCGCTGATCACTGGGCCTTCGTTGGTCAACAACCCAAGCGACTACCACCAACGAAAGCGAAAGCGCCACTGCAACCGCCGTCCAAATGTACGGACGTCGACGACGACGTTGCCATTCGTGATCAGGTGCTTTGGGGCTGGTCATGCTGCTCATGTCGCTCATGTTGCACCCCGCCCGCACCTGCCCGTATGTCGGGCGCGGATGGGGAATCGAACATGGCGAGCGCTTCGTTCCATCGATTCTGGGTTCGCAGCAAGTGCTCCACCACCTCACGCACCGCGCCGTGACCACCGGATGCGGTGGTCACAAAGCTCGCAACCGCGCGCACTTCGGCGGCAGCATCATGCACCGCCACAGGGTAGCCGCACGCGCGCATCGCCGGAAGATCAGGCAGATCATCGCCAACGAACGCCACCGCGGAGAGCGGAACGCCGCACGCGTTCGCTGCATCGCGGATGTCGTCAAATTTGTTCTTGCTCCCGGAATACAGGTGGCGAACGCCGAGTTCCTCAAGCCGGTGCCGGACTGCAAGTCCAGACCGACCAGTGATCACCGCGACCTCGCCCCCAAGGCGTTTCCACAACGAAAGACCGAGCCCGTCCTTCACGTTGAATCGCTTGGTCTCATGACCAAGGTCGTCAAGTTGAACAGTACCGTCGGTGAGAACGCCGTCAACATCAAGACAGAGCAGGCGGATCGAGGCCGCCCGCGCGGTCACTTCGTTGCGCCAGCGCCAGCACCCTGCAGCGCCTTGAGACGCTTATGCAGTCGGCTCTTGCGGCGTGAAACGGTGTTCTTGTGCAGGGTGGACGTCGAGGCGACCTTATCAAGGACGGCGACGGTCTTGCTGAACGCGGCCTCGGCACCCTTCACATCACGGTCATGGACCGCGGTGAGGAAGGCCTTGACCTGATCCTTGACCTGGCGCTTACGCCAGTTGTTCAGGGCGTTGCGCTTGACGTTCTGACGGACGCGTTTCTTTGCTGACTCAGTATTCGGCACAGGGGGTTCCTTGGACAGTTACGAATCGGGCAGTATGCCAAGAATTGCCCATTCACGCAACCCATCCCCCGACTGCCAATAAGTACAGGGCGCCCCCGCTTCGGGAAGCGCCCCCCGGAGCCCTGAATCGATGGCCCTTGGCACGATGTTGGTCCAATCTGGTGTTTTGGCCGCCGAACGCCTCGCTGAGGCGGTTCGGGAGCAACTTCGTAGCGGCGATCGACTGGACCAAGTCCTCATCCGACTGGGGTTCGTACACCGCTCCGACCTGCTGCGCACGTTCTCGGAACGCCTGCACCTTCCCATCATCGATCTGACCGAGGCAGTCCCCGACGCCGCCACGTTGCGACTGCTTCCCCCAAAGGTGATCTTCAAACTGCGTTGCGCGCCCGTCTCACGCGCCAACGGAACGCTGCGTATCGCTACCAGCGATCCAACTGACCTGGCAAGCTTTGATGAACTTCGCATCGTCACTGGTCACGCCATTGAATTGGTGCTTGCCGATGAAGAAGATCTACAGAAATACATTCGGCAACACTACGGCGTTGCAGGTGACACGCTCGACGCGCTCGGCGGCGGGCACACGGGCGCTGAACTTGAACATGCCAGCCTCGACACTGATGAGACAGCGCAAGCACAAGAAGCCAGCGTGGTGCGCTTGGTCAATGACTTGCTTGTTGAAGCCGTGCGCGAACGCGCTACTGATGTTCACATTGAGCCGTACGAACAAGACCTCGCGATCCGCTACCGCATCGACGGTGTGCTGGTAGATGCCGGCGTTCCACCCACGGTGCGACGCTTCCGCAACGCCATCGTCAGTCGCTTGAAGATCATGGCGAACCTGAACATCGCCGAGAAGCGCCGACCGCAAGACGGCAGAATTTCCCTACGAATCAAGGGTCAAGAGCATGACCTGCGCGTCAGCGTCATCCCCATGCTGTTTGGCGAAGGCGTGGTGTTGCGCATCCTTTCCAAGAGCGCGGTACTCACTGGGCTCAGCGATCTTGGTATGCCCACCGGCATTGAAACTCGTTGGAACGCACTGATCGAACGTCCGCACGGAATCATGCTGGTGACTGGCCCCACCGGAAGTGGAAAGTCCACCACGTTGTATGCGTCGCTGCGCCGCATCGTCACGCCGGAAGTGAAAGCCATCACCGTGGAAGATCCGGTGGAGTACCACGTTGCTGGCGTCAATCAAATTCAGGTGAGCCATCAGGTGGGTCTGGACTTTGCTGCCGGCCTGCGCGCCATCTTGCGTCACGATCCGGACGTAGTGATGATCGGCGAAATCCGCGACAAGGAAACCGCCGACGCCGCCGTGCAAGCCTCGCTCACTGGTCACTTGGTGTTCAGCACGCTGCACACCAACGACAGCGCCGGCGCCGCCACGCGACTCCTTGATATGGGCGTGGAACCGTTCTTGGTAGCAAGCACCGTGGAAGGCATTCTGGCGCAGCGCTTGGTGCGTCGCGTGTGCATTCACTGCGTGGAACGCGTCACTCCCAAGCATGCAGATCTGCCGCCCGACTTTGGAGCGGTGCCCCCCGAAGGCATTCCGCGCGCCGTTGGCTGCCGGGAATGCCGGGGAACCGGCTACCGCGGCCGGGTGGGTATCTATGAACTCCTGACCGCCACCGAAGCCACCCGGGAACTGGTGATGACCCGTGCCAGCAGCGGAAGAATTGTGGAATCTGCCCTTCGATCCGGTGATCTTGCACTCCTCCGGGTGGACGCCCTGGAAAAAGTCCGGGCTGGGTTGACCACCCTTGACGAAGCCCTGCAGACCACGCGGGCCTAAATTTCTCGCCGCAATGTCCACACTGAAACTCCGCAAGCGCAACTCCCCCGCCGTTCGCCCCGTACTCATCACTTGACGCGGAGCCCCGGTTTCCGGACACTGCGCGTTCTCAAGGGTTTCGGCCGATGCCGCACCCATAGTGATGTTCACCTGCCACGGCCTGTTGGAGGTTCGTAAGACATGAATCAGCGCACGACCGGCCTCGTTGTCGGCCTCGTCATCTTCGTCATTCTGACCGTTGGCCTCTTGGCCTCGACCATCGCCTTCAACATCGAAATGAACGAGGCGAAGGTGAAGGCGAAGGAGTCAGGCGACACCGCCAAGGCCGCCCTCGAAAAGCAACGCAAGCTTGGGGATGCCTACAGTTCGCTTACTACTTTCGTCACTGGCGATCCCAGCCAGTCTGCCGACAGCCCAGTGGAAGACATCAAGAAGTCCCTCGGCGCCGAAGGCGTCACCAGCCTGAAGATCGAGCTGGAGACGTTGCGCAGCCGCACTGCGCAGCTCAGCCAAGACAATGCCAACCTGAAGAAGCAGATGGCTGCTTCCCAGTCTGATGCCACCGCATCACGCGACGAAGCCAAGAAGGCCACTGAAGGCGCGCAAGCCGCAAGCAAGCGCGTTGAAGGAGATATCGCCACGTACCGCACCTCCAGCCAGAAGTACGGCGAAGACGTGAAGGACACGGTTGCCACCGTCAAGAAGTATCAGGACGACATGGACCAGCGCCATCGCAATGAGATGGCTGACCTGCAGGGTCAGATCGACAACGTTTCCAGTTCACGCGCGGAACTCTCTGGCAAGGTTGAAGTACTGCAGAAGACCGTTGACCAGTACCGCGTCAAGCCTGAGAACGCAGCATCACTTGCTGACGGACGCGTGATTGACGTCACCGGTCAGAACGGTGAGATCTTCATCTCGATCGGCTCCAAGCAGCGCGTGCAGCCTGGCATGACCTTTGATGTGTACGACAGTCCCAGCGCCATTCAATACAACCCAAGCACTGGCGACCTGATCCCCGGCAAGGCACGCGTGCAGGTGCTAAAGGTGGAAGAGAACACATCCACCGCGCGCGTGATTCCTGAGAACACCCGCTACGCGCCGCGCCCGCGTCCCATCGTCAAGGACGATGTGATCGCCAACGTCATCTTTAGCCCCGACTACCGCTACAAGTTCCTGGTGCACGGCAAGTTTGACATCGACAACGATGGCAACGCCACCGTTGCCGAGGCTGAATTTGTGCGCGGCCGCATCAAGTCCTGGGGCGGCGACGTGGTTGAAGGCGACACCCTGCGTGGTGACCTTGACTTCATCGTCATGGGCGTGCAGCCACTCAAGCCGCTTGACCTTCCACCCAACGCCGACGAGGGTCAATACACCTCGCACTTCGACCAGAAGAAGGCGTTCGAGACGTACCAGACGCTCTTCAACGAAGCGCAGACCGCGCGCGTTCCGGTGCTCAACTGGAACCGTATGCAAGTCCTGACCAACGAGGGGCGCTGACCGCGCGCTATGGCCAAAACCCGGCGCAATCGCACGGGGCCAGTCCAGGTAGGCATCTATCTGCTGCAGTACTTGGCAGCGCGATCGTTCGCGTGGTTGTTTGGTGCCTTTCCTCCTGAGCAAAACCTGCGCACCGCGGAGACGGTGGCGAACATCTGGGCGCGGTTCAATCCGGAACGCCTCGCACGGGCCACCGGCAATGTGCGTCGCGCGTTTCCCAAATTGTCTGACGAAGAGTGCGTGGCGCTGGCCAAAGCCAGCGTGCGTTACATGTTCCGCACCTACATGGTTGACGCATTTCAATTGCCACGCGTGGTGACTGAAGAATCGTGGCAGCGCCATGTTGACCTGAGCAATGCGCGTCCCGGTACCAAGTTGATGATCGGCGAACGTCCCGCCATCTTTCTGGGACCACATGCTGGCAACTGGGAACTGCTGGGGTTCTTCCCAACGCTGATGGGCTTTCGGATGCATGCCTTGGCGCGCCCGCTCGACAATCCGTTCATCTGGCAGTGGGCCACCGGATTGCGCGAGAACCGGGGCATGAAGATCATCACCAAGTTTGGAGCCACCGAAGAGCTGCAGGCCATCATTCATAACGGCGGGCGCATTGCCTTCATCGCTGACCAGAATGCTGGAAATGACGGCATCTTTGTGCCCTACTTTGGGCAGATGGCCAGTGCTTACAAGTCGATCGCGCTGCTTGCCATGCGCTATGACCTGCCGGTAGCCGTGGGCGTGGCGCTCCGCACCGGCAACGGATTCAACTTCCAGATTCACACCGTTGACATCATTCAACCGGAAGACTGGCGTGACCATGAAGATCCCGTCTTCTACATCACTGCGCGCTATACGCACGCCATGGAGCGCGCCATCATGCGTGCGCCGGACCAGTACCTGTGGATTCATCGCCGCTGGCGCAGTCGCCCCAAGTGGGAACGCGATGGCAAGCCGCTTCCTGAGCGAATCAAGGCAAAGTTGCGCACCTTGCCATGGATCAACGAGGCCATGATCGAACGAATCAGTGCTGATACTGATCAACGCGTGCTGGAGCGATCGAGTGGTGCGGCGTGAGTAGCCCCGCTTCCCAAGATATGCCGGTGGCACGCCTAGAGGGCATCCGGCTCCTGGTGGTGGATGATGATCCGGATATTCGAGCCGCCATGTGTATTGCACTGCGCGCGGAGAAGGCGGTCATCGATGAGGTGGCTGATGGAAGCATGGCGCTGCATCACCTCCTATCGGCCCGCCCAGACGCGGCGGTGCTTGACCTGATGCTTCCCGGTCAATCAGGATTTACCGTCCTGGAGCGTTGCCGCGCCCTGCTGCCGCCGGTGCCGGTGGTGATGGTCACCGCCAATCAGGGCCGGCGCCACGCGGCATTGGCGGAATCGTTGGGTGCTTCGGCCTATTTGGTCAAGCCGGTGCCGCTCAGTCGGCTGGTGGATGCCGTCTGTCGCGCACTTGGGCGCTGACCCTGACAGGGATCGGTGATTCCGCTATCTTCTGACCTCCCCCATGTCTCGTCGCCAATTTGTCATCCTCAGTCGACATCCAGCCACGAACGGCGATATGCCCGCGCTCGGCTCGCGCTCCGAGGTCACCGCTGGCTTGGCACATTGCAATACCGGGCCAGAGACTGCCGACGGTGACACGCTGTACGGACCCGGCTTAGAGTTGCAATTGCCACTCAATCAAGATCCGGTTCGGCAGATGGTGTTGACCATTTCCGATGACGACATCGCTTGGATCATGATCATGCGCATCGCCCGGGAATTTGGTTGGAAGATCCTCGACACCGAGAGTGGTCGCGAGTTTCAAGCCTAAGGCTATTCACTCCGAATCATCGGCATGACACACAAGCGCGCCCTCTCGGGCGCGCTTTTTTCAATCCAATACTTCAGCGTCAATGTTCGCCTGCTCACCAGCCAGGCGCTTCTCCACATAGCGTCGGACCCAGTTCTCCCAGGTCTTTCCTGCGGCAGTGTCCTTACCGGTGAACTCCAAGCGTGCAATCTGCTTGTAGGAGATCGATCGCTTCTCGCCGCCGCCGGCTTCCATGACCCGCACGAACGAGTCCGCAATCGTGGCGCCGATGCGTCGATCAAAGATGTAGCACTCCACGCGCGCACCGTCGGTGAGCGTCAGCGTGATGTCACCGCGATACTCAAAGGCTTCATCGAACGCGCGCTTGCGCTCGGACTCCGGAACGGCGGCCAGGTCAATGGCTGCACCTTGGGCGAACGGTTGCGCGGCGGAGTGGCCGTTATCTGCTGTAGCTGTCACTGAATGTCTTTCGGATGAGTGCGAGCGACGGTGCGGCTGGCCGCACGGGCGGACTCCGCGGCGGCACACAGGTGCTCGTCAAGCTCACGAATCAGGGTTCGAGTCTGGTCAATGGCGGATTCAAGGGAGGTCTTCCCCACAACGTGGCGCATCGGGTCCAGGCGCTTGGCGGCATCAAGCCGAAGGTCAAGCGACTTGCTCTCGGCTTCCAGGGTTTCCAGGAGGGCGCACGCCTGCCGGAGTGCCACCAAACGGACGTCATCGGGAGCGATCACTCCCAGTGCGGCAGTGCCGGAGAGCCGGAGTTCGGCTGAGGAGGGATACACAACCTCGGCTGCAGGGCAAGCCGGGGCGGCATCACGGAGAGAGGGTCGAGTCGGGGTGGCGAAATCCATGCGAGAAGAACCACAGGCGGTAGCCGCAACAAGCGCGGCTGGGGGCGAGCCACCGTCCGTGGCGGCTCATCGAAAGTTAATCATACCCATCCTCGGCAGGAACATCTCGCTGAAGTGACCCGATAACATCCGCGAATCATGAAGTACCTCGTTACAGGCGCTGCCGGCTACATCGGATCGCACACGGTGCGTGAATTACTTGGGCGTGGAGCCACCCGCGTGGTTGCCGTGGACTCACTGGCCCGCGGTCATCAAGGTGCCATCGATGCCCTGAGCACCGTTGCCCAGGGCCGCTTGCGCTTTGCGAAACTCGATCTGCGCGAACGCGCCCCACTTGCCGCGCTGCTCGCTGAGGAGCGCCCCGATGCAGTGCTGCACTTTGCCGCCTACACGCTGGTGGGTGAGTCCGTAGCGCAACCAGCCATGTACTGGAGCTGCGGCGTTGGTGGCACCAGCAGCCTGCTTGAAGCCATGCGCGCGGCCGGTACAGAACGAATGGTCTTCTCCTCCACTGCTGCCACGTACGGAGCACCGGAGCAGATGCCCATCTCTGAGCAAACACCGCAGCGACCGGTGAACCCCTATGGCGCCAGCAAACTTGCCTGCGAATGCATGATCCGCGAGGAAGTGGAAGCCGCGCGTAAAGACGGCCGCGCGTTTGGCGCAACCATGCTTCGCTACTTCAACGTGGCAGGTTCTGCATCGGACGGATTGCTTGGCGAAGATCATGACCCGGAGACACACTTAGTTCCATCTGCACTGCAAGCGGCTATTGGTTTACGCCCAGCACTGCAACTCTTTGGAACAGACTATCCAACGCCCGATGGCACATGCATCCGCGACTACGTGCACGTTGAAGACTTGGCATGCGCGCACGTCGACGCATTGCACGCACTCAAGTCACATGCATGCGAGGCGTACAACGTTGGTATTGGTCATGGCTTTAGCGTGCGCGAAGTGTTTGCCGAATGCGAACGCGTTGTCGGCCGCGCTATTCCAGTGACGGTGGCAGCGCGACGCGATGGCGATCCGCCGGAATTACTTTCTGACCCAACACGCATCATGCGTGAACTCAAGTGGTCACCGCGGCATCGAACGCTTGCTCCGATGGTGGAGAGCGCATGGAAGTGGATGCAAGCGCATCCGCAGGGTTACCGCAGCTGAGTCACATGCCAAAGCTGAGGCCGACCCAGACGCCAAGGTTGTCGCGGCCTGGGTTGTCTGCATACGTCTGCGCGTTGGAGATGTGGTACCAGCGCGCCGACATGTACAGCCGCGTGTTCTCAGCAACCTCAATGGTGGCACCTGCCCCGATACTTGGAGTGAAGTTGAACTCCGAGCCATCACTGGGCACTGAAGCGGTGGAACCCATCACACCGCAGCCAATACTGCCAAAGAGCGACCAGGTTTCCCGGGCTAGAAAGTGCCAGCGCGCTTCCAGGTCGATGCCGTACATGCCCGCATCTTCGCCGGGCTGCGAAACGTAACCACCGGTTCCGTACAGGGCCAATTCTGCATTGTCTACAAAGAACCACGCCGCACCGATGCGGCCTTGCAATTCGTTGGCATCTTGAAAGTCACCCATCCATTCGCCTTCGAAGTTCAAACGCCAGGAATCCTTGGCGCCGAAGCGCGGTGTGGTGCTCGCGGTCACTATGGGCGCGGCGGGGGTGGTAGGCGTTGCGGGAGTGACCTGAGTGGCGGGAGTGGCGGATTCAAGCGGTGCTTGGGTTGGCAGCACTGCTGGCTTGGACGCGTCGGATGCCGCGGGCGCGATGAGTGGGTCGTCGGATGTTGACGGCGGTGCCGTGAGCGGCGCACCGGCCGGCTGCAGCGCATACACAGGCTGCAGCGCGTACAGGGAGAGTGCGTCAAGCGCGCCCTGCTCTGCTGCGTGTGCGTGAACTGACGCCGATGCAGCGCCGGCGATGCCCAGCGTGCGGATCATGTGACAAGCGAAGCGATGGCCGTTCATGCGTGCATTATGTGGGTGGCGCTGCCGGTGTGCAGGCGAGTGCGTGCGTTTCACATGCGGCGCGTGCGTGATGAGTTCTAAAAGCACCACCGTCGGACGCTCCGACACGTCCGACGGTGGCAGTTCGACGGCCTCGCACGAAGCGAGAACGCGAAGAAGATTGGGTGCTGACCCCCCAGAGGCCAGATGCGTAGTATCGTCCGAACGGCGGGTGGGTCAATGCAGAACAACCCTAGAAACCCTGCGATTTTCACGAAGTTTACGTGTCCGGAAATCCCGCCCGCCAAGCACCCCCTGCCATGACTCCGGAACCGCCCTCGGGCGGTCGCCCGACCCCGATGGGAGATAACTCCGGGTGACCGTTTTGCAGATTTTGCGGGCGGTCGCCCCGGTTGTCCGGGGGGTCGCCCAGGGCTTGGCCGGGGCTCGTCCGCGGGTCATCCGCGGGTCATTCGCAGTTCGTTCGCGGATCCCACGTTCACCACGAACAGATCAAGTCAGGGATTACTCTGACTCGCGGGCTTCTTCTTTTTCTTGGCTTCAGGGGTTGCCGTCGGCGCTGGCGGCGGAGCATCCGGCGCAACCACTGGCAGCGCCTCAACAAAGCGTTGTGCTGCCTCGGCACGGTGCCGCAATGAAGCGTCCGCATCATCGTCTGGAACCAATTCAAAGTGCCAATGTTCTAATCGATGGATATCGGTGGGGACTATCTCTGCCACCAAATCCGCACCCATGAAGTCCCACACGGGCATGTCGGAGTCACCGGACCCGGCAACCGATTCATACCCGGCGAGTTTAAGGCGGACGTCGTACATGCCGTCAAAGGTGAACTCAATACGAGTGGGGGTTCGACCGATTTCACGGCCATTGAGCGTGAGAAGCGCGCCCGGAGGCGTGGATGTCACTTCAATCTCACGCCGAACGCAGCCCGCGGTCAGCGCCAGCGCGGTGAGTGCAAGTGCGGCGCAAGCCAACGCCGAGCGTGGCCCCAGCGCCCCGCGTGGGGCAATCGTCCCGGAATGAGCTGTGGGCATCAAGCGCATGCGGTGAGTGTAATACACTTCTGGCATGCCGCTCCTAGAAGTCAATGGGCTTGTGAAGAGTTACAACGGTCGACGAGTCGTCGATGATGTGGCATTCACGGTGGCTGAAGGTGAAATTGTTGGTCTGCTGGGGCGCAACGGCGCGGGCAAGACCACCAGCTTCCGCATGACGATCGGAATGATCACGCCGGAAGCTGGGCAAGTGACCTTCAACGGCAAAAACGTGACCATGCTGCCGATGTACCGCCATGCCCTTTCCGGCATGGGGTATTTGGCGCAGGAGCCGTCCGTGTTCCAGCGCCTTTCCTGCCAAGACAATTTGCTGGCGGTGTTGGAGCTGCAGTCGATGACCAAGGTGGAACGCAAGGCACGTGCCGCACAACTCTTGGCGCAGTTTCACCTGGAACACAAAGCCAAGGAAGAAGCGCGCACCTGCTCTGGCGGCGAGCGACGCCGTTTGGAAATTGCACGAGCGCTGATCAATCGTCCAAAGATCCTGATGCTTGACGAGCCGTTCGCGGCCGTTGATCCGCACACCGTTGAGGACTTGCAAGAGGAAGTGCGCAAACTCACCTCTGAGGGAATCTCCGTGTTGGTCACTGATCACAACGTGCAGCAGACGCTGCGCATTTGCGACCGTGCCTACATCATCCATGAGGGGCGCAATCTGAAGGACGGCGATCCGAAGATGATCATCAATGATCCAGCAGTGCGCAATGCGTACTTGGCGAGCACGTTCCGCGGCGATGAGTTCGACTGACGAACTCAGACGGAACCTGAATCAACGTGGTTTATGACGAAGCGGACTCGCCGATGCGGCGCGCTCGCACGCGTAGCACTGCGGTGGGCGAAGCTTCTGCCACTTCAAAGCGTGTGCCGTGCGCTTCAAATGCGTCGCCTGCCTTGGGGATTGAGCCAAAGTGCTCAAGGACAAATCCGGCCACGGTTTCGTAGCCATCGTCTTCGGGAATCTCGGTGCCAAGCGCGCTATTGATGTCGGCAATGGCGACGCGCCCGCTGGCTTCAAACGAGCCATCTTCAAGGGTTCGCACCACGGGCTGGATATCGGTGATGGGCTCATGCTCATCGCGGATTTCGCCAACCAGCTCTTCAATGATGTCTTCAATGGTGACGATGCCGGCGGTGCCGCCAAATTCATCAACCACCACCGCAAAGTGCACTTTGGACTGCTGGAAATCACGCAACTGTTCGCGCAGTGGCTTTGACTCCGGAACGCGCTGCGGCGCGCGAAGGAATGGGCGCAGGCGGAACTCCGTTGCAGGGACGCCAAGCAGTGTGACCAGGTCCTTCACGTAGAGGATGCCTTCCACATGATCAAGGCTGCCGCGGTACACGGGAATGCGCGAATGACCGGAGTGGCGCGCAAACTCACGGATGGCGGCCAGGTCATCGGTGTACGCAATGCCCTCAATGGCGGGCCGCGGCGTCATGATGGAGCCAACCGTGGTGTCACCAAACTCCATGGCGTTCTCAAGAATGGTTGCAGCTTGCTCATCAATATGGCCTTGCCGCTGCGTGTCTTCAATGGCGCTGACGAGTTCCTCTTCGCCGCGCGCTTCGTCAGTCCCCGAACCAGTGAGCCGACCCACTGCGCCGTCCACCACATCCGCAATCGCGCGCACCGGTGCAAGTAGCACGTAGATGAGACGCAGGAACGGCAGCGACGAAACGATCACCCCCGCTGGGTCATGACGCGCAAACGCGCCCGCCACTGCGGTGGACAGTAGCCACAGAGTAATCAATGCAACCAGCCATGCCAGAGCCAATCGGCCAGCAGTGAGCGGTTCAGCAAACCCAGCAACGATGGCAATCACCAGCACCGCAAAGCCAAGGCGGCCAGCAGTGCGCGCAAATGACACTGCCCATTCAACCTGCTCTAACTTGCCAAAACACCACCGCCCGCGTGCGAGGCGGCCGCGCTCTTCCAGTTCGCGTTCTAGGGCTGATTCGCTCACTTGTAGCAATGAACGGCTCAATGCCGCCAAGATGCTGACAATCACCAACATCGCGATAGCGGCGACGGTTAAGGAGAGCGTCACTTGGCACCACCTTCAAAGAGTCGCCCGAAGCCCGCTGCTTCCAGGATGCGATCTTCTTCAGCATGCATGCGCGCGTAGGAGTCTGCATCGCGGTCATCGTGACCAGCGGCATGCAGCAATCCATGCAGCGCATAGAGGAGGATCTCGCCGCGCGTTCCGTGTGGCGCACTGGGGGACGTAGCAGAACCATGTGGCGCAGCACCCTGCCCGCGCCGCGCCGCTTCGTCTACGCAGATAGCAATATCAACATCCACCGGCTCACCAGGCGCGTTCTGCGCGAAGGTCAGTACATCAGTGGTGGAATCAAGGCCCATGTGTCGCGTATGCAACATGCACATGCGGTCGTCATGCACCAATTCGATCGCAGCGCGCGTCACAGCGAAACCAAGCAGCGGAACGATCCGCTCAATGCCGGCAGCAAGCCAGGCGCGATCGGCAACTGAAAGCGTTGCCAACGCGTGCCCAGTGAATTCCACGGAATGTGGTGCGCCCTGCCCGCCTGACGATGTTCGTTTACCGTCGGGATCCACTTCGATTAGCGCCCCGCCGCTGACACGTACACCGGAACGAACCGCGGGGTCACCCGGCGTTCGAACTCGGGACGGAACTTGTTGACGATGGTGCGGACGGCCCAGTTGTTGCCGTCTGCCAGACCACAGATGGTGGTGCCAGGGGTCAGACCCATGCTGCCAGCAATCTCCAGGAGCATGTCCAGGTCCTGCGTGGTGCCCGCGCCGCGCTCAATGCGCGTGATGAGCTTCAGGAGCCAACCGCTGCCTTCGCGACACGGCGTGCACTGACCGCAGCTCTCCGACTTGAAGAAGCGGCAAATGTTGCGAGCCACAGCCACCATATCGGTGTCTTCGTCAAAGATGGTTGGGCATGCGGTGCCCAAGCCAAGGACGTCGTACTTGCGGCCAATATCAAAGTCCATCGGCGCGTCGTATTGATCGGTGCCAAGAACGCCCATGGAAACGCCACCAGCGATGGCGCCCTTGAACTTCTTGCCATTGCGCATACCGCCGCAATGCTTCTCAACCAACATCCGCAGCGGGATGCCCAGTTCAAGTTCGTAGGTGTTCGGCTTGTTGACGTGACCACTCACGCCCATGAGCTTGGTGCCGTAACTGGGCATGCCGCCCGGCAGCGTGCTTTCCACGCCCATCTTCTTCCACCACTCCACGCCGTGCTCCATGATGGGCACCACTGCGGCGAGCGTTTCAACATTGTTGATGATGGTTGGGCGTCCAAAGAGGCCCTTGATGGCTGGGAACGGAGGCTTCACACGCGGCCAGCCGCGCTTGCCTTCAATCGCTTCAAGAAGCGCGGTTTCTTCACCGCAGATATATGCGCCGGCGGAGCGATGCAGCACCACGTCCACTGCAAACTTGGAGGCGCCGCGCATCAGGCCC
>JBIKZY010000167.1:0-4787 GCA_044354475.1 Phycisphaerales bacterium
GCGGTGTTCGCTTTCACATCGGCCCACTCATCAAAGAGACCAACGCCAGCGCTCAGCGTGGTGCCTGCTGGTTGCTGCAGATAGTTGGCGTAATCGCTGTAGCGCCATCCGCGGTAGGAAGAGACAATGACATTCCATGCACTTGGCATGGTGCGGTCCAGCGGAATGAGGAACGCGTAGTTGATGACATTGATCCGATCCGCGCGTACCGAAGTCACTGGGAAATTCTTCTGATAAATGCCCCAATTTGGGTAGTAACCGACAATCTTGCGTTGCTCAACGGTTGGCATCTTGTCATAGCCCGTGCTGTCCGTTGGGCATGCGCCCCATGCAGAAAGCATGGCTGCAAGGTCAGCTCCATCAACAGTGCCGTCGCCAGTGATGTCACGCGCTGATCCAGGGCCCCAGGCGCTCAAGAGCAATCCCAGATCGCTGCCATTGACATTGCCATCGCGGTCTGCGTCTGCAATGCACGTGCCAGTGGCACCCCCGCCGGTGCCACCGCCGGTTCCGCCGCCAGTGCCGCCGCCGGTTCCGCCACCAGTTCCACCACCGCCGGTACCGCCGCCGCCGCTCGCAGTGGTGGTGAAGGTCAGGCCCGTGGGCAGCACTCCGGAGGGGGACTGATTGAAGACGCAGCCCACTTCAATGGACGCGCCTGGAGCAACCGTTCCGTTCCACGCTGCATTCACCACGGTGTAGTGATTACCCACCTTGCTTTGAATCACGCCGTTCCACAGACTGGTGATGTCCGCGTTCCAATCAAACTCCAGAACCCAGTTCTGCATGGCCTGACCGGAATCATTGGTGGCAATGAAATTGCCTTGCCCACCGGTGGTCCATTGGCCTGTGAACGTGAACGTGGCGCCCGCAAAGCAAGGCGTGGAAATGGCGACAGCGCAGGCAATCATGCCAAAGATGTTCTTCATGACGAAGGATTCCTTTATGTACAAGAGGCGTAGAATTACTGCGCGCATCAGCGTGCGCGAAGTCTTGACTGGTCCAAACCAACGATGGGGCGTGCCTTGACCAAGTTCGGGCGTAACGCCCGCTCGACCGTCTTCCACACCACCTACCCTACGCACCCAGTTTGGAAAGGGTCAGCGAAGAAATTGAATTTTTAAATGTTTCTCCCCAAGCAGTTACGCCGGGACCAACCCACTGGAGGGCGATGTAGCGGGAGGTGCTGTTGGCGATGTGGCGGGAGTTACAGGTCCGGGAGCCGTTTCTGAATTATTTGGCTTGCCATTCTTGGAACCCTTGGTGCCCTTCGTGTCCTTCGCGTCCTTCGCGCCGCTGGTGTCCTTCGCTGATCCGGGATCAAGGGCATCGTTGAGCAATGCTGCCAGGCGAACGCCGCCAACTTCAAGGCACGTATTCAGCGTGGGTAACCACTGCTTGTAATAGACATCATCAATGCCGGCCTTCCCGGTGGGCGCGGTGCTGTACAGCTGCCGGGTAATGCCGAACGATTCGTTTGCCCATACCGCGGGGTCAGCGGATGTTGTCCACTTCTTGCGTTCGGGCGCAGTGATCGACTCGCGTAGATCGGCGGACATGACTGCCCACCCACCCTTGGTGTCTTTCAGGCGACGCTGGATCAAATCTGAATCCCACACCTTGTGCATGTTGGATTTGCGACCGAATGCCTGAATGGTCAACTTGTTGCCGCCAAGATCTTCCTTGTAGGAAACATGAAACGGCTGATGGATGTCACCCACAAAGTGAAAGAGCAGGCGCACCGCAAGAAGCCGCTGCTCCTTGGTGCTCGCGGGATTCTTCAGAATGTCGCGGTACTTGTTGATGGACGAAACAATCTGCAATCCATCCGCGCCATCACGATTCATATCAAGGCTCTTTGCTCCGCGCGGCACATTGATGTAGTGGAGCGGCTTGAGCCAGTCATACTCAGCGTTGCTGCGCATCTTGTCGGCCCACACTGCGGCATCGGCAACGGTTTCATCGCCAAGGATCTCGCGTAGTTTCTTGGCGGCTTCTTCACTAAGTCCAGCGGTGGCAATGGTGGCGATGATTTTGTGACCGTCATCGCCCCAGCCAAAGCAGGGCGAAATGGCGGTGAGGCTAAAGAACATCGCGACGGTGAAGCGCTTCATTGCTGAAGGGTACGTCAGACCAACACTGTTATGCGAATTTCTACCCCTGGCCTTGGAGGTGGAGGTGGAGATGGAGATGGTGGCAACGGTGACTGTCGCGACTATGGTGACTGTGGCGGCGGTGGAGGTGGAGGCGGCGGTGGCGATCCATCGGTCTCTCTGCGCCGTTTCCCATCACCGCGCGGCGGCGGTTCATCACCAGCGGCGCGCTCGCGTGCATAGCGCAACTCCACCTCTGCGATGGAGATGGTGGTGTCCTTGATCGCCGCAAGCAGTTCTGCGAAACCCGCGCGCCCGGCGGTGAGCTTGGGCTCCGCGGACAGTGCGTACACGGTCACCATGTACGACTTTTCGCCCGGACCCTTTGAGCAAGGCGGCGCATATTCCGCGCGACGATTCACGGTGTTGATTCCCCACGTGCCAATATCACGCTGACTCTCCGCGAGCGCCTTCGTGGCAGGACTCAAGCCCCACAGAACGATGTACGCATGTTCATCCACACCTTCCTTGCCACCGGGCGGAACGTGGTGCATGGCGATCGCCACGCTCTTGGTGGCCGCAGGCAAACCAGTCCATTCGATCGGCGGCGAAGTGCTGTCTCCATCACAGGTGTATTTCTTACCCAACAGGCCATCGGCACCGACGCCCGATGAATGCACTTCGAATCCATCCTTCGAAGGAGCCGCGGTACGGCGCACTTCATTTGGTGGAGGACCACCGCGACCTTGACCGCCGCCACCTTGCCCGCCGCGGCGATCACCGCCGCCTTGACCACCGCCTGGGCCAGCTCCACCTTGACCACCTTGCCCACCACCTTGCCCCCTACCAGCGCGCGCTTGTCGCGCGTATGACTCTTCCTTCGTCTTGCCATCGGGATCAACAAAGGTCAACTTCACGTTGCCCGATTCATCAATCGAATAGTCGATCCGTGATGTTCGCCCCGACACCTGGTAAGAGAGCGACCACGCCTTCGGACCGGTCTGCTTGAAGCCGGTAATGCTGGCGCCACGTAGCGGCTGCAGCGATGGACGAAATGGCGCAGCGTGCGCTTGCGGAGAGATCTCGTCACCATCGACCGTGACGTTGCCGCGCATGCCCCCGTTGATGTACGGATACGTCTTACTGGCGTGGTAGTGATATGACTTGGTACCGCCACCAATTCCTTGGCCTGCCGTAACGGTGCATTCGTGACCATTGAATTCATCGAGTGCACCCGTAGCTCCAAGCGGGCAAGCACCAGCGGCGCCTGGCTTCGCCTTTGGGTTGTACAGCCCGTAGATGGCAAATCCATCAAGCGCGAATGCAATGGGGTTACTCGGGCCAACCAACGTCTGCAACGCCAGCGGAGCCGCGTGATAGTGATAGTCATCCGCACGCCCGCAATGGCCGCCAAACTCGTCAAGCTCACCAATCGCAAAGGAATCTTCACCACGATTATTCAGTGCGTTAAAGATCGGAATACCGTTTGCCGCAAGCGCGATGGCGCCGCGTCGAAGTGAAGTCTTGCCAGAGATTGGACGCTCTGCAAAGGTTGGCTTCAGTGGAATCTTCCACGCATTGTCCCCGGTATACGCCTGTGGAATGGGCACCTGCTGCTGCCACGCGCGGATACCCACCATCATGGTGAACTCCAGCGGCGCGTGCGGCATACCGTCCGATTCAACGTACAACCACTGTGAATCCGTACGCGTACGCACCGCGGGCGCAAATGGGACGAACGGTGCAACCTGCCACGGGGCCGATGCGGCAGCTGCACCTGCCGGCGGCGCGGCAACTGTCGCTGCTGCTGGCGCTGAAGGGCTTTGAAGTTGACTCAGCGACGAGACTCGCGCGGGCGCAGATGTTGAGAGCGGCAGCTCTAAGAGCGCGGGCGGAGCACCTGGCTCCGGCGGATGCGCGAGCGCAAGCGACAAGCACACAAATGCCGGCCCCAGCAGTACCGCAACAGGCCATCGATCTGCGTTCATCATGTGACTTTCCGAAATATGTTGAGGTACAAACAAGTTCAAACACGCGCCGCCATGATCAGAATCAATCATTGCCGCACAACGCCGGAGCGGGACAGCGCAATTTCAGGAAACTTCCTTCCGGACGCTCAATGCAACGGTTTCTCAAGTACCTCAAACACCAAGTCCGCACGCCGAGGAGTGCCGGCGCGCGGGTCGTGGTACGGGAACGGTTCCCGCTTGCCCGTCACTTCATAACCACGCCGCGCATACCACGCGATGAGCGTTTCGCGCTGTGCGATGACCGTCATGCGCGCGCGGGTGAGGCGAAGTTCTTCGCGGATGACCCGCTCCGCCTCGGCCAAGAGTTGGCGCCCGATGCCACTCGCCTGCAGCGTCGGACGCACCGCAAACATACCGATGTAACCCGCGTCGCCAGCATCGTCAATACGAACGCACGCCACCACGCTGCCATCTTGTTCGGCAATGCGCACACGCGAGCGCGGCCCGCGCACGACCTTCGAAACTTCGTGTTCGTCGGTGCGCTGGCCATCAAGTAAATCGGCTTCTGTAGTCCAGCCCGCGCGACTGACCTCACCGCGGTACGCGCTTTCAATCAGCGCAACGAGCGCAGGGACATCATCATTGGTCGCTGTGCGAAATGTGATCTCTGCGTTCATGTGCGCAAGTATAGGAATCACTTCACTACTTCACCGCTCATCTTGGT
>JBIKZY010000168.1:0-4746 GCA_044354475.1 Phycisphaerales bacterium
CCAACACCACCTTGCTCTCGGCGGCAGTCTTAAAGCGCGACAGGCTCTCAATGCGAAACGGATACGCACGGAATCGATCGCGGAAGGTGCGCTCGTGCTGCTCAGCAAGCACGGTTGTTGGCACCAGCACCGCTACTTGCCGACCGCTTTCCACCGCCTTGAACGCCGCACGAATGGCAACTTCCGTCTTTCCAAATCCCACGTCGCCGCAAATCAGCCGGTCCATCGGGCGCGCTGATTGCATATCGCGCTTTACTGCTGCGATCGCCGTCAATTGGTCTTCCGTTTCCGTCCACGCGAAATCTGCTTCAAATTCATGCATCCACGGGGTGTCTTCTGGGAAGCGAATGCCCGCGCTTGCCTCACGCGCTGCCTGAATGCGCAGCATTTCGCCGGCCATGTCACGGACCGCCTCTTGGACGCGTTCCTTCTGCGCTTTCCAACGCTTACCACCAATAGTTGCTAGCGTCGGCCGCGCCGCACCCGAACCGATGTACTTCTGAACCAAGTCAATCTTGGAGGCGGGCACATGGATCTTGGCGCCGCCTTCGAATTCCAGGGTGAGGAACTCTTCTTCTCCGCCGCCAATCAATTGCAGACCATGGAAGCGTGCAATGCCGTGATCACGGTGCACCACATAGTCCCCTGCGCCGAATTGCATGAATGCATCGCGCGTAGTGGCGGCACCCACCCGCTGCACGCGGCGGCGTACTCCAAATCGGTGCAGCACCTCATGCTGAGGAACCACAGCAAATGGCTTATCACTTTCCCAAATAAATCCGCGGTGGACATGCTGGCGCAGCGTCGCCAACTTGGCTGAGCCGGCGTGTTCGCCGAGTAACTCACACGCACGCGCCAATTCGCCTTCCGTATCGCAGCACAAGGATGTGGGCACCCGCGCTGACAATTCGCCAAGTTCTGTGAATGCCTGCGCAACTTCTTCGTCGAAGGCCGGAAGCGTGATCGCCGGCAACGCCACGACGCGATCGGAAGCATTGGTTGAACTAAATCCGTTGATGTCAACCATCGCGTGACAGCGTGCGCCCAACGACTTAAAGATCGCCTGCGGTGAAAGCACGCCCTGACCGTCACTCACTCGTTCCCAGTAGCCACGGCCCTGCTCAAGTACTTCCGACAATTCTGCAATGACGCACACGGTTTGCCGCGGCAACAACTCGGCAATCGATACTTTTCCAGCATCATCAAGTAACGAGGAGATACTGGCGCCAACCAATTGCGCTTCCGGAATGCGTCGATCACTTGCCTGGGTAATCAGATCAATCTCAAAGATGCGCTCGAGTTCATCACCAAAGAAATCAAGGCGCACGGGCAGCGCCCCGCCCGGCGGAAAGACATCAATAAGCCCACCGCGTACCGCAAATTCACAGGGATTCTCGATCGCCTCAGTGCGTACATATCCAGCATCGGCCAGCCACTCGGCCAGTTCACGTGGCACGCAACGCTGCCCGGCGCGCGCCACGCGGAGTAGCCGTGGCAAGAGTGCGGCATCGGGCACCATCTGCATCAGTGACGGAAACGGCGCTACCAGAATTCCTGGAACGTTCCCCTCAATGAGTCGCCGCACCACGGTCAATCGCTCGGCTAGTAAATCAAGGGCGGAACCACCTTCGCCGGGAGAGCTTTCGAGCGCGGGAAGGAGAAGCGGCTCCGGACCAACGCCCGCGGCAAAGAGGTCGTTGAGTTCTGAAACAGCTTCGTCGGCTTCATCGATGTGCGCGGTGACCAAGAGCACGGTGCGCTTGGTGCGCTGCGCCAACGCCGCTGCAACAAACACCGTGCTGCTGCCCGCCGCACCACGGCACGAAGATGCCCCGCCCGCCTCGACATTGCTGACGAGTGGGTCAATGGCGCTCGCGGCGACAAGCCCACCAAACCAGGTGGGCGACGCATCCTTGGTGGAAGACATCACTGTGGAGCGTAGGCGGGAGCGGAGATGAACGCGCTGATCCGTGCAAGGGCTGCCGGACCAACGCCGCGGACCCGATCAATATCGGCGGTGCTAGCAAACGGACCACGAGCCGCCCGATCGTCAACGATGGCCTGAGCGAGGGCGGGACCGACGCCGGGAAGCAACGAGATTTCGGCTGCCGAGGCGCGATTGATATCGATGAAATCCGTACCAATGAGGCTAGGGCCCGGCGCTCGAAAGTATTCAGAAACACCGCTGAATAATGCTGTAAGAGAGCATCCGAGCACCACTACCACTGCGCCGCGGCCGCGCATGACGCTAACCATGCGCATCAACTGTCCTCTGCTGCAGCGCGAGGACCGTCTGCACTGGGCGGAGGAAGGGGCATCCGAATGCGGCGTCGAAAGCGAACAATTCGATCGGCAGCCAACTTTGGGGTTCCATCAGTGGCAAACAATCCGCCACTCTTGATGCCAAGCCCGGCATCATCGCGGAGCCGATCCCACACCACCGCTTGAATGCCGGGATTGGCCATGGCAATCTGGAAACACATGCCAGCCCACGCGCCTTGTGACTCCATTCCCCATGGACGGCGCCAGAATCCAGCGCCCGGTTCCGGGTGTGGCTCACTCGGCGCTCCGCACGCGGTGACAACCACTGGAGGCATTTCCTTGCGACTGGTAAATCGCTCCAGCATGGCGGCAATTTGCATCAAGTCACGGGTTCCCTTGCCACGCGCCGCATCGCCAACAACCACGGGTATGCCAACAATGTCCACTGGGACACCCTCAGAAACCAACGATCGCAAATAGCGAATGGCATTCATGGCGCCGGATGCGTCCGGAGGAATGTCGCCAAACGGATCACCTACTTCTACAAGCAACTTTGCGTTCTTCTGTACCTGACGAACCGCAACAGCAGCAATGCGGGTGGCCTGCACCATCGCCTCCGGCGAGAGGGTGGCTGCCTCATTCAAATGGATCGCCGAGACAATGTTCCAGATCGGATTGAGCGGGGCGTAGCGGGTCACCACCTCAGTAATGAACGAGTGCAGACGATCCTTCAGCTTTGCCGGATCCGCCATGATTGGGCGCACCCAGCCAGGAATGCCTGCGGCGCTCGCATCGAGGAGCGGGCCGGCAATCAATTCACGCTTGCCTGCCTTTGCAAACTGCATCCATCGATCAACCTGATCCCATACAAACCGCCCCTGGGTCGGTTCAATCAAATGCCATGGCGTTGGCACTGATAAAATGTCAAAGTCTTGAATGAGCGCAGACTTCAGCAAGTCTGGCGCCTTCTCCACCGGCACTCGCACTCCAAGTGCGCGTTGCGCGCCTTGCTTGGCGTAGCGTCGATGCAACATCCACTCGGTGCGCTTCATCACCAGCTTCTCGCTGGCATCCATGGCTACCCTCAACGCATCGCGGTGATGAACCTGCGCGCGGTAGGGCTCATGATCCACCGTGCCGGTGACGAACATGGAACGCGCGCGTTCAAATTGCTCGAACGCCTCAGGAGCCTTGGCTGGATCAAGGAATCCCCAGTTCTCACTCTTCTCTAAGAAAATCTTCACGCGGTGGCGCGCCAGTTCCTCGTATAACCGGTACGGCTCGTTGCGCTGCTCCAAGAGGCACGTCTGCAACATCATCGTGCCAGCCTTGCCTGCATTCACCTCAAGGCACAAAGCGATGGCCGGTTGGGTATCGACGGCCTTGCAGACAATCTTCCCTTTACTGAATGTCACAACTCCCTCAAGCGCCGTGTCATCGACGCCAAGAATGTGTGCATTGACGAGCGGCCAATCCCGCGCCGGCCCGTCCTCGTCGAACACCGTGAAACGAAGCATCTGCCGAGTGTAGCCGGGCAGCAGGTGGTGCTCGACACATGCCTGCGGAAAGGCAGCAATAAAGCTGACGGGACCGCGGATGATTACGATGCCGCGGATGAACGCCCTCCCCGGCACAGACACCACGGCACACGCGGTCTTCGAAACGCACTTGCCCCTTGGGGGCCGCCGTCAGGGGAAGGTCCGCGACGTCTACTCGCTTCCAACACAGGCGGGCGATCGCCCGCAGATCTTGGTGGTCGCCACGGACAGAATCAGCGCATTCGATGTAGTGATGCCGACGCCAGTACCAGGAAAGGGCCAGCTCCTGACAGAGATCAGCGTTGCGTGGTTCACATTCTTGCGCTCACTGGGAATCGCTCCCGATCACTTGGTATCCACCGACGTGTCACAGTTGCAGGCGCTGGATGATGCCGATCGCGCCCTACTTGCCGGTCGCTCGATGATCTGCCGCGCGGCCCGGGTGGTGCAAGTGGAATGCGTGGCGCGCGGTTACCTGGCAGGCAGTGGTTGGCAGGAATACCAATCGAATGGAACGGCGTGTGGCATCGCATTGCCAGCCGCGCTTCGTCAGTGCGAACAACTCCCCGAGCCGATCTTCACGCCCGCGACCAAGGCAGCGGAGGGGCACGACGAAAATATCTCCTTCACCGCTATGTGCGACACCGTTGGTGGGGAGCTTGCCGAGCGCCTGCGAACGATGACGCTCAACATTTACAAGGCCGCCGCTGCGCGAGCACGCGCGCGTGGACTGATCCTGGCGGACACGAAGTTTGAGTTTGGGTTTGCACTTGATGCAAATAACGAACCAACCACCGAACTGATGTTGGTTGACGAAGTACTCACCCCCGATTCCAGCCGCTATTGGCCGGTCGCTGGATACGCGCCGGGCCGCGATCAACCCAGTTTCGATAAGCAATACCTACGCAATTGGCTGCTCGAACGAGTCACGCGCGGCGAATGGCAC
>JBIKZY010000047.1:0-17668 GCA_044354475.1 Phycisphaerales bacterium
CACTTGCGCTGCCGCGACTCCGCGCACACTCATGCATGCCAACGTCAGCGCGAGCATGGGCAAGGCACGAACGATCTCGGGCAAAGGCATGGCGGCATCGTAGAATCTTTGGAATGCCCGCCCGACGACATCTTGTCCTGTCAGCACCCGTGAGTCTCTTTACCTCGCCCCTGCGCGCTGTGGGGGCTTTTCACCCCCGCGCCACGCTCTGGATCAGTAGCGCCACCGCCGCCGTGACCCTCATCGGCGCCGCTGGTTGCGCGGGTCACAGTTCCGTGGAGCGTGGAATTGACCAATCGGCAAGCAGTATCGCTGCCACTTTCGCAGGGTCGGTCACTGAGGAACGCAATTATGTATTGCCCGTGGACGGCATCATCGACATCGACCTGGAGACGTTCGGCGGTGATGTAGTGATTCGTTCTGGTCGCGAAACGAAGAACGAAATCCGTATGCAGGTGACCGTGACCGCCAGTCATGGCGCCGATCGCACCGATGAGGCCGCATCATCACTGGCGCAGATAGCCGTCAAGGCAGAAATCCGTCGCGGGGGCGATGTGCCAACGCTAGTACTGCGCGGAACCACCGAGCACGATGAGGCATGGCTCCATGAAACGGATATCGATATTGAACTTCCGGAATTGCGCCGCGTTCATGTGAAGACGCGCTCGGGCAAGGTGCATATTTACGAAAATCGCGGTGCATGTTCCGTCGAAACTTCCGACGGCGATATCCGCATGATTACTCCCTGGGCAATCACCGAAGATGTCACACTGGTCACGCGCGGCGGGGAGATTGTGTTTCGCGCATTCACGGGAACCTGTGGCATCTTTGATATCGACTGCGTGAATGGCAAGGTGCTCACCCGTGTTGAAGCTGGTGACTGGCGTGTTGTTGATAAGCGCAACGATCACGACACACTGCATGCCGCACTTGGCCCGTGCACAAACAAGATTCTGATTCGCAATGTTGACGCTTCAGTCACGCTGAGTATCGTTCCCGAGCCGATGGAATACGGCTCACTCTTCTCGGCTCCGTAATTGATCATGATGTGATTGCACGATTCCGTGGCAAGTGCGTCTCTGTGCGCTTGCCGACCGCTCCCCTCATTCTCTACCGCGCGCCGCGCGCCTACCCTGACTTCTATGGCAATCATCAACGACCACTACCTGAAGCTGGCCGCCGGCTACCTGTTCCCTGAAATTTCCCGCCGCGTGTCCGTGTTCGCAGAGGCCAATCCCGCCATTGCGAAAGAGATCATTCGCTGCGGTATCGGCGATGTCACTGAGCCGCTTCCCGCCGCCGTCATTGCTGCGATGCACGCAGCGGTCGATGAACTCGCTCATCGCGCGACGTTCCGTGGCTACGGTCCTGCCACCGGTTATGACTTTGTCCGCGAGGCCATCGTGCAGGGTGATTTCCGTGAGCGCGGTATCGCTATCGCGCCGGATGAGATCTTCATATCCGACGGAAGCAAGCCAGATGCAAGCGCCTTCATGGAAATCATGGCCACCGGCACTCCGGCGCAAGGCGGCAATCGCACCGCTGTGTGTGACCCGGTGTATCCGGTCTATGTAGACAACAATGTCATGCAGGGAAACACTGGACCCGCGCTTGCCGGCGGCGGCTACGAAGGGCTGGTCTATCTGCCCGGGACTCCTGCCAATGGATTTGTTCCCGAGCCCCCCACTGAACCAGTGGACATGGTCTATCTCTGCTATCCCAACAATCCAACCGGCGCGATGATCACTCGGCCACAACTGGCCCGCTGGGTGGAATGGGCGCTCGCCAATGACGCACTCATTTGCTACGACGCCGCGTACGAGGCGTATGTGCGCGACCCATCGCTACCACGTTCGATCTATGAAATCCCTGGTGCCGATCGGTGCGCGGTGGAGTTCCGTAGCTTCTCCAAGAGTGGTGGCTTCACAGGCGTCCGTGCTGGTTACACCGTTGTTCCAAAGGCCGTTGAGGGTCGCACCCACAGCGGTGAACGCGTCTCGCTGCATCGCCTGTGGATGCGTCGTTGGGCAACCTGCTCGAACGGTGTCAGTTGGCCGGTGCAGTGCGCCATTGCCGCGCTGTACACGCCCGCTGGCCGCACCCAAGTAGCGTCATTGATCGATTTCTACATGGAAAACGCACGCATCCTTCGAGAAGCCTGCGCGGCCGAGGGTCTACAGGTCTGGGGCGGCGAACACGCTCCGTATGTTTGGGTGGCGTGCCCGGCTGGCATGGGAAGTTGGGATGCATTCGACGCGCTCCTCAGTAAGGCCCGGCTGGTAGTGACTCCAGGCGCAGGCTTTGGGCGCCACGGCGAAGGCTTCTTCCGGATCAGCGCGTTCAACTCGCGCGAGAATGTGATTGAAGCTGGTAAGCGGCTGCAAGCGCTGCGGTAACTGCCGGCGTGGGAACAGATGCCGCCCATGTCACGGACGCTCAATCGTCGCAAAAAGGTCCGTTACGAGTTCCAGCCCTTGCTCGGCGCGCGTTGTGGCAGCGAAGGATCGCGCGGTCCAGGTCCAGTGTCCTTCGGTCCGCGGTAACCGCGGCACACGATGAACATCTCCACGCTCTCCGCGCGGCTGGCACTTGGCTTGTATCCCTTGGCCTCAGTGAACACCATGTTCGCACGCTTCACCAGCGCGGGGTACTCAGCGCCCTCGTACACCTTCATAGTTGCGTGTCCACCGGTGCGCAGTAAGAATGGCAACCGATCAAGCATCGCGTGGCACAACTGCACACTGCGCGCGCTATCGGCCATCGGCACACCGCTCGTGTCTGGACCCATATCACTGATGACCGTGTCGAAGAGTTTGCCTTCCATGGCGTAGGGCAAATGCTCACGAGTCAGTTCATTGATATCGCCTTCAATCAGGTGGACATTGGGTCCAAAGCCGCGTTTATCAATGGCTTTCAGATCGATTGCCACCACCACGCCATTATCCCCAACGCGTTCGGCCGCTACTTGAATCCAACTGCCGGGGCATGCCCCAAGGTCAAGGACGCGCGAACCAGGGCGCATCAACTTGAATCGGTCGTCAAGCTCCCGGAGTTTGTACGCGCTGCGCGCGCGATACCCCTCTTCCTTGGCGAGCTTGAAGAAATGGTCTTGTACTTCCTTCACGGTAGCGCACTCATGGCTTCTGTAGCCGGCGAACTTCGGCAGGCGGGATGTTGGCCAAGACCACATGTCGCGAACCGGAATGCGCAAGGTGCAGCTCGCGCTCAAGTCGAGCGATGGCGCGCAGATTGTCTCGACCCGGACCATCAAGCACGGTGCTCTTCATAGTCTTTGCACCGAAGTAGCAAAAGTATGAAAGCTCTCCGCCTGGGCGCAGCAAATCAAGCAGGCGACGCATGATGGTTTCCACAAGGTCAATTTCAAAGTTGTTGAATGGAAGGCCACAGATGACGCAGTCATACGAGCCCATTTCCAATTCCACATCTTGGATCGCAGCATTGTGCAATGTCACTTGCCCTGGCTTGCCACGTGTCCGCCACGGCGTGAGAATCTTTGCATCAAGATCCTTGCAGAATTCGCTGCTCAGTTCCACGATGTCTAAGACATCATCCGGTCCAAGACACTTCAAGATTTCTTTGGTCACCGGCCCAGTCCCCGGCCCAACCTCCAAGATCCGCTTCGGAGAGGTGGACTCAATGGCCGCCGCCGCCAACGACCGTGCCAGCATGGGGGAACTTGGGCAGATAGTGCCCACAGTCTTCATGTTGCGGAAGGCGATGGAAAGGAACTGAATCATGAGGTCGATGGGTTCACGCGATCCGGTACGTAGGGATGCATGCGCACGAAACGATCAGGATATCAGGGACATGCCGCCTCAACCTCACAGTGTTGGCGCGAAGCGTTCGTTGCCCTGTAGACCTTCGCAGAAGCCCGCAAATAACTCAGGAATTTGCTCCAGGTCGCGCAAGTGCCCCATTTCCACGGTGGTGTGCATGTAACGAATGGGGAAGCTCACCAGGCCACATGGAATGCCGCCACCAGCAAGGAAGATGGAATCCGTGTCAGTTCCGCTGGTGCCTGGAGTGGCACCACGCTGCAATGGAATGGCGAGGCGCTCAGAGGTGGCAAGCAGTCGAGCCACCACCTCGGGCTGCATGGCGCCGCCGATCGCAATCTTGGGACCAGCGCCCATCTTGAATTGTCCATGTTGCGCTTGAGTAATCCCGGGGCTGTCGGTGGCGTGGCCAACATCGGTGACCAGGGCAACGCTTGGATGCAAACTCACGGCGATCATCTCCGCGCCATGAAGTCCCACTTCTTCTTGCACCGTGCTCACGGCAACGATGCGGACATTGCGCATCGACATGGCAGCGCACAAGCGAAGCGTTTCTGCTGCGACCCATGTGCCGATGCGATTATCCAGCGCGCGCGCCACAATCAATTCATCAGAGAGCATCATGCTTCCGTCCAGAAATGTTGCTGGATCGCCGATGTTCAGCCGAGCTCGCGCAGCTGCTTCGTCTTTCGCGCCAATGTCCACAAAGAGCTCGTGCAGCTTGCGCACCTTTGGTTCGCCAGTTCGGTCTTGCAGATGGATGGCGGTGGCGCCAATCAAACCGATGACTGGTTCGCTGACGCCCTTCACTGAGGAACGAAATTGCAAACGCTTGCCCACAATCGATCCCGCATCGATACCACCGATGGAGCGGCAATAGATGAAACCATTGGAATCAATGTGCTGCACCATCAAGCCGATTTCATCGGCGTGGCCGCAGATAGCAACGGTGAATAGCTTGTTTGCGTCGGGCGTATCGTTGGTATCAGGCAACAACTCAGCAAAGCAATTGCCGTACGCATCATTCCAAGTCCGCGTGGCGCCGTTGGCACGAACGTAATCAAGCCAAACGCGTTGACCTTCGCGTTCGAAGCCGGATGGACTGGGGGTATCGAGGAGTTTCCTCAGGAACGCGAGGGATTCAGTGCGCATGGGCGGAATGATACGGGGTCGCATCATTCCGCCCACGCAGGCGTTCGAGTTGTTTGGTCAGCTGGCGGCGCGCTTATCAATGCCACCAAAGAATGCACTGAAGTCAGTGCCGCTCTTCGGCTTCGCCTTCGGTTTTCCGTCAGATCCGGAACCGGCACCGTTGGATGTCGGTCGCGTCATTGGGTAACTCGCTGGCGGCAGGCTCATGGTGCGGGTCGCTGCTTGTGGAGATGGGCGACTCGCGGGGGCGAGACTCGCCGGCGGTTCGCTCGGACCGACGCGCTTGTTGCGGGCGTTGTCTACGCCGCGTTCAAGCACTTTCAGGTGGGCGCGCAGGGCGTTGATTGAACTCAGGGGCTTTGGTAAAGAGTCGCTCATCGGAAATCCTTCCCTTCGGGGGTCATCCACCGATCATGTGTCCTGACCCTATACGGCGGACAACGATCGTTGGTTCGCCGCGATTGCGGCAAGTTCTGTCAGCTTTCCAGGGCGCACACACCTGCGTCTCGAACGGATAGCTGACCTCTATCGCCTGTAATGTCGGATTCAAGGACCCGGACGGCAAGTTGTCGTCGACATATTTCCGTCTATGCCGGTCGGTTTGCCTCAAATCACCAGTTTGACGGACTAACTTTGGGCAGTTTCAGCGCTGACACCGCAAGCCGCCCCACCGCGCCCAGGTCCATGCCGCCCGAGCCCGGCCCGAGGCGCCATCCGACCCCCAACTTGCGTAATTACCCCCCACGGCGTGAACTACCGATTCGCCCCACACCGGGGCCCTCAAGGAGATACCCGTGCAGCCCATCGCCACCGTCGCCGCCGCCTTCCTCATCGCCGTTTCGGCTTCCTATGCCGTTGCGGGCACGGTTGACTTGCCGCGCTATCCGGCCACCAGTCCGGACGGCAACGTCATCTTGTTCAGTTGGCGCGGTGATCTTTGGAAATGCCCATCGACCGGCGGAGGGGCCCTGCGCCTCACCAGCAATGCGGCCAATGAAGGTCGCTCTGCATTCAGTCCGGACGGAGCCTCCATTATCTTTGACAGCGACCGCGACGGGGGCCGCAATCTCTTCATCATGAAGAGTGACGGCAGTGATGTTCGCCAGCTCACCTTCGGTGATTCGGCGGCGATTCTCAGTGGCACTGGTGTCGATGGCACCGGTCGACCAGTGGCGTACTTCGAAAGCATGCGTGAAAGCGATCTCTATCGAGCAGCGCGCCCATACATGGTGCCACTCGCTGGTGGGTCGGTGGAGCGCGCCTGCGATGCATTTGGTTCGCATCCGATTGCAACACGCAACGGGGCAACGGTGCTCTTTGAGCGTGGTAGTAGCGCCTGGTTCCGACGCGGCTATCAAGGCCCTGATCAACGCGATGTATGGACTTTCGATCGTGCCACCGGGCGCTTCGCGCAGCTCACTGATTGGAAGGGCAATGATGGTTGGGCATTCCCAGCTGGCGAGGACATTATTTATCTCAGCGACCGCGGTAACGGCAAAAGCATCAATATCTGGCGTAAGAAGTTCGCGGCGCCCGCCACTGACCCGGGCACGCAGCTCACCTCGTTTGGTGACGACGTGCGCGAACTTGCAGTGTCGACTGACGGTCGCGTTGCCATCTTTTCCAACTGGGATTCGCTGTGGCGCCTGGATCTGGTAACTCCAGGTGCGCAGCCGATCAAGATCGCCATGCAGGCAGCGGAAGATGAGTCCGATCGCATTCGTCCGCGCAGTGTTGGGCGCGATGTCACTGAGGCGCAGCTTTCTCCGGACGGAAAGACCATGGCCATGGTCGCATACGGCGACGTCTACGTGAAGGGCGTTGAGGAACGTACCCCGTTTGTTCGCGTGACCCGCACTCCTGCGCGCGAGCGCGACATCGCGTGGATGCCCGACGGCACCAAGCTTCTGTTCTCCAGTGACTCCGACGGTAACGACTCGATCTACGAGGCAACCGTTACGCAAACGCGCGGCGAAGTTCGCAGTGCGTTCAAGGAAAAGGTCAATCCGAAGAAGGAAGAACCGAAGGCTGAACCCGCCGCTGCTGCGCCTGTCGCTGCGCCGGTCGCTGCACCCGCCGCTGAACCCGCCGCTGTACCTGCCGCTGTACCCGCTGCTGTACCCGCCGCTGCACCCACACCCGCACCTGCGGTCGTTGATCCTGCAGCACCTGCACCTGTACCCGCTGCGCCCGTGGCCGAGCCAGCGAAGGATGACAAGAAGGACGACAAGAAAGCAGACAAGAAGGACGACAAGAAGGACGAAGGCGCTCGTTGGGCGGATGCGGTGAAGATTGAAGTGAAGCCGTTCATTGCGCTTCCTGCACTGAGTGAGCGCGGACCAAGTCCATCACCCGACGGCAAGAAGGTGGCATACCGGCGTGATCTCAATACCTTGGTGATTCGCGATGTAGCCACTGGCGAAGAGAAGGAGTTGCGCACGGGGTTTGATCAGTCCATTGACTGGCGCTGGAGCCCCGACAGCCGCATGTTGGCCATTCGCCAAGATGATGACAATTTCAATAGCGACATTTGGATCCAGCCCGCCGACGGAAGTGCGCCGGCGGTGAATATTTCGCGTCACCCCGACATGGACGTCAATCCGCGCTGGAGTTCTGACAGCAAGGTGCTCGCCTTTGCATCCACGCGCGTAGAAAACGATGGCGACGTGTTCATGGTCTTCCTCGACAAGGACCTTGAGGGCATGCAGCGCTTCGAGCAGGATCAGTACTTCAAGGACGCAGCCGAGGCCGCCAAGAAGAAGGCAGCCGAGCGCAGTCCCAAGAAGCCGGAATCAAAGAAGGATGATTCCAAGAAGGACGAGCCCAAGAAGGACGAATCCAAGAAGGACGAACCCAAGAAGGACGAGCCCAAAAAGGACGAACCCAAGAGTGATGACGCCAAGGGCGATGACTCCAAGAAGGATGACTCCAAGAAGGATGCCGCCAACAAGGATGACACTAAGAAGGATAAGAAGGATCCACCAAAGCCACTCGATCTTGATGACGCGTACATGCGTCTGCGGCGGCTCACCACGATGCCAGGCAACGAGCTCGACCTGGAGATTTCCCCTGCCGGCGATCGCGTGTACTTCATGGGCGGCATGGGGGAAACTGCCGGATTGAGTAGCGTGGCGTGGTCTGGTGGCGAAACCAAGAAGCTCGGCGCTGCTGGCAGCATTCAGCAGATGTCCTTGGCTGGCGACAAGTTGGTGGTGGTCGGCAAGGGCGGCGCCAGTGTGGTGAACCTCCCAGCCGGCGACGCCAAAGCCATCGACCTGAGCGACACCGTGGAACTTGATTTGGCCGCGCAGAGCAACCAGAAGTTCCTGGAGATGGCCCGCACCATGGGAAGCGTCTTCTACAGCCCCACCATGAACGGATGTGATTGGCCCAAGCTCACTGCGAAGTGGTCAGACCTTGCCAACAATGCCCGCACCGATGAAGAGTTTGACTACGTTGCCAATCGATTCCTTGGTGAGTTGAACGCCAGTCACCTGGGTGTCCGTAGCCCTGGCTCGGAAGGGGCAGGGCGCTTGGCGGTCGGTCGCATTGGCGCGCGCACTCTCTTTGCGGAGGGTGGATTCCGCGTGGAGGAATTGCTGCGCGATGGTCCTGCCACCAAGGGACAGACGCCACTTGCAGTCGGCGACGTCATTGTTGCCGTGAATGGCGAACTGGTGAAGCCCGGCGTGTCCATCGAAGACGTGTTCCGCGGCACCGCCGGCAAGGAGACCGTGGTTCGGGTGATGCGCGCACCAGCCGCCGGCGAGCCACGCATGGAACTGGATGCCATCGTTGTTCCAGGTTCAAGTGGGGAAATTCGGGAACTCACCTATCAAGACACGCTGCGTCGCGCCCGCGAGACAGTGACGCGTCTCTCCAATGGTCGCATCGGCTATCTGCACATTGCGGCCATGGACCAGGCTTCGCTTGATGTCTACGAGCGCGACTTGTACGCACAAGCGGACGGCAAGGACGGCTTGATCATTGATGTGCGCAACAACGGCGGTGGGTCAACTGCGGATCGTCTGCTCAGTTCCATCATGGTGCAGCCGCATGCGTACACCGTGCCGCGCGGCGCGGATCCGGCCAAGAAGGGTCACTATCCCGTGGATCGGTTGTTCATCCAGCGCTACTCGTTGCCGATCGACATGTTGTGCAACGAGAAGAGTTTCTCGAACGCGGAGATCACTGCACACGCCTTCAAGACCTTGAAGCGCGGCACCCTGGTGGGCACGCAGACCTACGGAGGCGTCATCTCCACTGGCAGCACCTCGCTCATCGATGGCACGACCGTTCGTACGCCGTTCCGCGGTTGGTACCTACCAGATGGAACCGACATGGAGCAACACGGCGCCATGCCGGACATTGTGGTGCCACAGACTGCAGAGGATGAAAGTGCGTCGCGCGATACCCAACTAGAAACCGCAGTCGCCGATCTCTTGAAGCGCCTGTAAATCCCGTTCCAATTCATCCAAGAATGGATGCGGCTGGGCTTAGTCCAGTAGCAGTCGTTCAGGCTTCTCGATGCAGTCCTTGATGTGCACCAAGAAACTCACCGCATCGGCGCCGTCGATGATGCGGTGGTCGTAACTGAGTGCCAAGTACATCATCGGTCGCAGGGCGATCTGCCCTGGGTTGCGCGGGTCTTCAACCGGCCGCTTCTTGATGGTGTGCATACCCAGGATGGCGCTCTGTGGCGCATTCAAGATCGGCGTTGACATCAAGCTGCCGTAGATGCCGCCGTTGGTGATGGTGAAGGTGCCGCCGGTCATCTCATCAACCGTGAGCTTGCCCTCGCGCGCCTTCGCGGCAAATCCGCGGATCGCCAGTTCAATCTCCGCAAAGCTCAAGAGCTCCGCATTGCGAAGCACCGGCACCACCAAGCCGCGATCGGTACCCACAGCAATCGAAACATCTGCGTAGTCGTGGTACTCCACCTCATCAAGCGCGATGTATGCGTTGACCTTGGGGAAGCGCTTCAGCGCACTGCAACATGCTTTCACAAAGAAGCTCATGAAGCCAAGGCTCACGCCGTGGTGCTTCTCAAAGCTTTCCTTGTGTTCCGAGCGCAGGCGCATGACTTCGGTCATATCGCACTCATTGAACGTGGTGAGCATGGCAGCGGTGTGTTGCGCTTGGACAAGGCGTTCCGCGATTCGCTGCCTGATCTTTGGCATCTTCTCGCGTCGAACGCCGCGTGCGCCGGCAACTGCCATCGGCATCGCGGCCGCGGGTACGGGCTTCACAGGATTGGCGATCGTCGCAACGGCAGTCGCGGCGCGCTCAACATCGGCCATCACGATTCGCCCGGACGTTCCACTGCCAGTGACCTTCGCAAGGTCGACGCCCTTATCGGCAGCCACCTTCTTGGCGAGTGATGAGGCCTTCTTGCCATCCACCGGCTCTGCGACGACCGTCGCCGTTACGGTTGCCGCGACCGTAGCTGCTGGTGCCTTGCTTGCCTGGCTGCCCGTGCTTGCCGCATTGCCCGCACTTGCTGCATTGCCCGCGCCTGACTGACCACCCGCTGGCTTTGCCGCCGCAGTGTCGATCGCCCCGATTGGCGCTCCCACCTTCTGCTCGGCGCCGGACTGCACCTTGACGCGCAGTACACCTGCTGCAGGCGCGCGCACTTCCAGGGTCGCCTTGTCGCTTTCAATGTCGACCAAGACCTCATCGGTCTCCACCCAGTCACCGTCATGCTTATGCCATTGACCGAGCGTGACTTCAGTAATCGATTCGCCAGGGCTCGGAACCATAATGTCCAACATGTCATTCTCCATGCGCGTTACGCGCGGTGTCATTCTTCCGAAACGAACTGATTAGCGCGCGTTCCGGCCTTTGCCTGATGAGGGATTCTGCGTTGCGGCGGACGTGCTGCCCGCGTTGTCCTTGTTTCCAACCGTAGCGCCTGCGGTCGCACCCACTGCGGCGGCCACAATCTTTGCCTGCTCCTTGGCATGGCGCTTGGTGCTGCCAACTGCCGAGCTCGCTTGCGCCGGCCGCCCAACATAGGAAGGAGTGCTGCCCAGATGAGTCATGAACTTGCCGAGCATTGACTGCCATGCACCGCAATTCTCCGGCTCTTCTTGCGCCCACACGATTTCGGCGCCGCGGTACTTCGCCGCTTGCGCACGAATCTCCTCAGCAGGGAACGGAGTCAATTGCTCAATGCGCACAATCGCTACCGCGGTGTTGCCACTTTCAGTGCGCTGCGCATCAAGCTCGTAGAACAATTTGCCAGTGCAGAACACCAGCTTCTTCACGCGCGCCGGATCCGGCTTGGTGGGATCGCTAATGACAGTCTGGAACTGCCCGTGCGTGAACTCAGCCATCGGGCTCTGCGCAGTCGGCAGTCGCAACATGCTCTTGGGAGTCATCACCACCAGCGGCTTGCGGAAACTGCGCTTCATCTGCCGTCGTAACACGTGGAACATCTGTGCAGTAGTGGATGGGTACACCACTTGAATGTTCTCATCGGTGGACTGTTGCAGGAATCGCTCCATGCGACCGCTGGAATGTTCCGGCCCCTGACCTTCATAGCCGTGTGGCAAGAACATCGTCAATCCGGACGAGCGGAACCACTTGGACTCCGCCGCCACAACGAACTGATCAAAGATCACCTGCGCGCCGTTGGCAAAGTCTCCAAACTGCGCTTCCCAAATCACCAGCGCATGCGGATCGACCAGGGAATACCCGTACTCGAATCCAACGCACGCGCACTCGGTGAGTGGGGAGTTGAACATTTCAAAGCGACCCTTGGCTCCCTTGAGGTGCTTCAGCGCCATCCACTCTTCGCCGGTCTCTTGGTCAAAGATCGCCGCGTGTCGGTGACTGAACGTGCCACGCTTGACGTCTTGACCCGTGATGCGAATGGTGTCGCCCTCTTCCACCAACGAGCCGTAGGCCAGCAACTCCGCCAGCGCCCACTCAACGCCACCATCCTCAACAGACGCACGCGACTGCACGCCCTTGGCAACGGTCTTGTGCGCTGCAAATCCCTCGGGAATCACAGCCAGTTGCGTGGCAAGTCCTTTGAGTACGCGGGCAGACACGCCAGTTTCCACTGGGTCATCGTTCCACGTGCCGGTCATCCCCTTCCATGCACCTTCGAACGGCGCATGCCCGGGCTCCATTGGCTTCGCCTTGGCGCGCTGTTGCGCAGCGTCCAGCGACGCAAAGAGCGCCTTGGTCTGATTGTCCAATTCATCGGCATTGATCACGCCCTCAGCGACCAGTTGCTCGGCGTAACGCGCGGCTACCGGCTTGGTGCTGCGAACTCGGCGGTACAAGATCGGCTGCGTGAAGTTGGGCTCATCCGTCTCGTTGTGCCCGTTCTTACGCCAGCACCACATATCGATAAACACGTCTTCACCGAATGTGCTGCGCCACTCCGAGGCAAGGCGCGCCACAAAGTCACATGCTTCGGCATCGCCACCATTCACGTGGAACACTGGCGCTTCAACCATCTTGGCAACGTTGGTGCAGTACGCACCCATGTACGAGTCACTGCTATCAGTAGTGAATCCAACTTGATTGTTGATGACCACATGCACCGTGCCGCCAACGTCATAGCCAACCAGGCCAGCCATGTTGAGCGTCTCTGCGACCACGCCTTGGCCGGGCAGCGCCGCATCTCCATGGAGAAGAATCGGCAGCACTTTGGCAATGCCATCAGCAAGCGAACGAGTCCGCTCTTGCCGCGCGCGAGTTCGTCCCGTGGCGACTGGTCCAACAAATTCCAAGTGACTGGGGTTCGGGCACAGCGAAACGCGCAATGAACCGCCATCAGCGGTTTGATACGCGCCCGAGAAACCTTGGTGGTACTTCACGTCGCCGCCACCCTGTTCAAAGTGTGGGCTCCACGCTTCTTCAAACTCAGTGAAGATCATTTCTGCAGGCTTGCCAGCAACATTGTGCAGCACGTTGACACGCCCGCGATGCGCCATGCCGAGCACACACTCTTCGGCACCAGCGCGCACTGCTCCGGAGAGCACCGCATCAAGAACCACCAGCAGTGATTCGCCACCCTCCAGGCCAAATCGCTTCTTGCCGATGAACCGGGTTGCCAGGAAATTCTCTAGTCCGTCCGCGGCAACCAGTTTCTGCAAGATCCGCGTGCGTGCTGCAGTGCCGCCGGGCGGTGATCGCAACGCCAGCGTCTCCATCCGCTCAGCAATCCATGCGCGCTTGCGTGGGCAGGCGATGAATCCAAATTCCGCACCGATGTTGCCGCAGTATGCGCTTTGCAGAAACGCAATGATTTCGGAAAGCGTTGCGCGCGGACCCATAGGCAGCGTGCCGGTATCGAATGTAGTGGCCAAGTCATTGCCGGTGAGTCCAAACGCCGAAAGCGCCAACTCCTGCGGCTTGGGGCGCACGGTGCCCAGTGGGTCAAGCGTTGCCCCAAGATGACCAAGGCGGCGATACGCGTCAATGAGCGCTTGCACCTTGGGCTGCGCTGAATGACTTGTGCCTGCGGTATCAGTTCCACCAGCGGTGCTTGCGCCCGCAGTGGATTTCGCTGGTCGGTCCAGGCCAAGCTCGAAACCCAAGAAGAACTGGTTCCACGAATCACCAACAGACCCGGCATCACGCAGCCAGGCGGCGTGCATCTGTTCGATGTACTCCGGAGACCACGCGTTGACCGCGCGACCAGTGGAAGCGAGGGGCGAGTGGGGGGTTTGGCCGTGTCCCGAACTGTCTGACATGGTGTCGCGCGCTCCTAGATGTGCCATCGCAGCTCGCGATGCGCAAAGTCCAACGATTATAGGGTAAACGTCGCTTTCCCGGACGCTTAAATCGCCGTGCGTCTACTCACATGAGCGCCACGGGATCCACATCCACGGCGTAGGTCTCGCCGGGGCGCAGGATCTTCGCATTCCGAGCCGCAGTCAGAAATCGACCAAGGCTGGCGGCATTCGGCGCCGTGATCTCCACCTGCATGCGCCAGCGGTCAGAAATCCGCGCAATCGGGCAGGGCATGGGTCCGACCACTTCGACGGCGCCGGCGCCCGCGCCTGCACTCACACCTGCACCAGTACCAGTACCAGTACCAGTACCGGCACCGGCACCGGCACCCGCACCCGCACCGTCCCCAGCATTCATCCGCGCCGCTTCGATCGCCAGCGCCCGGGCGAGTTCCTCCGCCATGACCCGCGCCTTCTCCTCGTCCGCGTCGCGGATCACCACGCGCGCCATCCGCCGCCATGGCGGCAGTGCGAATCGCTCGCGCAACGCGAGCTCCTCGGTCGCAAACGCCTCATAGTCATGCGCCGCTGCCAGCTTGATGGCGGGCGAGTCGGGTTGGAATGTTTGCACGATGGCGCGCCCCGCCTCCGCGCTTCGGCCACAGCGTCCGGAGACCTGACTCACCAATTGAAAAGTCCGCTCCGCTGCTCGGAAGTCCGGCAAGTTGAGTGCGGTATCCGCATTCACCACACCCACCAAGCGAACGCCTGGAAAGTCCAATCCCTTGGCAATCATCTGCGTTCCCACCAAGAGCCGCACTTCGCCGGCGCCGAAGCGCCCCAGTGCATCATGGAAATCGTTGGCATCTTGCATGGAATCGGCATCAATGCGCAGCATGGTTGTTCCTGGCACCAGCGCGGGATGGAGTCGTGCAAGTTCCTCCTCCACACGTTGCACGCCCAGACCGAACACGGAAACTTGCTTGCCACACACGGGGCATGTGCGCGGCAGTTTCTGCTCGCCTTGGCAATGATGGCAGCGCACGTATTGCGTGGCGGTTCCGCCTGCCGCTGAGGGAAGTGTGTGGCAAATCATGCCTGCATCGCAGCGTTCGCAGCGCATCAGCCATCCGCATCGGTGATCCGCGCAGGCGATCCAGTTTCCATAGCCGCGCCGGTTCAACAGGATCAGTACTTGCCCATTGCTATCGAGTGTCTCCTGAATTGCACCTGCAAGCCGTGGCCCCAAGAGGTGCACGCGGCGATCAGGAAACTTCTTGCGCTCTTCAGCAAAGTCAACCACTTCGACATGCGGCAATCGCAGCCCCGGTGCGCGATCGCGCAAGACATGCAGCGCACTGGACTTTCGCTCAGTTGCGTTAAACCAACTCTCGAGGCTTGGTGTGGCGCTCCCAAGAACAATGGGGCACTGCGCCATTTGCGCGCGACGAATAGCAACATCACGTCCGTGATAGCGCGGCATTTGATCTTGCTTATAGCTTGCGTCATGCTCTTCATCGACAACGATCAATCCGAGTTGTCCATCAGCAACCGGCGCAAATACTGCACTGCGCGCGCCCATCACCAATCGCACTTGCCCCGATGACACCAGGTTCCAGTGCTGATTTCGTTGCGCGGCAGTGAGGCCGCTATGCAAGATGGCTACGCGCTCCTGCGGGAAGCGCGCCATCAAGCGGCCGCCGGTCTGTGGTGTCAGGCCGATCTCTGGCACCAGTACCAACGCGGTGCGCCCTGCTGCCAAGGTGCGCTCAATGAGCCGCATGTACACCTCGGTCTTGCCGGCACCAGTGACACCAAAGAGCAAGTGCTGAGAAAATCCCTGGCCGATCGTGGCACCGATCGATTCCACTACGCCATGTTGCGCAACAGTGAGTTGCGGCGCAACTCCAGAAGCGGCGCGTTCGGCGCGCCACTCTGCTTCGACCTTGGTGCGCCGTTGCGCCACCAGAATTCCCGCTGAAACCAAGCGTTTCACTGGCTCCGGGGTACCCAATTCGGCGCGCTCACATAGGTCGCGAACATCCATCGGGCGTTCAACATCTGCTGCGGTGCGCAACGCTTCTACTGCTCGTCGCTGCTGTACGGTGACGCGCTTTGCCGCAGCGATAGCAACTTCCCATCCGGGCGCCAAGTCAACCAACGTGCGCGTCACCGTGCCGACACCTTTCTTCACGGCTGCCGGCGTCATAGATGCCAGCGTCATTCCGATCGGGCACACGTAGTACGCAGAAATCCATTGCGCCAACTCCACCAGTTGCACCGGCATTGGTGGCGCTGCGCTTGAACGCGCTTCTACAAATTTCAGTTTCGATAGTGGTACACCCGGCATGGCATCGGCGGCCATGGTGCGAACCACAATCCCCTCTACAGCCGAGTCGCCGCGTCCAAGTGGAACGCGCACTCGCTCCCCTGCACGCACATCCGCAAGCTCTGGCGGCAGCGCGTAAGTCAGTCCGTCGGGGTAACGCTCCAATGATCGCTCGACCGCCACCTGAGCAAGGAGCGAGACGGTACGGTCACCGGAAGCGAACAGGGACATGCAGCGCTCGTCACGCGGAAGCGAGCGCACGTTGCGCCGCTTCCATGTCAGCGGCGGTGATCGGGCGCCTGCTGCCCATCATGGTGACGAAGCAGTCAAAGAGGTACGCGGAATCATGCGGGCCAGGTGAGGCCTCGGGGTGATATTGCACGCTGAAGATCGGCTTGGAAGTGTGCCGGAATCCAGCCAGCGTTCCGTCGTTGAGGTGCATATGCGTCGGCTCGCCGCCCACTGCGCGCAGCGATGCCTCATCAACGCAAAAGCCATGATTTTGGCTAGTGATTTCCACTCGACCAGTGAGCAAATTGCGCACCGGCTGATTGGCTCCGCGATGCCCAAACTTCAGTTTCCAAGTCTTGGCACCCAATGCCAATGCCAGCAACTGGTGACCCAGGCAAATACCAAAGGTTGGCACTTCACCGGCGATTTCGCGCAGCGTGGCGATCGTGTGCTCCACGGCCGCGGGATCACCGGGTCCATTGGAGATGAACAATCCATCGGGCTTGCGCGCGCGAATTTCTGCCGCACTCAAATCGTGCGGCACCACTTCGATATCGCAGCCGCGCTCAGCAAGGTTGCGATAGATGTTGTGCTTCGCACCACAATCGAGCGCGACCACTTTGAAGGTTCGCCCGCCATGCGATTGTCCGCGCAATGTCCACTCGCCCAGACCTTCGCGCCACGTGCTGCTCTGGGTTGGGCTGACGCATCCCGCAAGATTCTGCCCTGCCATCGAGGGGAGCGCGCGCGCCATCGCAATCAGTTCATCATCCGACTTGCTGGCACCCACAAAGAGCACGCCACGGAGTGCACCTTTGGTCCGCAGAATCCGTACCAAAGCGCGCGTATCGATCCCATCGATTCCAATGACACCGTTCGCCGCAAGCCATGCGGAGAGGCTGCTGATGGAACGATGATTGCTCGGCTCCGCAATCGCCTCGCGCACCACAAATCCGCGCACGGCGGTGGAGCGGCTCTCGCCGTCCTCGTCAGAAATTCCGTAGTTGCCCATTTCCGTGGCCGTCATGGCCAAGATCTGCCCTGTATAGGAAGGATCGGTGAGCGCCTCTTGGTACCCGCACATGGCGGTGTTGAACACCACTTCACCACCAGCGGTCGCTGCATCCGTACAAAGACCAAACGGATGGCCATGAAAGACCGTTCCGTCCTCAAGTGCGAGTCGGCAGATTGATGGTTGTTCGGGCTGGGCTGGGGCAACTCGCTGGTTCATGGGCGCGTGGGATTGTAACGAGTTCCGCTGGTACTTCTCTAGTTGACGGGTTGTCCCCGCATCTGAACCACCCCTTTGCAGAGCGTGGGAGGGCAGGGTAGCCTCGCGAAACCTCCGCCCTGATGTTCGGTCCGTGCCGAATCTTGGGATGTGGGGCGATCCTTTGGGCACCCGCGCCCGAAAGAGATGTTCGGCCGATACCGCCATGTGGCGGTGCTGGCGTTTGTCGTCTAGG
>JBIKZY010000048.1:0-17623 GCA_044354475.1 Phycisphaerales bacterium
GGGCGCGAATTCTGGACCGTGCGCTCCACGATGCGCAAGGATCGTGCAAGCAGCACCTCAACGCAATTGGGTATTCGCAGCGAACCAACCAGCGGCTCGCCACGACCGATTCTGGAGGTGGCGGACGTGGTGCCAAAGGAAGTTGCCACGGAACCACGGCGTTGGCCGATTCCAGCAGTTGGCTATCTGTCGCAAGCAGAGTCATTGGTCTTGCCACGCCTCTTCCCGAAAGTTGACGCGCCCGCTGACTACGGTTTCTATTGCTTCGATCCACGGAGCGGCCGACTGGCGCAGCGTGTTGATCGCCAAGTACCCACCCCAAAGGGATACAATATTGCAACACAGACCACACTGGAGGCGCCGGCGATCGCACAGTTGGTTGATGAGCGCGGCATTCTGCTGAAGCGTTCCAGTGATGATGGTTCAGTCATTGAGGCCACTACTGGGCAAGCACTGCTTGATTTGTGGCAGAAAAAGGGACTTCCAACCAAATGACACGAAGCCACGCAGAAACCCTGCATCGTCATCACGGGGCCGCATGTTCGCCAGCCATGGCGTTCATGGCGCTGCTCCTTGTGCCATGTGCGCTGGCACGCTGCGCAGCAACAAAGCCGGTCGCGCCTGACAACGGTGCATTCTTTTCCGTGCTTTCAGAGCGAGCACCGCAGACTGACGCACAAGTGCTGTCAAGCAATTTGGAGCCAACCCGCGCCACCATTGAACGTTGGGGTGTTGTTGGTGACGTCACCGCATTTGAAGTTCGGATGTCGGTCACTGGTAACGAAGACAACGAACGCTGGTCGCGCAGCGAGCCCGCCGCAACGCGCGTCATGGCGCGAAACAAGGCTGATGAAGTGACACTCATCGAGCAGACTGATTCCTCCGACGGCTCAACAACGCGCTTTCTGCAGCCACTCGTTCTGGCGCCAGCCGTCTTGCGCGCCGGCGAGGAATGCACAAGCACCAGCGTGGTAGTGACTGTTCGTGGCGATGCGATTGACAATGAGGGCGGGCGCGCACAGCGTTCGATGAAACTTGCTTCCGAGGACCGCATTCGCACCCCACTTGGCGAATGCGACGCGTTGCGGATTGACTCCGTGTTTACTATGAAAGTGCCGTTTGCCAGCATGAGGCGCGAGACGTCAACATGGATACGCGCCGGTGATGGACCGGTGGCCATCCGCAGTGTTGAGAAGATCTTGGTGATGGGCGTGGTGCCACGCAATCGCTCAGAAACGCGCGTTCGATTGCCCGCCACTGGATTGACTCCATGACAGGAACAAGCCCATGATCGGAATGCCGCGCGTACTCCTTGCCATTCCCGTCTTTAACGAGGCGAAGTCGATCGATCGCGTGTTGAGTGCGGTCAAGCCGTACGTTCAAAACATCTTGATGGTGGATGATGGTTCGACTGACGAGACGCCCGCCCGCATTGCCGCGCACTCGGTGGAAGTGATCCGACACTGCCAGAACCGTGGCTACGGACGATCCATGCAAGACATCTTCCATGCCGCGGAGGCGGACGGCTACGGCTGGGTCATCACTATGGATTGCGACGAACAACATTCGCCGGCTTCCATTCCAGACTTTTTGCAAGCGATCCGTGCCGACAATACTGACGTGGTCAGCGGAAGCCGATACCTCCGGTCAAGTCCGGAAGACAACGACGCTCCCGGGCGGCGCCGCGAGGTGAATATGACGCTGACCGCGGAGATCAATGCGCGCCTCGGCGCGGTGCCGTCGGCGAGCGGGGCACGCGCGGCTCTTGGCAGCGGACTCACCGATTCGTTCTGTGGTTTCAAGGCGTATCGCGTGGCGTCATTGCGAACCCTGAGCTTGGATGTTGATGGCTATGACTTCCCGCTGCAGTTCTGGGTACAAGCGGTGGCGCACGGGTTGCGTGTGGATGAGATTCCTGTTCCGCGTATCTATGTCGATCTGAATCGATCATTTGGTAGCGAGCTTGATGATCCAACCCGCAGGATGGCCCTGTACCGCGCCACCTTCGAACGCGAACTCGCGCGCTGCGCGGGGAGACTTCGCTTGGCCACTGGGAGTGTGGCGTGAACAACGTTGCGAATGATGCACTCACCACTGTGGAGAGCGCCGGACCGCTGCGCGCGGCGCACGGCACGATCATGGGTGCCGAATTGTCCTACTGGCGCGATGCCATGCGCGAAGAGTTACAGATGCCGCGCGGCATACTGGTCGGCACCGGGCACCAAGTGGAATGGTGGCATCCTGGAATCGCTGCGAAATTCATGTGGGCGAACGCCGTGGCCACGCACGCTGGTGCTGCCAGCGTGTGGCTGATCATTGATACTGACATTCGTGATCCGCGCGAACTGCGCGTACCGGCGAGTGTCAATGGAACTATTGAATCGGCGCTGCATCGCTTTGGACCACGCGCGCTGCATGGAACGCCGGCATGCGTTCGAAGCGCGTGCCAACCAGCCGCCTTTGATGACGCGCGCGGGGTAGCAATTCCACCGTGTGCAGCAGCGGGAACAGATGCCGCCTATCGCGCACTGCTGGAACACTGCAATGCCGCGGACTGCACCACGCAAGTGCTTGCTGCCGTGCGCGAATGCACGCCGGAACTCGGTGCGCCGAGCTGCACGGTTCGATCATCGCAACTCATGAAGACCGCGCTTGGGGTGGCCATCGTGGAGCGTGCCGCGCGCGACCCATACGCGTGCGCACGCGCGTTCAACGCAGCGGTTGCAGTGGTTCCGCGAGTGGCTCGCATGCTCGCCGAAGACGGTCCGCTCGGTCCTGAACTTCCCTTGTGGACCCGTGGCAGCGACGGAGCCCGGCACCGCGTTCACGCGGCCGAACTTGCTGCGCTCCGTGCGGAACATGCACCGCTTTGGCCGCGCGCCTTTCTCACCAGCGCCATGGCACGAGCGGTGCTCTCCGATCGATTCGTGCACGGCACCGGCGGCAAGATCTACGAACGCGCCACCGATCTGTTTGCACAGTCGTGGCTTGATGCGCGGCTTCCGGCATTTGATGTTGCCAGCGCCACACTGCGCCTTCCGTTCAGCGCTGACGAGCTCCCGCCACCCGTCACGGCTGCGGCTCGCCGCGCCCGGTGGTTCGACCCGGATGCAACAGGAAACGCGCCAAGCTCAAGCAAAATGGCGGCACTGGCAACCATTGAAAACGCGCCGCGCTCCAGTGCAGCGCGTCGCAGCGCGTGGCTTGCCATGCACGCAGAATTGGGGCGGGCGCGTGCAGTGCATGCAGCTGAAATCCAAGCATTGGATGCCCATCACGCTGCCGACCGAATCCGTGCACGCGCCGCGCAACTGCGCACCGATCGAACGTGGGCGGCGGTGCTGCATCCACCGGAAGCGCTGGCTCACTTGGCGGAATCACTCCGCCGGCAATGCCGATGACGATGCCGCCAACGGATCGGGGCGGAACAGACGAGTGTCCAGGCTCCACACCTTGTCTGTGAATTCTTGACCTGGATGAACACCCTTGGAACGCTGCGCCGCGTGGATGGCAATAGCCGTCTTGGCATCCAAGTTGTCAAGCATTGCAACAAAGATCGCCTCCGGAGTAGAGGGAATCTTGGTGGCACCAAACTCAAGCGATCCATGGTGGCTGAGCACGATGTGCTGCAAAACCAACAATGCATCCGCGGGGATACGAACATTTCCATCGCGCGAAACCTTGCTTGCCATCGCGCTGAGCATGATGACGCCCTTCACGGTGTGGCCGAGTAGATTGCCTTCAGCCGTGTAACTGAACCCGCGCTCCCAAGTGAGTTCGGAAGTCTTGCCTAAATCATGCAGGAACAGACCAACCAGCACGATGTCGCGATTGAGTTCCGGATAGAGAGGCAGCATCCCCTCGGCAAGACGCAGTAGCTGCAGCGTGTGCTCAAGCAGTCCGCCAATCCACGCATGGTGCACACTCACCGCTGCAGGTGCTTGACGCACTCGTGCCATGAACGGTTCGTTGGAGAGATACGCATCCGCAAGCGCACGCATGGCTGGATGGGTAAGGGAACCCATGACGCGGCGGAGTTCAAGTTCCATGGCCGGAATGTCATGCTGCGATGCCGGAAGGAGCCGCGCCAGATCTTCAATGTCCACTTCAACGGAGCGGATTGAATCCACCACAATCTGCACTTGGCCGTTGTACTCCTGCGCTTGTCCGCCGATCCAGACGAATCCGGTCCGCGCAATCTCGCCAAGTTGCGACTCATCAAAGGTCCATTGCCGAATGGCTACTTCACCACTTGCATCACGAATGATGCCCTTCAAGAAGTGCTTGCCATTCTTGGCAGTGCCGCACTGCGGGTTCACGAGCGAATAGGTGCCGTCCACATAGGTATGCGGGCGAATCTTGTCGATCGGAACATGTGGAACATGCGATCGTGGCTGGCTTGGGCCGGACGGCTGCGTTTCTGCCTGTGTCATGGGCGTTCGAGTGTACGCAGTGTGGCAATCGCCGCGGGGATTTCCGCCGCAAGTTCCGTAGCGAGCATTCCCGCAGTGCCACCAGCGCGCGCGGACCAGTGTTCACCGGCAATAGCGTGCGCCTGCACTGCAAGCCGCGCGCAGTTGTAGAGGCCCAGTGCGTCTCCATGCTGCGCCACCACACCAGCAATGACGCCGGAAAGCACATCACCGCTCCCGCCGATCGCCAGCGCATCATTGCCGTGCGTGCATGTCCAGGTGCGCGCTCCATCAGACACGACCGTCCCGTGGCCCTTCAATACAACGATGCATCCGAGCCGTTGCGCCAATCGCTCTGCTGCAGCCGGACGTGCTACCGGATCAATCGGATCGACATTGAGATGCAGCGCGTCCGCGAGGCGCGCAAATTCACCGGGGTGCGGAGTCATGATGATGGGAGCGCGCAGATCAAGATCAAAGCGCGGAGTAGCGGCCAGGCAGTTGAGCGCATCGGCATCAACGATCACCGGGCGGCCGTCATCCTGAGCGAGTACGCGAATCACTACCTGTGCTTCGGCAAATCCCGTTCCCATTCCGGGGCCGATCACCAAGACATCGGCGCGGCGCGCCTGTGTGTCGAGTGCTTCGGCGACTGCGTGCGGAACAAGGTGACCGTCACTATCCACTGCAAGCGGAATCCCGGTGGCGGAGGGGTTTGCTGCGAGAATTGCTGGCAATAGTGGCTCGGGCGCTGCGGCGATGCATAGCGCGGCACCAGCGCGCAACGCTCCGAGTGATGCCAGCACCACACTGCCAAGCATGGTGATCGGATGCGCAGCATGACCGCCGATCACACAGACCGTGCCGAATGTTCCTTTGTGGCCAGCGGGGTCACGCGCGGGCAGCGCGGGAAGTGCATCACTTGCGCCATTCATCGTGCGGCTCCCTTGGGGTTACCGAGTGGTTTGCCGTCAATCGACTGCACATCGATAGCGGTGTCTCCCATGAGATCAACAATGCGCGCGAGGTCGGTGTCGATGGACGCGCCGTCTGCCGCACTCAGCCCGGTGAGTAGATGCGATGCGTCAAATCGGGGTCCACGTGCTGGCAATACGGCGTCGAAGTCGACCCATTTCCCGTCAATCATGGCCTGGGTCCACATGTGCCACCCGTAGGAATTGCGAATGGCGCCGGACTCGGCAACGTAGAGAAGACCCGAGGCCACGCGCGCGGGGATTCCCTGCGTTCGTAGGAGCGCACACAGCAGCACGGCGTGTTCAGTGCAGTCACCAGAGCGCGATTTCAATGCCTCGCTCGCTGTAGCAAATCCACTGGCAAGATTCTTGTTGGTGATGTAACGATTGACCGCTGATCGCAACGCTTCGGCGCGCGCAAGCGGAAGTGGCGCGCATCCCTCCAGGGACTTCTGGGCGAAGCTGCGAATGGCAGGGTCATCGCTGTCGGCCATGACGCTCGCGCGAGTGAATCGGGCGTCGGAGGCATCTGCTGCTGGCGCCATGGAACTGGCGTCGGCATCAATGGACAGTCGCGCGGCGCCGGCCGCAGTGCGCACAAAGACCTGCGCACCCGCGCTGGGAAGATCGCCAAGCACGCTGTCCTTGGCGGTCACCAGCAATTCTGCGCGTCGCGCTTCGGTGAGAGCGCGGGCGTTGCTGGTGAGCGGGATGAACGTTCGTGCCATGATCTCTACCGGCGCGGTGGCCGCAGTAGCGATGGCGCGTGTAGTCAGCCGTGACTCCAAGATTCCAACGCCCAGGTCAGTTCGGCTCTGGACGAGTACTCCGTCGGATGACATGAACTCCGATGACGGACGTTCGATGAGTGAGGTCTTGGTGCTCCACTCCGTGAGGCGTACGGTGCGACCATCGACCTCGGTATCAGCCGTCCCCTTGCGGACGCTTTCCACCTGCACGGCATCCGGGCCGCTCTCTGGATCAAGCGTGATGAAGCGCAAATCCTTGGCGCCGGACGCAAGCCGGCGCCGAACAAATTCGTCGGCGGCGTAGGGAGGTAGCCATCCCGCAGCAGGCAGTGCATGGCGCTGCACCGTGCGGCGCCCCGACTGTTCGTCGACAATTTCCATGTCGTCCGCCGTGAATGTCCATGTGCATCGCACCGGTGCGGCACCGGATGTCTTGGCGATTTCCGCACGCACCGGAACGCCACGCGTGGTTTCTTCAAACATGGTTCGAGTGCGCAGCGTCACGCCCTGCCCCATTCGCCCAACGGTCATCTCCGTCTCGGTCATGCTGCGGATGGTGTTGTCGTGGCGTTCGACCCATTCATGAAACCACCCGCACGGCTTGCCACCGAGCGAGAGTTGATACCAACGATCTTCAAGCGTCTGCGCGGTAGCGGACGGCGCAGCGGGGACAGGGGCAGCGGGCGCAACCTGCGGTGCTGGCGTTCCCTGCGTCGCTGGCGTCCTCTGCGGTGCTAGCAACCACGCTGTCACGAAGGCGTGCGCGCGCGTTGGCAATGCCAAGGCGAGCACCACGCACAGCAGTGCCGCGCATTTACTGATGGCGCATGAGCGGAAAGAGAATGACATCGCGAATCGACTCCGAGTTAGTCATGAGCATCACCAGACGATCGATACCCATACCCATTCCGCCCGCGGGCGGCATGCCCACGCGCAGACTCTCGACAAAATCATGATCAAGCGTGCGGAACGTGCTCTCTTCGTCATCAGCGCCCGCAAGCTGCTCCGTGAACTTGGAAAGTTGAATGTCGGGATCGTTGAGTTCCGTGTACGCCGGTCCGATTTCCATACCGGCGATGAACAAGTCCCAGCGTTCCGCAATCTCCGGGTGCGCGCGGTTGGGGCGCGTCAACGGACTGATGGCGCTTGGATAGTCAAGGACGAACGTCGGCCGCGCCGGATCAATGAGCGCCTCGGCCTTCTCTTCAAAGAGATGATTGACCAGCAGCCAATGATCCAGAGTGGCCGCCTTATCAATGTGATGCGCCATTCCGGCGGCACGCACCTTTGCCTCATCGCGCATGTCGAAGCCGAACGCGCGCATGAAGAGCTCTTCGTAACGCACGCGCTCAAACGGTGCGCGGTAGTCGATCTGCAGCGCGCCGAATGGAAGCACCGGACCAGCACCGCGCTCCGGGCACTGCGCCATGGCGCATGCCACGTGATGCACCAGACTCTCCACCATCTCCAACATGGTCATGTAATCGCCGAAAGCCTGATACGCCTCCATCGCCGTGAATTCCGGATTGTGGCTGCGATCAACGCCTTCGTTGCGGAAGTTGCGATTGATTTCAAAGACCTTGCGCATGCCGCCCACCATGAGTCGCTTCAGATAGAGCTCCGGCGCAACGCGCAGAAAGAGCTGCATATCAAGCGCATTGTGCGTGGTCACAAACGGACGCGCCGCTGCGCCGCCGGCAATCGGCTGCATCATCGGGGTCTCTACTTCCAGATAGCCGCGCGCCTCCATGAAGCGCCGCACCAAGCTCACAATCTGCGAGCGCTTCTCAAAGGTTCGCACCGTCTCCGGATTGGCGAACATGTCCATGTAGCGCTTGCGGTAGCGAATCTCCGCATCTTCAAGGCCGTGCCACTTTCCGGGCGGTGGAGCCATGCTCTTGGTGGCAATTTCAAGCGTGGAAGCCCAGATGCACGTCTCGCCCTTATTGGTGCGACCGATTGGACCTTCAGCAACTACCAGGTCGCCGTAGTCAAGCATCTTGGCGAGCGCAAACTCCGCATCGGAGACATTGGCCTTACTGACGGTGACCTGCAGGTCACCCGATGAATCGCGCAGCCAGAAGAACACCAACTTGCCCAGGTCACGGTGCTGCATGACGCGGCCAGCAATGCGAACGCGTGCACGTTGATCAACGGTCGGCGCGGTGGGATCAGCCTTGCGCGCTTGTTGAGATGCGTCAAAGGCGAGGTGAGTTGCCTCATCAAAGCGCGCTCGCGCTGCGGCGGCGGACTCCAACTCATCAACACGTCGCCCGTACGGCTCGATGCCGACGGAGCGGAGTTGCTCCAGCTTTGCTCGCCGAGCGGCAACGAGTGCGCCCTCGTCCTCTGGGGTCGAAGGCTGGTTTGCGTCGGGGTTTGGCTGCATTGCGCTGGGCGTGTTAGTAGTCACGGACGCTGAATCCTAGCAGTGAAGCGCAGGGCGATCGACATGGTGCACACGGATTCAGGAAGCGCGGATCGCCCGTTAGACTTCAGTTGATGCCGCGCAATCGACGAAGCATGGTTGATACTGAAGTGATCGCTCCGAATCTCAAGCGGAAGTACTCCGGCGTCACGTCAACGGTCGCGGCCCTGCTGCCGATCCAAGAACGCGAACTGCGCATTGCCACCATCGGCCCGCGCCTCCCCCTCGACTGGCCCCAAGTCGGCGCCATGGATGTGCTTCGGAACATTCGAACTCCAATCGCGGGAAGACCGTTTCGTATCTGGCACGCGCGCCGCAATGGCGAGATGCTGGCGGGAGTGGTTCTGAAGTGGATGAGCGGCAAGAAACTCAAGCTGGTCTTTACTTCCGCCGCGCAACGCGAGCACACTCGTTGGACGCGCTCCCTGATTCGACGCATGGATGCGGTCATTGCAGTATCGCCGGAAGCCGCTTTCTACCTCAAAGTGCCCTGTACGGTGATCTCGCACGGTGTGGACACCAGCAAGTTTCATCCGTCGCCCGATCGCGTTCAGGAATGGAAAGCGGGTGGAATGCCGGGGCGCTACGGGATTGGCATCTTCGGTCGCGTGCGTGCACAAAAGGGAACCGATCGCTTTGTGGACGCCATGTGCGCACTGCTGCCCAAGTACCCCGAATTCACCGCGGTGATTGTTGGGTCGATCAAGCCAGAGGAATTGGCTTTCGTTGCGGATCTCAAGTCGCGCGCTGCTGCTGCCGGAGTGGCGTCACGGATCGTGTTTCTTGGTGAATTGCCCATGGAAGAAGTACGCGCTTGGCTGCGCCGGGTGATCGTGAATGTTTCGCCTCAGCGCTGGGAGGGATTTGGGCTGCTGCCACTGGAGGCAGGCGCAAGCGCCACCACCACTGTGGCCACGCGCGTTGGTGCGGCGCCGCGACTCATTGTGAACGGGGAGACAGGCTATTTGGTTGATAAGGACGACATGACATCGCTCGAGGCGCGGCTTGACGGGCTGATGTCTGCGCCCGAAGCAACCATCTCTATGGGGATCGCTGCGCATCGTCATGTTCTTGCGGGATTCTCAATCGAACGGGAATCCGCTGCCATTCGCGCGGTCTATGACGGTTTGTGGCAACAATCGCTATCCTTGCCGCCCCAACCACCATGCCACACTCCATCAAGCGCATCGGCGTACTAACCGGCGGCGGCGACTGCCCCGGTCTCAACGCAGTCATTCGAGCTGTTACCAAGACTGCCATCTGGAAGCATGGCATTGAAGTCTTCGGCATTGAAGACGGATTTCAAGGTCTCATTGAAGATCGTGTTCGCCCACTGAGTGCGCGCGATGTCAGTGGGATTCTCACGCGCGGTGGCACCGTGCTTGGATCGAACAACCGCGCCAATCCACGCCGCTACTGCGTGCGTGTTGACCCGGTCACCGGTCCCGTATGGGAAAATGTCACGGACCGATGCGTGGAAACTGCCCGACGCCATGAACTTGATGCGATCATCGTCATCGGCGGCGATGGCACCATGGCAAGCGCGGCTCCGCTAGTGGAGAGCGGAGTGAACATCATTGGCGTTCCTAAGACCATCGACAACGATATTGTCGGCACGGAAATCACCTTTGGATTTCTGACCGCCGTCAACACCGCCACGGAAGCGCTCGACAAACTGCAGTCCACGGCCGACAGTCATCACCGTGTCATGGTGTGTGAAGTCATGGGCCGTAATGCTGGATGGATTGCGCTGACCGCTGGAGTTGCGAGCGGTAGTGACATCATCCTGCTTCCCGAGATTCCCTTCGACCTCGATCACATCTGTGAGAACATCGATTTCCGAATGAATAAGGGCCCCGGCTTTGCGATCATCGTTGCAGCCGAAGGCGCGCGCCCGCGTGAAGGCAAGCAAATGGTCGATCGCCTTGATCCAACTTCGCCGGATCCAATTCGCCTCGGCGGCATTGGTCGCTGGGTAGCGGACGAAATCTCCAAGCGAACCGGCGTGGAGACACGCGCCAGCGCATTGGGTCACATCCAGCGCGGCGGTGGGCCGATTCCGGCCGATCGCATCCTGGCGACGCACTTTGGTTACCACGCCATCAAGACATTGTTGGAAGGCAAGCAAAGTCGCATGGTGATGCGTCAAGGCAACGTGTTCGGTGATGTTGACATCATGCACGCTGTTGGAAAGCAGCGCTTGGTGCCGCTGAATAACCCACTTATCGAGGCCGCTCGCGCCATCGGTACGGGGTTCGGTGATGGCCGAACGCCAGAGCCAGCGCCGGCAACCAGTGAAGACAACCACTCGGTAGTTGTCTAGCATCGCGCCCATGTTCACTGATGCACTCGCGTCGATCGACGCGTTCACCCCAGCGCACTGGTCGCTTGCAGCACTCCTGGCATTCGGGTGTGGAAGCATCCCTTTTGGACCGATCGTTGCGCGCATGAACGGCGTAAACCTGCGCACGGTTGGTAGTGGAAACATCGGCGCAACCAATGTTTCGCGGGCGCTCGGATGGAAATGGGGCGTGTTGGTGTACCTACTTGATGCGGTCAAGGGCGCTGCTCCGGTCCTACTCGCCGGCTGGATGGCCGGGATTCTTGGGTACCCCGCTGATCAAATTCCGCGCGCTGACATGTGGTGGTGGTTGATGATGCCCATCGCCGCCGTGCTTGGGCATATGTTCAGTCCGTTCGTTGGATTTAAAGGCGGCAAGGGCGTGGCGACCGGCAGCGGCGCCATGTTGGCGATCTGGCCGATACTCACGGGACCGCTCCTGGTGGCGATTGGCCTTTGGGCGATCATGATTGCACTCACGCGCACCATGAGCATTGCCAGCATGCTGGCGGCCGTCTCCATTCCGCTCACGGTGGCCGCAGCAGCCATCATGACCACCGGCGCAGGCACCACGGATGGCGAGTTACCCGTTGCACATGCCCTGCCCGCCGTCATCGTCACCGCGGGCGTTGCGGCGTTGGTGGTGTGGAAACACCGCAGTAATCTTGAACGAATCCTCAAGGGGACCGAACCCCGCTTGGGCAGCAAGAGTTAACCGATCGCGCCATTGCCCACGCAGTGCATCGGGCACTACGATCTATCTCGTGACGAAGGACGCAACACACGCCGTCGATGAGCATTCGGGATATCGCTCGCCGCTTGAAACTCGCAACGCCAGCGCACGCATGCGCAGCACCTGGAGCGCGCGCCGCAAGTTTGGTACGTGGCGCCGTATCTGGCTCGCACTTGCGGAGTCACAACATGAACTTGGACTTGCGGTGACCGCCGCGCAGGTCACCGAACTGCGCGCGCACCTGGACGACATTGATTTCGCCAACGCCGACGCGCACGAAGCTCGCCTCCGTCACGATGTCATGGCGCATGTACACACCTTCGGCGACGCTGCGCCGCACGCGCGCGGCATCATCCATCTTGGCGCTACCAGCCAAGACGTGGTGTGCAACGCGGACACACTGATACTGCGTGACGCGCTCACCATCATCGCCGAGAAATTGGCGCGCGCCATTGATCGCGCCGGCACGTTTGCCACCGAGTATCGCGCCCTACCCACGCTCGGTTGGACGCACTTTCAGCCCGCGCAACCGACCACCGTCGGCAAGCGTGCCACCCTGTGGGCACAGGATTTGGCGATTGCGCTCTCCGAAATCGAAGGCCGCATTGATGGCATGCGCCTGCGCGGTCTGCGCGGCGCCACCGGAACGCAGGCTTCCTATTTAGGACTCTTGGGTGGCGACGCCGCCAAAGTAGAAGCATTAGAACGAAGCTTTGCAGCCAAGCTCGGTTGGCCAGCGGATCGCTGCTGGCCAGTGTGCGGACAAACCTATCCGCGCCTGGTGGACGCACAGATTCTCTCCAGCCTGGCAATCGCCGCCGCCGCCATTCACAAGTGCTGCAATGATCTTCGACTGCTGGCAAACCTCAAGGAAATCGAGGAACCTTTTGAAGCCGAACAGATTGGCTCCAGTGCCATGGCCTACAAGCGCAACCCAATGCGCTGCGAACGCGCCACTGGGCTGGCACGATTCGTGATGAATCTCTCTGGTAACGGCCTTGATACTGCAGCCACCCAGTGGCTCGAACGCACACTGGATGACAGCGCCAATCGTCGCTTATCGCTCCCCGAAGCGTTCTTGGCACTTGATGGTGCACTCGACATTCTGGCCAATGTATTCGGTGGCTTGGTAGTGCACCGCGCTTCCATTCGCGCCCGCTTGGATGCCGAACTTCCGTTCATGGCAAGCGAAGACATTCTCTTGGCTGCCACCGCGCGCGGAGCGGATCGCCAGCATGCGCACGAAGCAATTCGTGTTCATAGTCAGGCCGCTGGACATGCTGTGAAGAGCGAAGGAAAGCCCAACGATCTCTTGACGCGCCTCCGCGGCGAGGCGCTCTTTGCAGGGTTGGATCTTGATGGACTCTTGGATGCATCCGCGTACATCGGCCGCGCACCGGAGCAAGTGGACGCGTTTGTTGCAGACGTTGTGCAACCAATTCGCACCCGATACCGCGCAACCATCGCCGACGAACCACAGGTACGAGTGTGAGCGCGCGATCACGCGCATGAACTTGGCCGCCCACGCATCATGTACTGACACCGCGCTCGGCAACAGCGAATCGCAACAAAGGTCTCCACTATGGCACTTCCCCGACTTCGCCCTGAATCCACCGCGCTTCTTGTGATTGACGTACAGGACCGACTGATGCCCACGATCGCAGCCCGCGAACGAGTGGAGACCAATTGCGCGTTGCTCGCACGCGCTGCCGGTGCACTGGGAATGCCGGTCATCTGCACCGAGCAGTACGTGCGCGGCCTTGGGGGAACGGTTGACACAGTGCGCGAAGCGCTCCCAGCGACCGCTGAAGTGATTGAGAAAACACAGTTCAGCGCCCTAGTGGATGGCGTTCGCGCCGCCCTACGAACGCAACGACGTCCCACGGTGTTGGTCTGTGGCGTCGAAGCGCATGTGTGTGTTCTGCAGACGGTGCTGGACCTGGTTGCCGCCGGATGGACGGTCTTCTATGCCACCGATGCAATTTCTGCGGGTCAAGTTGACCAAGTGGAACACGCATTCCGCCGCATGGATCGCGCCGGCGCGCTTCCCACCGGAACGCTCGGAGCCATGTACGAGCTGATCGGTGATGCATCACACCCGTCGTTCCGCGACATCCTGGAACTTGCCAAGCGAGTGCCTAAAAACGCCTGACGCGTTGCCGGCGAAATTCGCCAACAACGCGTCAGGATTGCGTTTGAGTTGTCATGCGCCCCATGCGCCTCATGCGCCATACGGAGGAAGCGCCAGCGCCAGAAGCCGCCTGCTTACTGAGCAGGACCGCCTTCTGCTGCATCGCGGAGGTTCAGGACGCCCTGTCGAACGGACTGGGCGCACTCCTTGACTTCCTGCATGGTCTTGCGGACGCGGGTGCCCGCAGCCTTGTTGCCGCCAACGGCCTTCTTGATGTCGTCATCGCATTCCACGATGAGCTTCTTCATTCTTTCATATGCATCCATGGTCTGATCTCCTCTGGAATTGGGTTTCTTCGTACGTGCGCCGCGGGGTTCGCGGCGGGCAATTCGTGAATCGGGGGCCCCCAAGGACCCCTCTTGCTCCCGAAGCGTACCCGGGGCGGACGCCGCTAGTTGGCAGATCTGCCAAAAATACCGGGTTCAGGACGCTAAAAACGCCCTTGCGCTGTGCAGCAGGTTCTGAATCAACACATTATCATTTCCCTGATACCCCCTTCCCGACCCTCCGGAGACGCCCGTGGCTACCGAATTCGTCGTTGACCTTGATGCCGTTGACACCAGCAAGGTTCTCTATGGCGGCGACGCCCTGAACGACTGCCTCCCACAAATGGGGCACATGCGCCAATGCGACGGCGTGCTCTGGCACAATCCTGAGTTCACCCTTGGCGTGGGTCACAAACTGGTCCGATCTGACGAATTCTGGGTCGAAGGGCACATTCCGGGTCGACCGCTCCTTCCTGGAGTGCTCATGATCGAGGCCGCCGCGCAGTTAGCCAGCTTTCTGAACACCAAGAGCGGGCGAGTGAAAGGGTTCCTTGGTTTCACCCGCTGCGATGAGGTGAGCTTCCGGGGCCAAGTGGTACCGGGCGACACCCTGTATCTCTTAGCGAGTCTGATGGAGTTCAATCGACGCCGATTCGTCTCGCACTGCCAAGGGGTGGTCAATGGCAAGTTGGTCTTTGACGGCAAGATCACGGGAATGACCCTCTGACGGCAGCGCTCGCAGGCGGTACCGTGGTTCCTCCATGCCGCTTCCCCCGCTCCGCTGTGCCCCGATTCTGAAGCCTCGTGCCTGGGGCGGTCGCTCCTTGAGGCAACTTGGAAAGTTGGTGCCCCCAGCGCCGGCTGCCCCCATTGGTGAGAGTTGGGAAATCGCCGACCTCGCCGCGCCGGTCATCGATGGCATCTCCCACGTGGCCAGCGGGCCGTTCGCGGGTCAAGGACTTTCACAACTCATTGCCACCCATGGCACCGCGCTGCTTGGTCGCGCGCGTGCACTATCAGGACACTTTCCACTACTGATCAAGTACCTCGATGCCGCAGAGAACCTCTCCGTGCAAGTGCACCCGACGGCGGAGTACGCGCGCACTCACCCCGGCGCACACCTGAAGACGGAGGCATGGTTTGTGATTTCCGCCACTCCGGGAGCGTCGATCTATCGAGGTGTTCGTCCCACGGTGACGCCTGCGGAGTTCCGCGCCGCCATCGCTGACGGAAGCGCAGTGGACCTCTTGGTCCGCGAGCCGGTGACCGCGGGCGACTGCATTCCGCTGGAGAGTGGGCTGTGCCACGCACTCGGTACCGGCGTCGTGGTTGCCGAGGTGCAAACACCAAGCGACACAACGTTCCGCGTGTTTGATTGGAATCGCAACGATCCCGCGCGACCACTCCACATCGAGCAAGCGATGGAATGCATCTTGTTCGGCGCGGCGCAGCGGCTCCCGGAGCGACCAATCACATCGATCGCCCGCGCCAAACCCATGTGGAGCGATGGACTACGCGCCGCCACACTTTGTGCGAACGACTACTTTGAAATTGAGGCGATCGAAGCATCCCCATCCGGTGATGCAGCCCCGTTTAGCTGCAGCACTGACAATGCGCCGGTCATACTCATGTTGGTACGCGGCGAGGCAGTGATGGAATCGGACGGACATCGTCCCGAACATCTGCAAGCTGGTGACACCGTGCTCCTTCCGGCAGACCTGGTTGCAACCACCATGGACTTGGCACCGGAGTCACTTCTATTGCGTGCTGTTATGCCAGACCCCGCGCGCAACATCAATGATGCCAGACCACACGGAGTGCACCTCTCATGATCACGCTCATACTCAGTGCGATGCTCGCGGCTCTGCACGGTGTGCAGGCTCCGCCGGTTGCGCCCGCGCCACCGCAACAGCGGGTCGGCCCGTCAACCGTTGTTCCACCACCGTTCGTTCCGACTGCAGGCGCTCAGCCCGCTGCGGGTGGTCCGAAGCCTGGCACAATGCCTCCGCCCTACATCGAGGGCGCTAGCCAATTTCTTGTGCAGCCCGGTCAGACCTGGCAGCACATCCTTGCCGAGGTGAAGCCTGGCGATGAAATCATCTTCCCATCCGGATTCCATGTTGCGCAAGTGATCGCTGGACTGCAAGGAACACGCGAGAAGCCAATTTTCATACGCAGTCGCGATCGCATTCCTGCCGCCGTTGCATGCGATGGCGATGGTTGGGTCTTTCGCAGATGTAAGCATGTGGTAGTTGAAAATATCATGTTTCTCAGCCCGCGCGGCGCCGCCGTGGTGATTGACGGCCGCGACGGCGAAATGGCCCCAGCGCAACCTTGGCCTGCTGAATTCACACTACGCAGTTGCACCATCAATGGCGCACGTGCGAACGCGGAGCAGGATGCGGTGCGCTTGCAATCGGTCACCAATGTTCGCATTGATCAAGTGCAAGTGGAGGGATGGAATGATGCCGCGGTTGAGATCATTGATTCGCGCCGAGTCTTGGTGCGCGGGTTAATGATGGTGCCTAACAACACCATGCCCCAGAACGTTGGCATCAAGGTGCTCGGGGATTCCGGACTGATTTCTGTGACTGGATGTGCATTCAACCAGACCATTCGCACTGGAGTGCAAGTCGGAACTGCATGTCCTGGTGGCGTTGTGAAACTTGCACCGGCAGTGGATCAGATGCGCATTGATCGTTGCATCTTCGACGGTGTTGGCACCGGGGTCTCGATCGTCAATGTGCGTGACTTGGTGCTTTCACGCGCCACGCTCATCAACCCGACCGATGCGATCTATGCCATCCCCGAGGATGCCGGAACGATCAGCAAGGTGCTCGTTGAGAAGTGTTTGGCGTTCTGGGTTCCCGGTGCATTGGCCAAATTCTCGCCGCATCCAGAGCGCATCCTGCCACCCAGCGTGACCCTCAGCGACAACCTTTGGTATTCGATGGAACTTCCCGTTGCCTGGGAAGTGCTGGGCGCGCCGTTCGGGTTCCAGAGTGCGGCGCAATTGACGAGCCTCGATCCAGGGATCGACACCACCACCCTCCGACCACGAAACGGGGAAGCCCTGCGGTACGGCGCCCACAGTATTGCCTCCACGCAGGGAAAACGGCTCCCAGACGACCCGGTGGACAGCGATCCCGCCCCCGTGGTGCCACAGCGGCAACCCTGACTCATCCGCGAGCGGTTCGCTGTATCCTCCCTGCCCCCTCGCAACCTTCCCGGCTGCGGGGTCCGTGCATGAATTCCAAGGTCGGGTGCCGCGGCGCGGCCGACCTCACAGAACGATCCGCCGCACGACTCCAGACGGAGCCACCACAGACATGCCCAGCACTGGCACGATCAAGCAAGTCATCGGTTCGACTTTCGACGCACAGTTCCCTGAGAACGGGATTCCCGAGATCTTCAACGCATTGACCGTGGAGTTTGAACTCAACGGTCAGAAGCAAGTCCTCGTCGGCGAGGTTGCCAAGCACCTTGGCGGCGGCATGGTTCGCTGCGTCGCATTGGCGTCCACCGACGG
>JBIKZY010000049.1:0-17426 GCA_044354475.1 Phycisphaerales bacterium
CAGCAACCGTTGGAGACTGCTTGGCTGCTGACCCGTCCGCGGCCGGGGTAGACATCGTGCGGGCACGCGAAAGTGCCGTGCGAATCGCCAGTCGATCAGTGAACGAGAAGTCGGATGCCTTGAGTGATTCCTCCATCCGGTCAAGAACCCGCGCAAATTGCACCGGGTCGCCCACCGCTGCAAAGACGGTACGGAAGGCAACCTCATGGATCTTGCCAACCAGCATGGCGCCTTCGGCGCGGCGTGATGGATCAACTACCAACCCAAGTTTGGCGCCGCCACCTGAGAACACTCCGTCAATACCCTCGGCATAAGCAGCCGGCACAATCAATAGCGCCACCGCGTCTCCGCGACGGACCAACTGCTCGCCGGCAGCACGCGCATCGGTGACGGTCAGTTTGAATCCGCCATCTTCATCAAGCGCCTTTATCAACATGCTGGCTGCTGGTGATGATTGCTCCACAAACGCAGCTACACGGAGCGGCTCGCTGGTAGTTCCGCTGAAGACGTAACCAAAGAACAACGCAATTGCCAATGGAAATACAAAGGTAAAGAACGCCGCGGCGCGATCGCGCAATAAGAGGCGCAGGTCCTTGAGTGCTAGAAATACAGCGGCGCGCATTAGTCTCGAAGCCGCCTTCCGGTGAGCGCAAGAAAGACCATTTCTAAATCTGGTTGTTCAATACGCACGGCAGTAGCTCCACCTTCTGCAAGGGCGCGCTCAATTTCCCGCAGCGGCTCGCGGGTACGAACGCGATGTTCGCCAGCCAGCGAATCAACCGTCACCACACTTTCGCCGCCGTGCGCCGCAATCAATTCCGCAACCGTACCGATCGCCAGCACTCGACCGCGATCCATGATGGCAACCCGTGAACAGATGCGTTGCGCCTCTTCCATATAGTGGGTCGTATAGATCACCGTTCGACCTTCGGTGGCAAGGCGCTGCACGACGTCAAGAATCGCGGTGCGACTTTGCGGATCGACTCCGGCGGTTGGTTCGTCTAAAAAGATTGCCGTTGGGTTATGAACAAGGGCGGCAGCCAAATTCAATCGCCGCTGCATGCCGCCAGAGAATGTTGCCACACGATCGCGCGCGCGCGGCAGTAGCCCAACCATGTCGAGCAGCTCATCAGCGCGGCGCGCGGGATCTGCCATTCCGTGCACGCGCGCCAGAAACACCAAATTCTCACGGGCAGTCAATTCGTCATAGAGCGCTATTTGCTGCGGCGCCAACCCAATCAGTGCGCGCGCGTGTGCAGCGCGTGGCGAACCTGCCTCGCCAATCTCAATGGATCCACTGTCGGGCGCCAACTGGCCAGTACACATGGCGATCGCCGTGCTCTTGCCAGCGCCGTTTGGACCAAGCAGCCCAAAGATCTCTCCGCGATGCACCTCAAAGGTGACTCCATCGACCGCAACGATCGAGCCAAATGACTTGCGGATGTCGCGGACGATGATCACGTGGATGGACAATCTACGCGCTGCATGGTGGTCAGCGCGCGATGGAGGGGCGAACCTTCATGGAGACATCAATAATGCTCATGGCGCGATCGCGCACTGCTGTGTCAACGGGCAAGCGCGGTAGGCGCATTCGTTCATTGCCCCAACCGGCACGCGCGGCTGCCAGTTTCACCAAATGGACGAACTGCGGGCCCGCATCCAGGCGCAAGAGTGGCAAGAACCAACGATAAAGTTCTTCAGCTTCTTCCAAGCGACCGTCGCGCGCCAGCTCAAAGAGCCGCACGCTTTCAGCCGGAAATCCATTCACCAATCCTGCAATCCATCCCTCGGCACCGGCGGCCACGCCTTCCAGCACCATGTCATCAATACCGATGTAGACGGCAAGTCGGTCCCCCATGTGCGCACGGATCGCCGTCATGCGGCGAATGTCGCCACTGGACTCCTTGACGGCGTGCAGGTTGGGGAACTCAGCGGCGAGCTCTGCAAGCTGCTCTGGGAGCACATCGGTTCCATACGCCGGTGGATTGTTGTACAGCATGCACCCCAGCGGAGTTGCTGCAAACACCCGCGCAAAGTGAGTGCGCGTCTCGCGCCAGTCACCAACGTACGCGTACGGCGGCAGCACCATCAGTCCGCGACATCCACACGCCTGTGCGGCGCACGCAATTTCTACCGCCTCACGCGTTCCACATGCTCCCACCGCAGCCACCACCGGCAACGCGTCGCCGAGCACTTCAACAGCGCGCGTCCATAGCGAACGCTTCTCATCAAGGGAAAGCAGCCCGCCCTCGCCCAGTGAACCGGGCGTCACCAGTGCATTGCACCCGTGTCCCGCCATCCAAGCGATGTGCCGACCAAAGAGATCAAGGTCTATGGATTCATCGGCCTTGAACGGCGTAACGATTGCGGGAAAGACGCCGTTCCAGTCGGCACGCTGCATGGGCTGTGATGATGTTGGCATGAGTGTCATAGTGATGAGTGGGCAATCAGCGGACAGCGGACGGAACGATGCCGTGCCGATATGGATCGGTGGGATGGAGTAACAGCGTTCCTTGCGCGGTAATCCACGCTCGGCCGCGGATGGTTGGCAATACGCCACCTTGAGGCGCCCGCGCGTACCACGCGTCAAACACGCTGCCAATCAGGGATTCTTGGCGCCATACATCGCCCGGCGCAAGCGTTCCGTGTGCTTCCAAGCACGCCAGTTTGGCACTGGTGCCGGTGCCGCACGGCGATCGGTCATACGCGCCGCCCGGGCAATAGACGAAACTGCGACCGTGATTACCCGGATCCCGTGGCGGTCCAAGAAGTTCAACGTGATCAACCGGGTACGAATTCACCATGCTCAAACCGTCGCGCGCAAGTGCACGTTGAATGGCGCACGCCACGTGGTTGAGCGCGGGCAGATTGCCAAGTTCGATTGCTTCACCGTGGTCGTCGCACAGAAAGAACCCGTTACCACCCCAGGCAATATCGCCATGCACGGTGCGTCCGCTGTCAAGTTGAAGTGACACGCCGGCGCGGTGCACGAAGGACCGAACGTTGGCCACTTCAATGCCATCGGACTCCCCGGAAATCTGCGCTACCACCACGCCAACTGGTGTCTCTAAACGCACTGGTCCAGGTGCAAGTTGGCCAAGGTGCGCCAGGGTACGCACTACGCCAATGGTTCCGTGACCGCACATTCCAAGCAGCCCGGCGCTGTTGAAATAGATGACGCCTGTAGTGCATGTTGGATCCACGCTTGGAACCAGTAGCGCACCAACGAGTACTTCATTGCCGCGTGGTTCGCACACCACTGCGGATCGAAACCAATCATGATGAGCCGCCAAGTCGGCGGCCATTTCTTGCACCGTTCGCCCGGCCAGTACTGGCGCGCCCGCGATCACCACACGCGTCGGCTCGCCTTCGGTGTGGCTATCCACGATGGTGATTGCTGTGGGCTTGCTCATTTGCGCAGGATAGGCAACCGCAACTCGTCCGCCCGGTAGGCTCTGCACCATGGATCGCCGATCATTCGTACACGCGGGACTTGCTGCCTCCACCGCCGCTGCGCTGGGGGGAATCAGTCATGGCGCTGCATCCGGTTCGGTGCATGCCCCCGCCACGCCTGCGCAAGAGCAACCTCCGGCACGCCGCGGTCGCATTCGACAGAGCGTGTGTGCGTGGTGCTTTAGCAGCATGAGCCTCGATGAACTGTGTGAAATGGCGAAGGACGTGGGCATTGGTTCAGTGGAGTTGCTGTCCGAAGATCAACTGCGTGTTCCAGCCAAGCACGGCATCACCTGCGCGGTTGCCAATGGACCGGGCGGCATCACCAAGGGCTGGAACCGCCTTGAGAATCATGACGAGTTGGTCGCTAAGAGCGAAGCGCTCCTACCCAAAGTGGCTGCTGCGGGCATTCCGCAAATGATCGTCTTCAGCGGCAACCGCGCCGGGTTGCCGGATGCAGAAGGACTAAAGAACTGTGCCATCGGACTGCGGCGCATCACGCCACTTGCAGATAAATGCGGCGTCACTGTGATCATGGAACTGCTCAACTCCAAGGTTGATCACGGCGACTACATGTGTGACCGCACCGCGTGGGGCGTTGAACTCTGCAAGGCGGTCGGCAGTGATCGTTTCAAACTGCTCTACGACATTTATCACATGCAGATCATGGAGGGTGACGTCATTCGCACCATCCGTGACAACCACCAGTACCTCGCGCACTACCACACCGCCGGGAATCCGGGTCGAAGTAACCTTGATGACACTCAGGAACTCAACTACAAGGGGATCACTGAGGCCATCGTGGCAACCGGCTTCAAGGGCTGGTTAGCTCAGGAATTCATGCCCCGCGGCGATGCCCGCACCGCTCTCGCCGCAGCGGTTCGAATCTGCGATGTCTGAACCCCGGTATCCTTCACCGCCTCGCACCCCCTGCACAAAGCACACACCGATGCCAAACCTAGATTCAGCCGGATACAACGAAGCAGACCGCCAGTTCCACGAGAAAGATCAGCAAATCTTGCAGTCCATGCGTGCCGGGCTTGATGCCCGCCGCGCCGCAGCGCAAGCCAGCGCTCAGAAGGCCGCGCATTGGATGTGCTGCCCCAAGTGCGGCAACAAGATGAAGGAAGTTCCGCTCGGTGGCGTGCTTGTTGATCAATGCACCAGCTGCGGCGGCGTGTACTTCGATGCCGGTGAATTCCAAGCCATGGCAAAGCACCAAGGCACTACCTCACCCATGCTTGAGACACTCTTCTCTTGGATGCCATCATGGGGCGTTGGCGGCGATTCACGGGCCTCGTGATCGCCCGGCGACCGCTTGAGACACCATGGCAGAACCGGGGAGCATGGCCTTCAAGTAAAAACACATCAGCCCGCCGAAGATGGCGGGCTAATGGAAGTTTTCAACCGAATGCCTGAACGCTGATCAGAAGCGACCAGTGGTATTCACCGTGTCGTACGGCGTGCCACCTGGCATCTCCATCAGCCAGAACCGGCTCCACTCGTCAGCGAGTGCGCGGAAGTTCTGGTTGTAGACCATCGAGTCATTCTGACGGCGACGGTCCCATGACTCGAACTGGCCATTGAGGTCCGGCGTCGGATTGCTGGCGATGCTGTCAAACGAGATCAAGTACGCATCGTTGCAGGTCTGGTCGAGCTCTGCGACCTTCTTGGCGGTCTCAGGCGAGAGCGGCTTGTCCTCGGAGTTCTTTTCTGATCCCTGTTCAAGAGCAACCAACTGCCGCTGCTGCGTCAATGAATTGCGGAGCGCATGCGGCAGGGCTTCTACGCGGGAATCACTTTCGCTCAGGGTGTACCAATGCTCGCTGGGGAGCTTCTCGGTGCGATACAGCTCCGTGGGCTGGGGCGCATAGCAGCCCCCAACAACCATCACGGTCATCATGGCTGACATCAATGCCGGCGCTGCAATGAGCTTGGCGGCGGACAGAGTGACTTTCAAGGCGGAGTGGTTGCTCGACATCTTCATACTGGTTCCTCTGCGTTCGACCCGCAAACCGATCTGCCGGGGCGGGATTGGCAGAATAGCCGAACCCGATTCTGGCGGTTGGATCAGGCATTCTTACGGCGGCCGTCGAGCGCCGGATCCCGCAAATATGCGGGGAAATACCGCCGGCAGCGTCAGATTTCAATAACTTCGAAGCGCTTGGGCTGGGTCACCGTGCAGCCGCCGATGCCAGTCAATGCCTGGGCAAGCACGCCCCGCTGGCGGTCCTCACCATGGGTGAGCACCACCCGTGGCGCGGCAGGCTTTTTGGACGTCCCCATGAACCATTCGATCAAGCCCCCCTGTCCGGCATGCGCGCTCAGTCCGCCGACGGTGCGCACGTCAGCCCGCACCACCACGTCCTCGCGGAAGATCCGGACCGTCTTGGCGCCATCGACCAGTTTCCGACCGAGCGATCCGTCGCCCATGAAGCTGGTGAGTAGCACCTGCACCCCGCGCCGCCAAAGATTGTGACGCAGGTGATGCAAGATGCGACCACCATCACACATGCCGCTTCCAGCGATCACGATGGAGGGCTCCCAACTGTCATTCAAATCGCGGCTCTGCTGCGGTGTCACACATAAGTTCACATTTGCAAATTCGCGCCGCGCTTGCCCACTACGCGCTAGCCCGCGGGACTCATCGTCAAAGTCGTCTGGAAACTTGCTGTAGATCTCAGTGGCACGGATGGCCATTGGGCTGTCAAGGTACACAGGGACCACTGGCGAGCGCCCATCGCGAGCAATCTCTGCAAGCACATGCAACAACAATTGCGCGCGACCAACTGCGAAGCTCGGCACCAGCACCTTGCGCTTCTGCCATGCGCTTTGCTCAAGAATCGCTCGCAATTCTGCAAACGTCTCCTCGGCGGGCCGATGGTTGCGATCGCCATACGTGGACTCCAAGAACACCAAGTCGGCGGACGGACACGGCACGGGATCGCGAAGGATGGGCATGCACTTCTGGCCAACATCGCCGGAGAACACCACGGTCTTGGTGGTACCGCCTTCGGTAACGCGGAGTTCAACACTTGCGGACCCCAGGATGTGTCCGGCATCTTGAAAGCGGGCGGTGATGCCATCGGCCACTTCAATCAACTGCTCGTACTCATGGCCGCGCATGCGCGAAACGATGGCGTCCACTTCGGCAGTCCCGTATAGCGCTACGGCGTCTGGCGTTGCGCCGGTACGTTCTTTCCAGCGGTTTTCGCGAACGGCGTCGCCCTCTTGGATCTTGGCCGAGTCACGCAAGATCAATTCCGCCAGCGCACAACTTGCATGCGTTGCGTGCACTGTGCAGGCAAGACCAACCAGTAGCGGCAGTCGACCAACATGGTCAAGATGCGCATGCGTCAACACCACCGCATCAAGGCGAGCAGGAACAACCGGGTCAATCTCGCGGTTCTTTTCGTCGCCTGCGCCGCGACCTTGGAACATCCCAAAGTCAATGAGCACGTTGGCATGGGCGGTTTGCACCAAGTAACCACTACCAGTGACCTCGCCCGCGGCTCCAAGGATGGTGATCTGCATACGGTGAGGTTACGCCGCCGGCCAGCGCGCCGCAGGAATGACCGCCGCGCCGGGTGCGGATGAAACGCGCTGCCAACTCGCCGGGCGCTTGAATCGACGCTCAAAGCCCGCAGCAATACGTTCGCCGATCCCGGTTCGTACCGCGTCAGTAAGCACGATCACCGAGCCGCCAAATCCCGCACCGGTGAGGCGCGCGCCGTACACCCCGCCAGCGGTACCGAGCGCGCGCGCCTCGTCAACCAGCCCGTCAAGCTCGGGCGTACTCACCGCAAAATCATCACGCAGGGATTGATGACTCTGCGCCATAAACAGTCCAAAGAGTTCCATGTCGTCGCGACGAAGCGCGTTGGCTGCCAGTTGCACGCGTTGGATTTCACGCACTACGTGACGAGCGCGGCGCTCGAAGAGTGCTGGCAACTTCAGTGCGCGAAGTTTGGTTTCGTCCAAGTCCCGCAACACGCCAACACCAGCCGCACGTGCGGCGTCTTCCACTTCATGCCGGCGCTCCGCATAACGGCCATCGGACAGCGACCGATGAATGCCAGAATCAAATACCAAGAGTGCCACGCGCGAAGCGGGTGGAAACGGAACGAAACGCACATCAAGCGACCGACAATCGATGAGCATGGCATGATCGGCACGCCCGAGTGCGGAGGCCAACGGGTCCAAAATGCCGCATGGAACGCCGCCGAATTCCGACTCCGCCTCTTGACACATCCGCGCCAGGGGAATGCCGAAGAGCGGCGCCGAAAGCACCTCTGCCACAGCGGTTGCCAATGACACGGTGAGCGCCGCACTTGAACTGAGACCAGCGCCAAGGGGGACATCGCTTGCAAATGACATCTCCAGCGGTGGCACGCGAACCCCTTCGCGTGCGAATCCCGCTAACACACCAAGCGCCAGGTTCGACCACGCGGCAGCACCGGTCGCACGGGGCGCCGTGGACGCTGCGGCGGGATCGGGCAATTCCGCAAGCGATTGCAAATCATCGCTCCATGCGCGCCACCTGCCATCGTTTGACACGCGCACTGCAGAAACGCAGTCGCGGTCAATGGACATGGGAAGCACTAACCCATCGGAGTAATCCACATGCTCGCCAATGAGAGTGACGCGCCCCGGCGCCCGCGCCAAGACGGTCGGGCGGCTACCAAAGCGCCTCGCGAAGCTCTCCAGAGCGCGCACAGCAACCGGGACTTTGGTGGTAACGGACATTCTGTGCAGGATACGCCGCGACCAAGCGTCTCTTGCGCACATCACCCCATGCGCGGCTAAACTCATCGCCCCATGAAGGAACTGATCGCGGCACGCGGACTTCGTAAATCCTTTGGTTCATTCGAAGCGGTTCGAGGGATCGATCTCATCGTTCCCGCCGGGCAGGTGTTGGGATTCCTTGGGCCAAACGGCGCAGGAAAGAGCACCACCATGCGCATGCTCACCGGATTTCTTGAGCCCACCGCCGGTACCGTCACCCTGGACGGCATTGCGCTTGCCGATGACCCGATTGCTGCCAAGCGAACCTTTGGATACCTGCCTGAAGGCGCGCCTGCCTACGGCGACATGCGCGTTGAAGAGTTCTTGCTCTTCGTGGCGCGTGCGCGCGGCTATGTGGGTGCGGAAGCGCGGGCGCGCGTCGATCGCTCCATTGAACGACTGCATTTACAACCCTATCGCCGTCAATTAGTGGACACGCTTTCAAAGGGATACAAGCGACGTACCGGTCTTGCGCAAGCGATACTGCATGACCCACCGATCCTGGTGCTTGATGAACCGACCGACGGGCTCGATCCAAATCAGAAGCATGAAGTACGTGAACTCATTCGCCGACTCGGCGATGACCGCGCCGTGGTGCTTTCCACGCACATTCTTGAAGAAGTGGAAGCCGTGTGCACGCGCGCAGTGATCATCAACGAAGGCCGAGTTGTCTTTGACGGCACGCCAAAGGCGCTTGATGCGAAGGCTGCCGCCAATGTCACCAGCAACCGACTCGATCATGTGTTCCGCATGCTCACCACCAGCGATATTGGTGGCGCCCCGCGCACAAAGGCAGCATCCCGATGAACTCTACTGCACGTATCGCCACCATCTTTCGTCGAGAATTTGCGGCGTATTTCACTAGCCCATTGGCAGGCATCTTCTTGGTGATCTACCTGTTCATGTCTGCCGTACTCACGTTTCAAATGGGCGGCTTGTACGAACGCGGCCAGGCAGACTTGCGGCCGTTCTTCCAAGTGCAGCCGTGGTTGGACCTGTTCTTGGTACCAGCGCTCAGTATGCGCCTCTGGGCCGAAGACCGGCGCACCGGCACTATTGAATTGCTGCTGACGCTGCCCTTCTCGGTTCGTGATTTGGTGCTTGGAAAGTTCTTGGCAGCGTGGGCGTTTGCATGCGTCGCACTGGCACTCACTGCGCCGCTATGGATCACCGTTGCATGGCTCGGCAGCCCCGATCACGGAACCATTCTTGTTGGATACATCGCCAGCGCACTGATGGCGGGCACCTTTCTTGCCATCGGCGCATTTCTCTCAGCATTCACCAAGAACCAAGTGATTGCATTTGTGCTGAGTGGTGTGGCATGCTTCTTGCTGATGGTCATTGGTTTCCCCATGCTGCTTGACTTTATCAGTGGCTGGCTACCGCGCACCGCGGTCGAGGCCATTGCAGCGATGAGCGTCTTAACGCACTTTGAAAGCATGATGCGCGGAGTCCTGGATGGCCGCGATGTTCTGTATTTCGTGTCAGTATCTGCGGCGTTCTTGTTCTTGAACGGGATCGTGGTCGAATGGAAGAAGGCGGAGTAGCACCCATGGCAGCACGCACCGAAACTCGACGCAATGCACTCTTGGCTATCGCCGCTGTATCAGTGGGCGTAGTGGCACTGAACACCGTGATCGACATCACGGTGCCGTTCCTCCGAGCTGATTTGACGCAAGACCGTCTCTACAGCACCAGTAAGGGAGTTGATAGCACCCTGGCAACACTTGATGAGCCGGTGCGCATCGATTACTTCTGGACGCAGGAGGGTTCCAAAGATCAACCGCTGATCCGCGCGCACGGGCAGCGGGTGCGCGAGTATCTGGAAGAACTCCGGCAGCGTTCCAACGGCAATCTGGAAATTCGATTCATCGACCCTGAGCCGTTCAGCGAAGCGGAAGATGAAGCACGTGCAGCGGGATTGCCCGCCCTGGCCGTCGACGGCAGTGGTCGAACGCTGACGCTTGGACTGGTTGTACGCGGGCCCACTGATCGCAAGGAGACGCTGCCCTATCTCTCGCCAGAGAATGAGCCACTCCTTGAGTACGAATTGCTCCGGGCTATTTCCTCGGTCGGCCGCCCCACCAAGCCGAAGGTGGGTCTGCTGAGCAGCATGCCGCTTGAAGGCGGGGCTGATCCGCGCAACCCGATGATGCAGAAGGGACCGCCGGTGGTGATCCAGCAGCTTGGCGAGCAGGCCGATGTGGTGCCGATTGACGCCACCGCCGACAAACTTCCCGACGGCATCGCGGCACTGATGATTGTGCAGCCGCGCAAGTTCACTGAAGGCATGCTGCGTGCCATCGACGCATGGGCGATTGCCGGGAAGCCACTGCTGGTTCTGGCCGATCCATACGCAGAAACCGACAGCGGTCCCGACGCGAGCGCGATGGGTGCCAAGCGCGGCGGCACCACCTATGACATGGGCCCGCTCCTCAATGCGTGGGGCGTCGATATTGCCAAGGACATGGTGGTTGGAGACATCACCCATGCCACACGCATTCGTGCCCCTTCCAAGAATGGCGGCATGCGTGAACTTGATTACCCGGCATGGCTATCCATGACGCGGGAAACATTTACTACCAACGACCCGCTGGTCGGCGGCCTGCAAGCGCTGAACTTCATGAGCGCCGGAGCGATCGTCCAAGTTCCTGGCAGCATGTCCAAGGTAGAGGCATTGGTAAAAACCGGCGAGAAATCGCAGATGATTCAAGCGCTCAAGCTTGGATTCTTTGGCGACCCTGAACAGCTCCTCAAGGACTTCAAGTCTGATGGCACGCCCAAGATCTTGGCGGCGCGTATCACCGGCGAGATCGTTTCTGCATTCCCATCTGCAGACGGAGTTGCCGCCAAAGGCAAGGCCAACATCCTGCTGTTTGCTGACGCGGATCTACTTTCGGATGACACGTGGGTCATTGATGACCGCAGTGCTGGGGTCAATGCCGGAAAGCGCGCGATTGCAGACAACGGCCCAATGATTCTCAATGCAGTAGAGCTGGCTGCTGGCAATCCCGCGCTTGCGCAGATTCGCGCGCGCGGACAATTCCGTCGCCCCTTCACGGCGGTGGAAGACATGCGCAAAGAAGCGGAAACGAAGTTCATTGCGCGCGAGAAGGAATTGCAGGAAGAGATTCAGCGCACCGAATTGCAAATCGGCGAATTGCAGCGCGAACGTACCGCGGAAGGTGTGCAACAGATCGTTCTGACACCGGAACAAGCGCAGCGCATTCAGGAGTTGCAGACGCGCATGACTGCCGCGCGGAAAGAATTGCGGCAAGTGCAACATGACCTGCGGCGCGATGTTGAACTACTCGGCACGCGAATTCTTGTCCTCAATGCAGTGGTGTGGCCGCTTGCCGTGGCCATCATGGCGCTCGCTTGGTACATGGTGCGTGGGCGCACCAGCCGCCGGGAGGCAGTGCAGTGAGCCAAGGAATCATGCGGCGAAATGTAGTGATTGGAATCGCTGCTGCAGCGATCGCCCTCGTCGGGGCGGCATTCCTCATGGCGCGTAGTCGCGACATGACTCCCGAGCGCGCGCGTGGTTCCGCGCTGGTGGCCGGTCTGGAATCGCGCGCGGCTGAGATTGGCGCCATTGAGTTGCTGCGCGGCAATGCAACCGTGCGGATCGAACGGCTTGCCGGTGATCGCTGGGCAGTTGCCACGAGCGATGGATACCCAGCGCGAACAGAGCTGGTGCGGGCACTCGTGGTGAGTATCGGCAACTTGACGATTGATGATCGCATGACTGCAAAGAAGGATCGACACAGTGAACTTGGGCTCGCGTGGCCCGATGAGTCGGGGAAGGCGCGCTTGGTTCGCTTCCTGGCCACCGCGCCGGGTGCTGCACCGGTGGCAGAAGTCATTCTTGGCGACGAGCGATTTGCTCCGGACGCAGTATTTGCGCGGCTACCAGCGCAAGATCAAACGTGGCGCGCGCTTGGACGCGTCCAGGTTCCCGCGGACGCATTGGCATGGATTGATCGCACATTGGTGTCACTACCGAGCGGCGAAACGTTGTCCGCATCGATCGCCGGACTCACCGCCACGCCAAGCCCGAACGACCCGGGTCCGCAACCGGGAATGCCACGCATGCCTTGGGGTATTGACGTGATTGAACCCGAGCGCGAGCACTGGAGCGTTGAGCAGGTTGATTCGGCAAAGACAGGGCTTCCTTCGTTCTTAGAGCGATTGGAAATCGACGGCGTTCGCCGTGCACACACCGACATCGCCCCGGAACCACAGTGGTCGCCAAGCTTTGATACGCGCGCCGCGCTCGTCACCATCAACGGGCATGCCGAGGGCGACGGTGTGTGGTTCACGCTGAGCGTCCTACCGCGCCCAGGAGCACCAGTACCAATGCCAGCGAAACATGATGGCGACCCCTTCGTGCCGGACTGGTCTGCCCTTTCCGAAGCCTGTGATGGATGGGAGTACAAGATGCCGGCTTGGAAGGCCGACACGCTGCGGCGGATGCGTGCCCCTGCGCAGGATCCTGGCACAGAGCCAACCACGCTCCAACCGAGCACCTTGGGCGATCCGAGGCGCTGATCACGGCGCGGGGCGTGGCTACGGGTCGAGGGCGGGCGAGCGCGGAGCAGTACGGGTACTTCCCGGACCTCACGAATCATTTCCGCGGAATCACACCGAAACTTTTAAGCAAATGAACCCGAAATGATCGGAAGACCGGGAACGTCCTTGACTCGTGCCCCCGGATTCCCAATGGTGTTCTCGGATACATGCTGGGCTTGCCAACAACGTGCGTTGCGGGAAAGGTGCCTGGCTGACTGGAGGGCACATGGGCATAGCTATTCGTCATCGTTTGCGGCCCATGGTGTATGGCAGCGTCGTCGGCCTCGTTTTAGTTACTGGATTGGTGATGATCGTCCGCGATCTGCGCCTTGATCAGGCGCCACCGGCAACTGGCACCGAACTACAAGCCCGCGCGGATGCGGATGCGGATGCTCTCGATGCGCCACAGACCGCCCTGCTCTTGCGAGATGCCACCCGAGCCACTCGCGATGACGTGACACAGGCGGTGGCCCCGGTGCTGCAACACACGGAATCTTTGACCCATCGCCCGGGCGTTGTTGCCGCCATCCTTCGTAATGACACCGCGCTTCTTAGGCAGATTGCCAACGAAGAAATTCGCCGGTCGGGCACAGTGGATGCGTTGGCGTTTGTGGACGCGGACGGTCGGCTCTTGGCGGTCAATTCGGTGGACATACACGGGACTCCATTTCCGGCAGCGCGCATTGATCTACTGATGAAACAAGACGTTTCGCAGCGCCCCGTGGTGAGTGCTTGCCTCCATTCAGATTCCCCTGTTCCGATTCTGGAATTTCAAACCTCTTGCGATTTCACCAGGATCTTGTGGGATTCAACCGGACTCTCCGTCGCGTGCAGCGCGCAAGTCATCGACGAAAGCACTGGTCAGTGCATTGGACTAGTGACCACGCGCATTCGATTCGAGCGTATCGAGGCTCTGATTGACAGTGAGGAAACGCCTGGAATCGACTTGGTCATTGTGGACGGCACCGGTCATGCCCTTGATGAACATGCGCAGCGCGGTGAAGTTGGGATCACCATCCCGACTACGGCGCTTGCTGGTCTAGTGGGATCGCTAGAAGGATCAGAAGCACAATGCGCCAGCGTTTCTACATCCGGACAAATAGCGTGTGCGTTCCCACTGAGCGGATTGCGCACCGTCAAGGGCGGCAATGTATTTGTCATCGGTGTTGCCCAGCCACGGTTGATCGCCGCTGAAGTTGGTCACGGGCAATTGGTCACTGCGGCATCAACAGCCATGATTGTTGGTCTTGCAGGTCTATCCGGCGTGCTGTTATTGCAAGCTCGCACTCAGCGCAAGGCCAGCCTGGCATTGGTCACCGCGCGCAACGATGCTGATGCGGCTAGCCGCTCCAAGACTGAGTTTCTAGCCAATATGAGCCATGAAATTCGCACACCAATGACTGCCATCATTGGTTTTGTGGATCTACTTGCTGATCACGGAGATGGTCAAGCAAATGCCCCGTCCCGCGATGAGGCAGTGGAAACAATCCGCCGAAATGCGCGGCACTTGCTCTCACTCATCAATGATGTCCTTGATCTTTCCAAGATCGAGGCTGGACACATGCGAATGGATCGACAGCGTATTCGCACGATTGATCTGGTGCAAGATGCGCTGCGCCTCATGGATGATCGTGCTCGGCAGAAAGGCATTGCACTTCGCCTGGTCATGGATGGAGATGTGCCTGAATCGATCAGTACGGATCCAACACGCCTGCGCCAAGTGCTGATCAACCTCCTTGGTAATGCAGTGAAATTCACTGACCAAGGCGCGGTCACCTTGACCTTACGGCGGCTGGACGACCGGCAAGACAAACTCGCCTTTGAGGTGGCCGACACCGGCATCGGTATGACCCCCGAACAACTTTCGCGCTTGTACCAACCGTTTGTGCAGGCCGACAGTTCCACAACCCGTCGATACGGCGGAACCGGTCTTGGGCTTGCAATCACGCGGCGCTGCATCGACATCATGGGCGGCGCCATTTCCGCGCGCAGTGCCCCTGGTAGCGGTACCACCTTTGAATTCACCATTGACACTGGTGACCTCACCGGGATTCCAGCGGCGCGCCTCCGTTCCAATGAAGCAAAGGAAGGTAGCAGCGTGCTTCGACTTCCGTCCGCGGTTCGACAGCCTCTCTCTGGCATTCGCGTCTTGCTCGCTGAAGATGGAATTGACAATCAACGACTGATCCGCTTTCACCTGGAACGCGCCGGGGCAAATGTGGAAATTGTTGACAACGGCGCCAAAGCAGTTGAACGGGTACAAGATTCCTCACGGATGAGTCGGCATGACGTCATTCTCATGGACATGCAGATGCCCGTCATGGACGGCTATGAAGCGGTGCGCCGACTGACCGCCACTGGCCAACGCACGCCAATCATTGCGCTCACCGCGCATGCCATGGCGGGCGACCGGGAAAAGTGCTTAGAGTCCGGCTGCCACGATTACCTGTGCAAGCCAGTGGATGTACGCGCACTGATTTCCGCCATTCGGCACGCGATTGCCCCTGGTGCCACTGAATGCACCATGATTCGTCGTCCGGATGACGTGACGGGCGAGATCTTGAATCGGCTTCCGGATCAAGCTCCCCCACACGCGGCCGCGGGTTGATTCCTTGCGTCATTGACCGCGGTCCGGCGCACGCACTAACCTATGCGCTATGACTACTAGCCATCCCGTTCGACGCATTGCGATCATCTGTGTTGTTTCGTTGGCGGCACTGACTGCCATCGGCTGGTTTGCGCGCGACATGATTGCTGCATCAATTGCGCGCAGTGTTGCAACCCGACTGTTGGGAGTCAATGTTGAAATTGATTCGGTGCACCTGGATGTCTTCGGTTTAGCCGTGGAAGTGAAGGGTTTACGCGTTGCCAACCCTGCAGGCTGGGGCACCCCGCTGCTCTTGAACGCCGGAAGCATCGCCTTGCGCGTCTCTGGTGAAAGTAACAGTCAAAAACTCATCGTGGACAGTGTGGCATTGAGCAAGGTGTCGATCTGGTTCATCCGCGACGGAGACAGAAACAACGTGGCAGACGTGGTTGCCAATCTCTCCAAGGGCGATTCCGGCGAGCCGAAGGCCGCCGAAACAAAGACCACGCCCGGTATGGATCTCCTGCTTCGTGCATTGGTGCTCGAAGATGTGAATGTCTATTACACCGAGCGATCAAAGATCGTTGGCGACATTCCAGTAGCCGTCCATCTGAACCGGGTGGAGGTGAAGAACATTGACGGCAAGACCGCGGGTAAGGGGCTCGCGGAACAGCTGGTTGGGCAAGTCTTTGAAGCCGTGGTGGTGGCGGTCATGGCCGAATCCGGCAACAACCTGCCGGCCGTGCTGCGCGATCCCATCAACGGGGCTGTTCAATCCGGCGGACGACTGGGCGCTTCGGCGATCAACCTGATGGGCGAGGCGGCCTCAAAGGGTGGAAGCGCCGTTGGGGGATTGCTGCAGGGCATTGGCGATGCCATCACTGGCGGCAAGAAAGATGGCGGCAAGAAGGATGGCAACAAGTAACCCCGCTTTCAGCCACCCTGGCCCGGGCTTTCGCTGAAGTAATCCGGCAGAACTTGCCGATATCCGAACAGCACCCAACCTTTTTAGGAGAACGCCATGCGCATGGACTCGCGCTTCGCTGTCGGAACCGTCATCGCCACCCTTCTGTGCGGCTGCGATGCACCCACCATGCAGTCACGGATTACCGACTCGATCGGCACGCTCTCCCACGTGCAGTCGTCGCCGAATCCAGTGGACTCGGAAATCTTCCGCGAAGCACGCGGTATTGCCATCGTCGACGAAACCCAAGCTGGACTGGTGATCAGCGGCGCGGGTGGTGATGGGCTCTTGCTGCGCCGCACTAGCACCGGCTGGTCCGCACCGTGCGCCATCAAGGTGCAAGGCTTCGGAGTCGGCCTCACCATTGGCGGCGAAGGACGCAGTGTTGTCATCGTGTTTTCCTCCGATGCTGCCCTTGATCAATTTGTTGCCGACGGCAGCTACTTCCTCGCGCAGGCGCAGGGCGCATTCGGCGATTCGTATAGCCGCACCAGCGATCCGGTGCAGAAACGCGATCAAGTGCGCGTCTGGGCTGTCGCCGGTGGCGTCTACGGAACCTGCGCCCTTGGAAGCATCGGCTTCAAGATCGATCACGAAGCGAATGTGGCTGCATACGGCGAAGGCATCTCCGAGTGGGACATTCTCGACGGCAAAGCCACCGCACCAGTGGGCATGTCTGCGCTCGCGTCGCGGATCGATCGAATCACCGCACCGGTTGATGTTGGGCCAAAGCAGCGCATGCGCACAGAGACAACCCCTGCGGACACAGAAGCCGCCAGCCAGTCCAAAGCGTCATCGGTGCAGGGCGACTGAGCCGCGCTCAAGCCCAGCCCATTCCAGGAATTCACGCATGGCACGCACAGTGCCGGCGAAGTCATCCCCGAATACAACATGACCGGCGCCCGGTATCAGCGCCGTGCGGCTTTGCGGCATTTCACCTGCAAATACACTGAGCATGGATGGATCGGTCACCGCGTCGGCTGTTCCGTACACCACTAATGTGGGTGCACCGACCGCGCCCATGCGACCGCGCAATCCATCGGTGAGGAACGGCTTGAGCGCCTC
>JBIKZY010000169.1:0-4649 GCA_044354475.1 Phycisphaerales bacterium
TCATCTTCATGATGTTGGCCTTGTGCGAACAGTGCACCGTGTCAATACCCATGCGCTTGGCAGTTTCAAATGCGAAGCGGAGCACTTCATCACAGCCCGGCGCGGTGATGATGCGCTTGGCGACCATGACGTCGTTGGTGAGGCGGTGCTCAATGCCGCCGTAGGTGTCCTCAATATTTTCACGCACGATGGCAAAGTCAAGATTGATGCCAGCCTTGCTGTACGGCGTGACCACGCCCGGCAGTGTGCGAAAGTGTCGGTAGTTGGCATATGCGCTCCACATCTTGCGCGCTGTGACGTTGATTGACTTTCCGCCGCCACCGGTCGGCGTCGCCATCGGTCCCTTGAAGAGAACGCCGAGGTCCTCCACGATGCGGATTGCCTCGTCTGTCATGCCGCGCGTGTTACCGCGTGCAAAGATCGCTTCGCCCATTTCAACAGGAACGAATTCCACCAGCTTGCTGACTCCCGCCGCAGCGAAGAGTTCCAGGGTGGCGGCCATGATTTCTGGTCCGATTCCGTCGCCAGCAGCAAGCGCAATACGCATGAGTCAATTCCTAGTCGTGAGGGTGGTTGGCCGCATGGCCGTGGGTCGTAAAGGATAAGGCGCGCCGGGCTGTGCGCGGTACGCTTTGCAATTCGGCTTTGGATCCCCACTCGACGTGCCGCACCACGAACAACACCCCCCCGCCGCCCATGACGCATTTGCGGCATTGCGCATCGCCAATTACCGGCGGTTTGCGGTGGGATTCCTGTTTGGGTCCACCGGTCTGCAGGTGATGAACACGGCCATTGCTTGGGAGATTTGGGCTCGCACCCATGATCCACTGGCGTTGGGTGTGATGGGTCTGTGCCGGGCGCTTCCGGTGGTGCTGCTTTCGCTGCTGGCCGGCCATGTGGCGGACACCCGTGATCGCAAGGCCATCGTGGTAGCCACCCAGGCAGGATTCGCGGCGGTCGCTTTGGGCTTCTCACTGCTTTCGTGGATGGATGCGCCAGTGTTTGCTTTCTATGTGCTGTTGGTGGTGAGCGCGTGCGTGCGCGCATTCAATGGTCCGGCACGGCAGGGCTTCTTGCCGCTGATTGTGCCCAACTCCATATTCCAGAATGTGGTGACGTACCAGAGTGGCATCTTTCAGTTTGCGGCAATCGTGGGGCCGCTCACTGCGGGTGTTCTGATTGCCTATTTGCCGGCGATATGGCCGGTGTACCTATTGACCGCGATTGGTTGCGTGATCTTCTCGGTGACCGTTGCCGCCGTGAAGCCGCGCGCTGCGCCCCGTGGAAATCGGGCGGTGACCGCCAAGGCGATGTTCGCTGGTATGTCACACATGTGGCACGAGCGGCCAGTGTTTGGAGCGATCCTCTTGGACATGTTGGCGGTGGTCTTTGGTGGAGCAACCGCGCTTCTGCCGCAGTACGCGGACGAACTGCTCGGAGCAAGTTCCGAACAGGCGCCGATACTTCTTGGAATTCTTCGCGCTTCGCCTTATGTGGGCGCGCTTGCCATGGCTGGCTGGTTGGCATTCCGACCGAACTTCCGTAACGCTGGCCCGATGCTGCTCTGGAGTGTTGCGGCATTTGCGGGTGCAACCATTGTGTTTGGATATGCAACCGTTCCATGGGTTGCAGTGCTGGCACTGGCAGTTGCGGGTGCCGCAGACAACATCAGCGTGGTGATTCGTCACGTCCTCGTACAGATGCGCACACCAGACCACTTGCGCGGACGGGTGGGTGCGGTCAACACCATGTTCATCGAGTGTTCCAATGAATTGGGCGGATTTGAGAGCGGGGTGGTTGCGCGTTTCTTTGGACCAGTAGCGAGCGTGGTGAGTGGCGGAATCGGTACGTTGGTGGTGCTTGGCGTGATCGCCATGGCAGTTCCTCAGTTACGCAAGTTGCGGCACATTGAGCCACTGCGCGAGCCGGATCCGGCGTGATGGCCATTCAGCCGCGTAGTGAATGGACGCTAGTATTGCGGCATGGAAAGTGAACGCTCAACGGACGAAGGGACGCACGCAGCTGGCAGCGATCGACCTTCAAAGAAGCCAATTCGTGTGGTTCGGGTGGTGGTTGCTATTGGTGTGATTTCGCTGGGAATGGCGGTGATCTTTGGGTTGTACTACCGCCCGCACACTGAGCCGCAGTTGCTCCCGCCAGCAGGCCGCGGATATTTGGCGTCGCTTCCGATCCAGACCGTCGGCGGCAAGGTGGACTTTGGTGACGTGAAGCCGTGCGGTAATGATTTCACACGCACCGCAAAGATTCGCAATCAGTCCACCGAGCCAGTGGAGATTCTGGCGTACTCACCCAATTGCGCCTGCCTCACCGCGAAACTGATCGGCGATCGCACCCTGGGACCGGGCGCAGAGCGTGATGTGGAATTGACCATTCATCCTTCTGGTCACGGGGCGCGATCAACCGCCGTTGAGTTTGCATCCAAGGCAGGATTCGCCGGCTCGGTGCGTGTTGACTTCGCATTCACGCGTGGCGTGATCGCCTCGCCAGACGTAGTGGATGTCCATGAGAGCGATCGTGACTTTGCCATTGATGTAGAGGTGTTCTCCGGCGACCACAGAAGCGTTACCGTGATGGCTGTTGATCCGCCGATTGGCTCGTTTGAGGTCATGCCAGCCGCCGTTGGCAAGTTGGCGCTCAGTACCTATGAGGCGATGCAGTTTGCCAGTTCGCCGGCGGGGCGTGTTCATCCCGGCGTGACACTGGGTGCCGATGGCAAGCCGGAGCAACTCGTGGTGACCATTACTACCAACCACCCTGATTGCCCCTTGGCACGCGTTACATTTAATTTCTTGAAGTGAGTGCGCCGGCACGTTTCACGGTGACGATGGTCTTTTGTGCTGCCCGTTGCGCAAATCCAGCAAGCCACTGCATGGGGGCGCGCGGCGCGCGATGCTTCCCGCGTCGGCGCGAGATGATGATGTGCGCGAGGCCCATCAGGCCAACCACGGCGAGCGTTGCACCGATGTAAAGAATCCAACGATGCGCGGCGCTTTCAAACTGGCTGCCAATGTGTGCCACGCCAACGCCAATACCCATTTGCAGTGGGGCGGTGATGAGTACACCCGCAGCTTCCACGGCCAAGATCTTCCACCATGAAAGTTGCATGACGCCGCTCATGGTCACCATGGGGGTTCGTGCGCCCGGGATAAAGCGTGCGATCAGCAGCGCCCATGCGCCGCGGCGATCCATCTCATACTTGACTTCAAGAAGTGTTCGCGGTCCGATCAGCTTTCGGAATGCGCGCCACGCCAGCAGCTTGCCACCGAAGTGGCGACAGATCCAAATCCATCCGGCATCACCAATGACGATGCCGAGCCATGCGGCGAACGCGGCTTGGATGAACCAATTCCATGATCCAGTTTCCGCCCACTGTTGATACGCAAAGATTCCTGCTGGCACCAGGATGAAGTCTTCGCTGAGATGCAGGCCGATGCCCGAGATCACAAATGCCAAGAAGACTGCGATCGGTCCAAACTCCACGAGTCGCGTGCCCCACTCGCGCAGGGTGCCCGCATCCTGCACGGCCGGTGCGTCCACGCCGCCGGTGATGGCGGCGGCGGCAACGACGGCGATAGCGAGTTTGATAAGCATGCTGGAGGTATGCGAGTATAGGCAGGAATGAAAGCGGCCCGCTCCGAAGAGCGGGCCGCGTGGTTGTGTTCAGGTTCCGTTGCGTGGTCAGTCGGCCTGGTCGACCGGGATACGCATCTTGTAGAAGCTTGCCCAGATGAAGTACAGGGCTGCGGTGAACAGCGCGAGGCCGATCCACAGCTTGAGTGTCTCGTTCTGGATGGTTAGCACGATCTCGACGGACAGGAGTCCGAAGAGGGTGGTGAACTTGATCACCGGGTTGAGGCTGACCGAGGAGGTGTCCTTGAAGGGATCGCCAACGGTGTCGCCGACCACGGTCGCCGCGTGCAACTCAGTGCCCTTGGCGCGCATGTCCACTTCCACGATCTTCTTGGCGTTGTCCCATGCTCCACCGGCGTTCGCCATGAAGATTGCCTGGAACAGGCCAAAGAACGCGATGCCGATCAGGTAACCGATGAAGAACACCGGGCTGAAGAAGGGCAGACCAAGCGAGAGGCAGAAGACCGCCAAGAAGATGTACCACATGCCACGCTGCGCGTAGATGGTGCAGATCTTCACAACTTCCTTACTGTCCTGGATGCTCGCCTCGGCCTTGTCAAGGTTGATGTTCTTCTTGATGAAGACCACCGCGCTGTATGCGCCCGTGACAACCGCCTGCGTCGATGCGCCCGTGAACCAGTAGACCACTGCGCCGCCCATGAGGAGGCCGAGCAGGATTTCTGGTCGCACGATGCTCAGGATGCTCTCGATGTTCTTGCCTTCTGGCACGATCATCTTGTTCTTGCTGAGGGCAAGGATGATGCCGAAGATCATCGTGGTTGCGCCAACGACTGCGGTACCAATGAGCACTGGCTTGGCAGTTGCCTTGAAGGTATTGCCTGCGCCGTCGCCCTTCTCAAGAAGGTGCTTAGCGTGCTCGAAATCGGCATGGATGCCGTAATCGCGCTTCAGCTCTTCCTTGATGTTGGGGACTGCTTCAATGCGGCTCAGTTCAAACACGCTCTGTGCGTTGTCAGTCACTGGTCCGAAACTGTCGA
>JBIKZY010000050.1:0-17310 GCA_044354475.1 Phycisphaerales bacterium
AAAGCCTATCGGCGCCCGCGATCCGCTACGATCTCCGCATGTCTTCTGCCGTCCAGACCCTTGATTTCGAGCAGCCGATCGCGGAGATTCAACGCCAGATTGAGGCGCTTGAGGCTCGGCCCGATGCCGACACTATCCGTGAAGAGATTGAAACGCTTCAGCACACGCGCAACAGTTTGCTGAGTAAGACCTATGGCAACCTGACGCCGTGGCAGACCGTCCGCGTGGCGCGCCATCCGCAGCGACCGCAGACCCTTGATTACATCCAGATGATCTGTCGTGATTGGTGTGAGTTGCACGGCGACCGCCGTCACGGAGATGATCCGGCGATCGTGACGGGCTTTGGCCGCATCGGCAGCATCAAGTGCTTAGTGGTGGGCCATCAAAAGGGGCGCGACACCAAAGAGCGATTGCGCTGCCACTTCGGCTGCGCGCATCCAGAGGGGTACCGCAAGGCGCTTCTCAAGATGAAGCTTGCCGAGAAATTCAAGCTACCGATCGTGACGTTCGTTGATACTCCCGGCGCCTATCCCGGCATCGGCGCGGAGCAGCGCGGACAAGCGGAAAGCATTGCCGTCAATCTCCGCGAGATGAGTCGATTGCGCGTGCCGGTGGTGTGCATCGTGATCGGCGAAGGTGGCTCCGGCGGTGCGCTCGGCATTGCCATTGGCGACCGCGTGGCGATGCTGCAGAACAGTTGGTACAGCGTCATCAGTCCGGAGGGTTGCGCCGCGATTCTCTGGAAGGAAGCCAACGAGCGCACCAACAATTTGGCTGCGAATGCACTCGCACTGACGGCCACTCACAACCTAAAGAATGGCCTCGTGGACGACGTCATTGAAGAGCCCCTCGGTGGAGCGCATCGTCATCCCAAGGAGATGGCGGAGCGCATTCAGCACTACGTGGTCGATTGGGTGCGCGAGTTGCAGCGTCTTGACCCAGCAACGTTGGTGCGAAAGCGGTTTGAAAAGTTCCGCGCCATCGGCAGTGTGAAGTGAATCGACCTGCTGCCTGTCCCCCCGGTTAACGCGCGGTCGGTTTTGACGCTTCGCACGAATTATGCTAGGATTAACGGTTCTTCAGCGACACTGGTCGCTCGTTCGTCGGCGTTTCCTGCTTTGACGAGGGTGCTCTTTCCATGGCGAAATCCAATAAGAAGGCTGATGTGAAGAAGCCATCCAAGCCGGCGGCCAAATCTGCTGCCAAGCCTGCGGGCAAACCCGCCTCAAAATCGGCACCAAAGCCTCCCGTGAAATCAGCCTCCAAGACCCCCGCTAAATCCGCCGTGAAGACCCCTGTCAAGGCGCCCGTCAAGGCCCCCATCAAGGCCCCGGTGAAGGCGCCAGCCAAGACTCCGGTCAAGGTCCCAGTCAAGGTCCCAGTCAAGGTCCCAGTCAAGGTTCCAGTCAAGGTTCCAGCCAAGGCCCCCGCCAAGTCGGTCGCCAAGGTGGAAGTCAAAGCTGCGCCGTTGGTGATGCCCAAGATCATTAACTCTGGTCCAAAGGAAGTCATCCCCGCTGTTGCGCCCAAGCAAGTGTGGCGCGCTTCCAACGAGGCAGCCCCTCCAAAGAAGAAGCCAGGCAAGGGTGCTCCTCCGCCATCAATCCGCGACCCACGCAAGGAAGCACTTGAAGCGATGCGCCAGCAGCAAATCGCTGTCGAGCGCGCTGCCAACAAGGGCCGCAAGATCGATTTCAACACCATCAAGAGTGTCGCGCAAGTTGCAGCACACATGAAGCCCGATGCAAATGGCTACGTGATGGTCAACGGCCGCCGCGTGCGCGTCATTGTGGGCAAGGTGCCCACGAGCAAGAAGAAGACGGTCAAGGCTGTCGTTGAGAAGGCTCGTGATGAAGGTCCGACTGATGCGCAGATCGCCGCCATCAAGACGCGACTCACCACCAAAGAACTGAATGAGTACAAGGCCATCCTCCTTGAGGCGCGCTCTGAGCTCATCGACCGCGTGACTGGTCTTGAAGAAGACGCGCTCCGCAGCTCTGGCGGCAATTTGTCCAATATGCCTATTCATATGGCGGACATCGGCACCGATACGTTTGATCAGGACCTTGCCATTGGCATGGCTGAAACCGAACGCGAACTACTTCGCGAAATCGATGAAGCCCTCGATCGCGTGGTCGCCAAGACCTACGGCGTGTGCCAGCTCACCGGTAAGCCAATTCCAAAGACTCGTCTCGATGCCAAGCCATGGGCGAAGTACACGATTGAGTCTGCCCGCCACATTGAAAAAATGGGCGGCCGCTAAGCGAACGTTGTCTGACGTCAATGACTCCCGCCGCCCCCGCTGCATCGAACGCAATTCCCGCCTGGCGATCGCCCGCTGCATGGTGCGTCTTGTTTCTCGTATTCATTGCAGCCGTCTCGTTGGATCTTTGGAGCAAAGAGTGGGCGTTCCGCACAGTAGCCCCGCAGCCGGTGGTGCTCATCTACGAGCAAGTTTCGGGCAACCCCGGCTACTCACTGCCATGGCACCCCGGCGTCAGTGCCATCGCTCCTGATCTTCTTGACTTCCACCTTGTCCTGAACCATGGTGCCGTCTTCGGAATCGGCCAAGGGCGTGGACCGCTCTTCATTGCATTCACGGTGCTGGCTGTTTGCACTGCACTCTGGGTGTTCGGTAAGCACACCAGTTCGCGTAGTCACCTCAGTCACATTGGCCTGGCGTTAGTACTCGCGGGTGGTGTTGGCAATATGTATGACCGGGTTGCCGTGGGCGCGGTCCGTGATTTCCTACACCTCTTTCCGCACCGCGAACTTCCTTGGGGCCTGCATTGGCCGGGCGGAAGTAACGAGTGGTTCCCGTGGGTCTTCAATATCGCCGACTCGGAACTCATTGCCGGCATGTTTATCTTGATGCTGGCCATCCACCTCAACGAACGTCGCCAAGCTAAGTTGGCGGCGCTTGCAGTGCCGCCAACCACTCCTGAGTAATCACTTCGGGCACCGCTTCCATTGGTATCGCCTTGTCGATCGTGAATGACCCGACAGCGGTGCGTCGAATCATGGTGCAGTGGCCGCCAGTACCCAGTACCCCGCCGAGTTCGCGCGCAATGCTGCGGACATAGGTTCCTTTGGCACAGTGGATATCAAGCGAAAGGAGTGGCCACTCATAGTGGGTGACCACGATCGAATGAATAGTGACTGGTCTTGGATGCATCTCTGGCGTCTGCCCTTTGCGCGCCATCTTGTACGCGCGGCGACCGCCAATTTTCATCGCACTGAAGACGGGTGGTCGCTGCAAGACCTCGCCGGTGAAGTGCGCGGCAAGCAGTGTTTCGATTTCTGCGCGCGTGGGGGCGATGGTTGCAGCGCCCACGCCACCCAGCGGAACCTCGGTGCGCACGCCTTCAAGATCATCAGTGTCTGTGAACGCGGAGAGATCGATGGTGGTGAGGTACCGCTTCTCGGTGGCCATGAGCTCGGCGAGTTGTTTGGTGCATTTGCCAAGCGCAAGAACCAAGACGCCAGTAGCAAGTGGGTCGAGTGTTCCTGCATGTCCAGTACGAACGCCCCCCGCTCGTCGGCGCACGATTGCCACCGCTTTCATACTTGAAAAGCCCACGGGCTTGTCGATCGCCAGGATGCCATGCAGGTCAGGCATGCAATTGAGCCTACGCGGTGTTCAGTAACGGCGCGTAATCCGCGCGCCGTGGTTCGCGTAATGTTGGTTGAGTCCCCGCGCACGCCGCGATAGACTCCCGGATCTTCAGGACAGGTGTCCGAGTGGTCGAAGGAGCAGCATTGGAAATGCTGTATACGGGCAACCGTATCGTGGGTTCGAATCCCACCCTGTCCGCCTGAAACAAGCGGGAGACGACCGATTGGTCGTCTCCCGCTGTTGTTTTTAGTGTGTCGATCGAGGGTGGCGGGTTTAGTTTCCGCGTCGTCGGCGGCCGTTCGGGCCCATGAGCGCGAGGCGTGGTGGTTGGCGTTACACTGCTTGGCGGCTCGGGCTGTAGCGCAGTTTGGTAGCGCGTTTGACTGGGGGTCAAAGCCCGTTTACCCAAGAATCCCTGTGTGATATTCGCCACGGCGCTTCTTATAACCCTCACGGTCTCCGCTTGTCGCCGGCTTGCCTCGTGGCGAGGGGAACTGTGCGTTAGTGATCACGGGGATTTTTGTTGGCTTTGAACGCCAACCGTAGTACTTTATGCTGTTATGGAACAATTGAAACTGTCCGGGCGGACCTGTCCACTTCTTACGCGGACGAGTCTTGTTGCCGCGTTTCTCGCGACGGTGGGGGTTGTTGCGGTCGAGCAAAGCGTAAGCGCTGATGGCATCGTCCGATGCTGGGGAGGCAACAGCTTCGGCCAGTGCAACACGCCCGCGGATCTCGTTGCGTGCTCAAGTGTCGCGGCGGGCTACTACCACACCATCGCACTCCAAAGCGATGGAATTGTCCGCTGTTGGGGACGCAACGAAGCTGGCCAGTGCGATGCGCCTGCGGATCTCGGCCCGTGCTCAAGTATCGCAGGCGGGGCCTACCACACCACCGCAATCCGAAGCGATGGAATCGTTCGATGCTGGGGAGACAACAGCTCTGGGGCGTGCAATACGCCCGCTGACCTCGGCCCATGCTCAAGCATCGCGGCGGGCTACCACACCCTCGCAATCCGAAGCGATGGAATCGTCCGATGTTGGGGATCCAACGCATACGGCCAGTGCGATGCGCCTGCTGATCTCGGCCCATGCTCAAGCGTCGCGGGGGGCGGATGGCACTCCATCGCACTCCGAAGCGATGGCGGCGTCCGGAGTTGGGGACAAAACACTTACGGCCAGTGCAACACGCCGAGCGACCTCGGGTCGTGCTCCAGCGTCGCGGCCGGAATCAACCACTCAATCGCACTTCGAAGCGATGGAAACGTCAGATGCTGGGGAAACAACGGCCAAGCCCAGTGCAATACTCCCGCTGACCTCGGGACGTGGTCAAGCGTTGCGGGAGGATTCGCACACACGATCGCACTCCGATCCGATGGGAAAGTCCGGTGCTGGGGACGCAACAACGAGGGCCAGTGCAACACGCCTAGCGACCTCGGTGCGTGTTCAAGCATCGGCGGAGGGTTCGTACACACCATCGCACTCACCAATCCCGATTGCAACGAAAATGGCATCGCGGATTCCACCGAAATCGCTGGCAAAGACTGCAACGGTGATTCCATCCTTGATGCGTGCAATGCACGTTACGACACCATTGAAGATTGCAACTACAACGGGATCGGTGATACGTGCGAAAAGGAACTAACGATATCGCTCCAATCCGAGCACCTGTCGCCAATCGGATTCAATGCGAATCAAACTTGGACTGTCCAAAATGCCGTACGTACCCAGTCGCTAGTCACACTGCGCATCCATGGCCATGGCGACTTCGGCGGCCTACAGGAATACGTTCGCGTAAAGGTCGGAGCGGGCTTCGACGAGTACGCCATTCAGAACACTATTGATTGCGACAACGGCGGCAGCACGCCCAGCATCTCGACCTTCACCCTCACCCCTCAGCAGTTCAACGCGGCAATCGGCGCGGACGGTGCGATCCGCGTGGTGATGGAACCATCCATCGCGGTTGACCCTGCCGGCTGCAATGACGGCACTTGGATCGAAGCATCATTTGATTACATCGGAGCGCGCCCTGCTGACTGCAACGCAAACGGCCTCCTCGACAGTTGCGAGATCGCCGCGGGCTACTCGCCGGATTCAAACCAAAACGGCGTCGTCGACACATGCGAGAGCCTGCTGCTCGACTGCCCCACCGATTTCAACCAGAGCGGCTCGACCGATGGGGCCGACCTCGGCATTCTGCTTGCAGCATGGGGTGTGACTGGGCAGCCGGGCGTTGACCTCAACCATGACGGCATCATTAACGGCGCTGACTTGGGACAGTTACTTGCGAATTGGGGTCCGTGTGCGAATTGAGTTACTCGCGCACAGCCACCCCGCCCGCGTCAAACTACTTACGAAGTAGTCTCTATCTGATGGGGAAACCTTTCACTGAGGACTCAGAATGACGTACTACGCCGTGATCGATACCGAAACGACGGGGTTCGGGAAACACGATCGGATCATTGAAATTGCCGTAGTAGTCCTTGATCCCGTGTCGATGGAGACGATCGACGAGTTTGACACCTGAGTGAATCCAGATCGCGATGAAATCGCGCATTTAAGTGGATAACGAGCACTTCGTCCCGGTCCGTCCATCGCGGAGCTTCCCCAATCGAATCGATCGTCTGACAGAAATGCGTCCTAGGTATTTAGTATGCACTCAATGCAAGCCAACCAAGTGTCTGAACCCTCGGAATGGTATTTGCTAGCACCGAGTGGGCAGCCAACTGGGCCGTTCACTTCCGCCGCTCTGATTCAGTGGGAGGCTGCCGGCCGCATCGATGGATCAACCCTTGTTGCCCGACGAGGAGATCCTGCATGGCGTCCGATACGACAAGTTTCACAACTGCGTCATGCCGCAACCGTAAGCCCGACACTTGCAGCAGAAATCGCCCCGAGATCGAGTTCTCCGAGCACAGGCTTCCGTTTCCCCGCGTTGATTGCAACCGCCTGCATCTTTGCCTGCGTGGGCGCAGTGGTCTGCTACATCGCCCTTACGCGCTTCGGATACCAGCCGAATGTGCGAGGTGCTGCTGTAAGCACGACAGTCGAGCGCGGCGCGGCGAGCCGGAGCAAGTTGGCCTCGGGAAATTCTGCGCCTCGCTCCGGCCGCAGCGCTGCTACCCCAGTGCAGGAACCGCCGGTCGATAGCGTGAGCGCTGCTGAAGTGCCGGAACAGCCGCCGCCAAGTAGAGCCACCGTAGGGACTGCGGCAAGCCAACCGTCACCAGTCAGTAATGCGATGTCAGACCAAGTGTTCTTGGCAAGGAACTTTGGCGACCTAATTGTTTGGGCGAGGCTCGGCGACTACAAATGGACCGACTACGGTCTGCGTAATTACGCAGGGTTTGAAATTGGTGGCGTAGACATAGTCACACCAGTGGGACCCAACGCTATCGCCTTGGTTGGCAACTACATAAATGCGCTCGGTAATGTCCCGCATCCGAACACCTATCAAGAACTGAATGAGCCGTTTCTAAATGACTTGCGATCGATGGGCGCGAGTATTCCGGCGAACGGAAGCGGCGTCAGCCCAACCCCGACTCCCCCGCCTAGTAGCAAAGTCAAACCTCCCGTCAAAGCGAAGGTGATTAGGTAGGTCGTGCCATTGCCCACCACGCAAAGTTTTGTGGAACTGCAGTAGATTCCTACCCCTCACAGGTACAATCACTCCATGTCGGACGAACACGGGATAACGGGTCAGGCCGCTCGCACGCCACGAGGGGTTTGGGGAGCCCCTGCAGAGCGCGCCAAGCGATGGGAACAACGGCAGCACCTGCGGGTCATCGAGGCTGCCGTCTACCAAGGCTGGGATGTACCCGCCGAGGCGTATCAGACCATTCCCCGAGAACTGTTTGAACTGATCATCGATCCGCTTGCGAGTCCGCGAGATCGCATCCGAGCGGTCGAAGCGCTGGCGCACCTCAATGAGCAGCGCGTCCATGCCGCCGTGCAACTCGACCGAATCATGCGCCTCGATGCAGGTACGGCAACGAAGCGGATCGCCCTTGTGGATTCCCTGACGGATGCGCAGCTTGAGGCGGTGGCGCGGTCAATGAGTACCGGACGCAAGCGCTAGGCGGTGATCGTTGCAAGAATCTGCATTGCGGAAAGGCGGCGAAGCGCGGAACGGGCCGAAACGGCGTCTAGCCTCGCGGGCATGACCTACTCACACAGCATGCAGGAAACGCTCCCAGACCGCCCTACGCCCGTATCTGCTCTAAAGCCCGCCGGCGAATGCAAGGGAATCACCATGAACCGCGCCTCGCCCGGGATTGTTGTTGGCTTCGCGGGCTAGCCGTAGTACCTTGAAGTTCTATGGCACAATCGAAACACACCGGGCGGGCTTGTGCACTCCTCACGCACACAGGGCTCGTGGCGGCGTTCCTTGCCACGTCGGGGGTTGTCGGTGTGGAGCAAAGTGCGTGCGCTGATGGGCTTGTGCGATGCTGGGGAGGCAATCAGTACGGCCAGTGCTACACACCGGCTGACCTCGGAAATTGCTTAAGCATCGCAGCCGGTGGGTATCACACTGTTGCGATCCGAAGCGATCGTTCTGTTAGGGCATGGGGAGCCAACAGCCTAGGACAGTGCGATGTACCTAGTGATCTCGGGCCTTGCTTGAGCATCGCGGCGGGTGCGTATCACACTGTTGCGATCCGAAGCAATCGTTCTGTTAGGGCATGGGGATCAAACACCCACGGCCAATGCAGCGTGCCTGCTGACCTTGGAATGTGTTCGAGCATCGCGGCAGGCGGGGATGTCACCCTCGCACTCCAAATCGATGGGACTGTCAAGTGTTGGGGATATGCCTTTTACGGTCAGTGCTATACGCCCGCTGACCTTGGGCCATGCACTAGTGTCGCGGGAGGGTTCACCCACTCCGTCGCACTCAGAAGCGATGGAATTGTGCGATGCTGGGGACGCAACGGCTTCGGACAGTGCGATGTTCCCGCGGACCTCGGTCCTTGCTCAACCGTCGCGGGCGGGTATCACCACTCCATCGCAATGAGAAACGATGGGACCGTCAGATCATGGGGCACGAACGGATCCGAGTATTACAACACGCCCGCAGACCTCGGACCATGCCTAAGCATCGCGGCGGGTGCGTATCACACCGTTGCCATCCGAAACGACCGTACGGTGCGTTGCTGGGGATCCAACGAATACGGCCAGTGCAACACGCCCATTGACATTGGGCCGTGCTCAAGCGTCGCAGGGGGCCGTCAGCACTCGGTCGCACTCGCAGAGCCACTTCTCGACGCGGATGGTGATGGACTTTCAGACTCCCTCGACAACTGTCCTACGATCGCAAACCCGACACAAGCCGACTGCAACACCAACGGCATTGGCGACGTGTGTGAAATCGCTGCCGGCGCACCAGACTTCAACGGCGATACGGTCCCCGACAGTTGCCAGTGCATCGCCGACCTATTCGTTGACGGGCAGATCAACGGTGCAGACCTCGGCGCACTGCTCGCGTTCTGGGGACCAGTCAACCCGGGATTCCCTCAGGCGGATATGAATCGTGACGGCAAAGTCGATGGAGCCGATCTCGGGCATCTGCTGGCGTCTTGGGGCCCCTGCACAAACTAAATCACTCATTCTTACCACGGATACAACATGAAACTAGCCATCTGCCAACTCGCCATCACGACCGCCCTTGCGTTCACACTTCCTGCCGCGGCACAGTCGTGTACTGGAGACATCTTCGCAAACGGAATCGTCAACGGGGCGGACCTCGGGGCGATGCTCTCATACTGGGGACCGCGCACGGCTGACCCATTCTCGGTTGCATCTGACATCAATGGTGACGGGCTAATCAACGGCGGCGATCTTGGACTCCTGCTCTCTAACTGGGGTCCGTGTCCAGCATCGATCAGTAGCGTCACACCGACTGAAGGGTGTTTCGTAGGCGGGACGACGATCACGATCACAGGCGCGTACCTTGGCACGGCTACCGAGGTCACGATTGGCGGCATGCCGGCGACTAACGTCACGGCGAACTCTCCGACCACCGTCACCGCGACTACGCCGGCGGGCATCCTTGGGCCGGCCACAGTACTTGTGACAACCGCCGCGGGTACGTACACCGCACAGCAGACATTCACTTACATGCCTGCGTCCGTGAGTTCGATCGCCCCGAACATGGGAACGATCGCGGGCGGCTCACAGATCATGATCACCGGCGCGTACCTAGCACTGACTACGGGAGTCACCATTGGTGGTACGCCCTGCACCGGCGTGACGGTGGTGAACGCCACTACGGTGACGGCAATGACTCCAGCAGGAACTCTAGGAAATGCGGATGTAGTGATTACAGGCGGAAAGGGAACGATCACGGTGGTGGGCGGCTATCGCTACGTGTCGATTGTTGTCCCAACGTGGGCGACTTTGGTGGAAGCCGATCCAAACCCGGCGGTCGTGACGGATGCGACGCTGCGCGCAGCGATAACTGCAAGCGGTCTGGCGTGGCGCGTGCGTGACACTGCGACGCAGATGGAGATGTTGTTGGTTCCGGCGGGGACGTTCACGATGGGATGCACACCTTCGAATCAGAATGGGTGTAGCCCCAATGAGAACCCTACGCACTCGGTGACCTTGACGCAGTCGTTCTACATGGGTCGTTATGAAGTGACGCAGTCGCAGTGGGTGGCGAGGATGGGGAACAATCCGAGTGCCTTCCAGGGCGCGAGTTACCCCGACGCGGCCAACCGCCCGGTGGAGTCGGTGAGTTGGGTACAAATTCCGGGATATTTGACCGCAACAGGCATGCGTTTACCGAGCGAAGCGGAGTGGGAGTATGCGTGCCGCGCAGGTACTACGACGGCGTTCAACAACGGCAGTAGTGACGAATCCACGGCGGGGATGATTGCGTGGTGGGGTAACAACTCCGGCGGCGAGACGCACGCGGTAGGCGGCAAGGCAGCAAACGCACTTGGCTTGTATGACATGTCCGGCAATGTGTGGGAGTACGCGAATGATCGGTATGAAAGCACCTACTACTCGGTGAGTCCATCGACTAATCCGCCTGGTCCGGCGTCTGGTTCATCCCGCGTGCTCCGCGGCGGCAGCTTTAGGGCCTACAGCCCGTATGAAGTGCGCTCCTCGTACCGCGCCGGCGGCGGCGGCCCCCCCGACCAGTCACTATTTACGTCTAAAACCATCGGTTTCCGTGTCGCAAGGGATGTGGTGCTCGCTCTATCGGTGTCTTCTGTTTCACCAACATCCGGATCGACTTTGGGTGGTACAGCGATCACGATCACTGGCGTAAATCTCATCGGCGCATCAAGTGTGACCGTTGGCGGTGTTGCGGCGACGAGCGTTGTGACGTTTTCTCCGACGAGCATCACGGCGGTAACGCCTGCAGGCGCAGCTGGGACGACGAGCGTTGCGGTGACGACGGCGGACGGTACTGCCACCTTGACGAATGGTTTTACTTATGGGTTACCAGCTAGTTGGGCTACGGTCATCGAACAATATGTGGATGCAGCCGTTGTGACCAATGTTGCCATGCGCAACGCGATCACGGCATCAGGGCTTCCATGGCGCGTGCGTGATACGGCAACGCAGATGGAGATGTTGTTGGTTCCGGCGGGGACGTTCACGATGGGATGCACGCCTTCGAATCAGAATGGGTGTAGCCCCAATGAGAACCCTACGCACTCGGTGACCTTGACGCAGTCGTTCTACATGGGTCGTTATGAAGTGACGCAGTCGCAGTGGGTGGCGAGGATGGGGACGAACCCGAGTTACTTCCAAGGAAATGGTTACCCCGGCGCGGCGAATCGCCCAGTGGATTCGGTGTCATGGACAACTATCCAAGGCTACTTAACCGCCACTGGCATGCGTTTACCAAGCGAAGCGGAGTGGGAGTATGCGTGCCGCGCAGGTACTACGACGGCGTTCAACAACGGCAGTAGTGATGACGCCACTGTGGGCACTATTGCCTGGTATGGGACGAATTCCAGCGACCAGACACACGCGGTAGGCGGCAAGGCAGCAAACGCACTTGGCTTGTATGACATGGCAGGCAATGTGTGGGAGTGGGTGAATGATTGGTATTACGACGGCAGTTACTACTCGGTGAGTCCATCGACGAATCCGCCTGGTCCGGTGTCTGGTTCGGCCCGCGTGCTCCGCGGCGGGTCCTGGCGCTTCGACGCGTACACCGTGCGCTCCTCGTACCGCGCCGCCAGCGGGCCCGATAGCCCGAACTTCATATATGGTTTCCGCGCCGCGAGAGCCCCTTGACTGCTTTCCTTTCCTCTCTTCCCTTCTGCTTCCTTCACTGACAAATCACGCTGACGATGTTGTGTCGGATCACTCCGCGCCGCAGGCGGTCCGACTTCATCAGTCAGGCGACATTCCTTCGCCTGCGGTTGGCCGGCTCGATTCCCAATCAGCAGCGCCTTTAATCGCTCACCGGGCTGTGTGATTCGCGTCGATTGTTTACGGGGTAAGATTTGTCGGGTAGCGCCGACGGGCGCAAACGCCGGGCTGACTCTGACTTCTCGACCTTGTCGGAGTCGGCCCGGCGAACCTGAAAGGTCGAGCATGAACGAAGGTGATCAGGTTCTCCGGGCGCAGTTGCGCACGGCGTATGAGGCGCATAAAGCAAACATCGATGGACTTGGTCGTTGGATCAAAGCCAAGGTTCTTCCGCTAGGGGAGGGAAAGCCCTTAAAGGGGCGAAAGACTCCGAGGGGGCGAAAGGCCTCAAAGGGGCGAAAGACCCTAAAGGAGCAAAGAGCCCTCAAGGCCCTCAAGGAGCGAGAGGATGCAGCTCTCATTGGCAAGTCGGGGCAGATTGAAGAAATGGCACGGCGTGTGCTTGATTTCATTGCAGACGATCAGACAATCGATCTCCATTCCAGATCGCTTGGACTACCAAAGGTGTTTGCGCGTACTCCTGATGCGTCACACGACCAAATAAAGGATCGGGTGATTGCGTGGCCAAGCAAACCGTCAGTACCGCACGAAGTGATACGACCAACACAGACACTTGCGCTTGTTTGTCAGGCGATCGATGCGTGGATTGAGTATCTGTCCGATGTCGCACCCGCGGCGAAATCTTTGGAAGCACCCGTACTTCACTTTGAGTCCAACAAAGTGCTGAAGCGTCTACGGGTTCCGCAACAAGAACGGTGTAAGGCTGTTCTTCAGGCGCTTAAGGACCTTGATGCAAGAGCCGATCATCCCATCAAGAGACCCTCTATCAACGATCAACTTAGAAAACGTAGTGGCCAAGAGATCACGGGAAACGGCACTTTCGGGCAGTTAGTTGAGGCGCTCAAGGAAGCGGAACTCATCGAGACTAGACAGGGATCAAAAGGCGGCTACTGGCTTACGGATCTAGGAAGACAACAGTAGAAACACCCCTTGTGATTTATCCTGTTTATCCTGATTTATCCTGATTTATCCGGATTGTTCCTCGGTCGCCACTGGGCGATCCTTGGGTCGTCATGTCGTGCCGCTTGTTGCGAACGCGACTGTCAATGCCTAAGGAGACGCCAATGCCTGACATCTCGTCTGATCTCGCTCGCCTCATCGATGCCAAGGTGGCTGCTCACCGCCTCGGCATATCGATCCGCACTCTTCGCCGCCTCAGCGATGCTGGAAACGGTCCGCGCCCCATTCGCGTGGGGCGTTGCCTTCGCTGGCGATCGGACCAACTCACGGCATGGATCAACGCCGGATGCCCGAAAGGACGGTCGGCATGAGCCAGCGCGTCCCTTCCATCGCTATCTCACGTGCGCGACGTGCTAGGCCTCACGGCGGGCTAGTCAACGCATTAAGTCTGAGAGCTGGTCGCGTTGGCATTATCGCGACCCGCGTCATTTCAACGCAATCCACAATTCATTCAAACTAACTCACACACTAAAGGTCGAGCCATGTCACGCAATAATCGTCCGGCGCGTTCGCGCCGGAGTAACACGACACTCCCACAAAATTCCGAAATTACCCAGACTAAGGCGCTCGTTTGGCTTCTATGCCATCCAGCTGACTCGCGTGTCGAGGCTCGCTTCTTCACATCTCCGGAACTACGGGCGCTCGCTGATGCGATCGTTGAACTTGGCGACGGAGCGCAATCCGAGGCGATCGTCAAAGCCGCAAAGGCTCGCGCTCCACTCAATGTAGACATCGACTCGTCGTTCGCGCTTTCTTGCAACTTTAGTGACATCACAGATATCGAGGCGCTCAAGGCTGTTAGTGAGTTGCGTGCGATGTGGGCGAGCCGCGCTTATGCGGCCGGAGAGATCACGCGTAGCGATTTGCACGCATACTCCGTCTTCGACAATGATCTCGATGTGGAGCTTGTAAGTCGCAGTTGCGCCTCGATTATTTCGCGCCAAGTCAGATGGCTATGGCCTAACTATGTTCCATTCGGAAAGATCACGCTGTTTTCAGGCAAACCCAAGGTCGGCAAGAGCGTGCTTCTCTGCGACATCGCCGCAAGGGTGTCAAATGGCAAGCCATTTCCGTACCGCGACGATGGCGCGGTTGGTGGGCGCGTCATCATTTTAATGGCGGAGGACGACCCGGAAGACACAATCAATCCACGCCTTGTCGCCGCGGGCGCAAATCTGGGCATGATTGAACTCATTGAAGGTGTACGAATCGGCGGGCGTGACACTGGTATTGACATCGCTCGGCATCTACCAGCGCTCGAGCGCAAGATCCGCGAGTTCGGAGATGTAGCCCTTGTCATTGTCGATCCGATTATGGCATTTATCGGATCGCGAACCGACACAAATAATGATGCAAGTGTTCGCGATGCTCTGATGCCCCTCAAGAAACTAGCGCAGGAACTTGGGTTCGCTGTGATTCTCAATACACACCAAAAGAAAAGTTCTGAGGACTTTCTTTCCGGTGCAATGGGCTCTACGGCCTTCACCGCACTTGCGCGGGCGATCTTCGCGTGCGCCGCAGACCCGAAAGACAAGAGGAGAATCTTGTTCATATCGAACGGGACGAATCTCTCAAAGGGATATCCCACGACTTTGGCCTATTCGGTTCGTGAAGCAGACAGAATCAACGGCATCGATGCGCCTGTCGTTGCATGGGAGGCACTTCCGCTCTCGGATTACGGAGAAGCCGATTACCGACGTGCGCTTCGGGACGAGGCAGCGCGGGAATCCGGTTCTGAGTTATCGAAGGCGACCGACTTTCTTGCACGTGTCCTCGCGCCTGGTCCGATGACAACGAAATCTCTTGAAGGTCTAGCTGCTGAGGAAGGCATCTCACTCCGCACCCTTGATCGGGCGCGGACGGCGATCCACTGCGTGCCGAAGCGGTTTCCCAATGGGTGGCTTGTCGGGCTCGCGGGGGCATCTGCCCCAGACTCGGCTCCCACGTAAGGACGCCAAGAGCGCCAAGAGCGCCGCATCTCGACTGTAGAGAGTTTGGCGCTCTTGCCTCCGCGAATGCAAGAACGCCAAACAACCCTCACTCTGGATTGGCGCTCTTGGCATCCTTGGCGCTCTTGGCATCCTTGGCACTGTTGTCATGTACGATTTAGTACATGCCTCCGAAACTCGACCCCGACGGTGAACTCACGCGCAAACTCCGCGAGGCGCTCGCGAACACCAAAGAAAGCATCCGGTCAATTGCTGAAGCAACCGGAGTAACCCGCCAGACACTTATGGCATTTCGTGACGGTAAGCGAACCATCTACCTCGACGCCGCCGACCGCATAGCGGCGCACTTCCGACTGCAACTCCGAAAGAAGAATTTATGAGCACTATCTACCGTAATCAATGGACAAAGCCGCTTCCTGCAAGCGCAACCATCCGAACCAAAGGTGCGCGCCGTGTCGCGGAATGGACAAGCCGCGGCAAGACGCACCGCGGGGAAGTGGTCGGCAACCGTGTTTGTACTGAATCGCTGACTTATTGGGCGCGTTGGAAGGATGCCAATGGACGCCTCCACCGTGCTGATACGAAGTGCCGCGATGAAAGTAATGCTCGCCGGTGGCTCAGTGACCGCACAGGGGAAGTGGAGCGCGAACGCCTCGGCATCGTCACACCTGCGGACCGCCGGATCGCTGGACATTCCAAGGCGAAACTCTCAGAGCATCTCGATGCGTTCATCGACTCAATGTCCGCCTCTGGTCGTGCCGAGTGTCACCGTAAGACAACGCGCCGCTGCATTGAGCGGGTCGCGGAGGCCAAGGCATGGCGCTGCTTGGCAGACTTTGACCGTTCTGGCATGGAAGGGTGGCTTGCCGAGCGTGCGCGGTCTGGGGCGAGCGCCCGGTCGCGGAATGCGCACCTTGTAGCGGTTCGTTCACTACTCAATTGGGCGGTCCGCGTCGATCGACTCCGCATCAATCAACTCATCGGGATTCCGCATGCCAGCGAACGGGCAGACCGCCGCCGGGTCCGCCGCGCTCTTTCGGAAGCGGAGCTCGCCGCGCTCTTCAACGCCGCCGCCGAACGCCCACTCGCCGAGGCGCGAATCGTGCGCAAGGGACCGCGCAAGGGGCAGTCTGTCATTCGCGTCACTCCCACCCGGGCCGAGCACCTCGCTTCGGTCGGGCGTGAAAGGGCGCTCACGTACCGAGTCCTGTTCTTCACAGGACTACGGGTTGGCGAGCTTCGTGCGCTTCGCATCCGTGACCTGTTTCTTGATGGTCCATCGCCATTCATCCGGCTGCCGGCGGCCGCCGAGAAGAGTCGCCGTGGAACGGACCTGCCACTTCGGGTTGACCTTGCCGCGGAGGTCCGGTCGGCGCTCGGAAAGCGCCTTCTTGCCGCTCAGGATGCTGCCAGAGCGCGAGGAACTATCCGTGCGCGTCTCGCGCCGGAGGATCGCGCCTTCGTCATTCCTGCGGGCTCTCTGCGCGTCATGGAGAGGGACTTGGCCTTCGCGGGGATCGCCAAGCGCGACGACCTTGGTCGAACCGTTGACCTGCATGCGCTCCGTACCTCTCTCTGCACGCACCTCGGTCGCGCAGGAGTACCGCTTCGTACGGCTCAAGCCGTCATGCGGCACTCTGACCCGTCTCTGACCGCCAACATCTACACCGACCCCATGCTCATCGATACCGCGGCCGCGGTGGGTGCGCTTCCGGCGTTCACGCAGAACGTGAAGGTGGGCTCCGCGTGACAGTTACCGCTTGTCTCCCGCTTGTCTCATCGCTTGTCTCTGGCTTGTCTTTCCGGTGTCCGTTAGGGTCATTGCGTGTCCGCATGAGGACATGGTCTACGCATGATTGGTGGTGTTGTGTTGCTCGCGCTGGGTGTGCATATGTCCCTACATTTAAGGCACTAGCGTCATCATCTGACACCTTGCGACACTCTCCGCTACACTCGTAACCCTCATCTCGGGCTGTAGCGCAGTTTGGTAGCGCGTTTGACTGGGGGTCAAAAGGTCGTGGGTTCAAATCCCGCCAGCCCGACTCCTCACTTTGAAACGGAAGGCCCGAGCGCCTTCCGTTTCTGCGTTCCGGGGTCGGTCTGGGCGCCGCAGCTGCGCTGCGTCGCTGCGTTCTGACGCTGCGCGTCAGCCCGCGCGTGAGTTGGCGCCCGCAGGGGCGGGCGTCAAATCCCGGCATGCGCGACTCTTCACTTTGAAACGGAAGGCCCGAGCGCCTTCCGTTTCTGCGTTCCGGGGTCGGTCTGGGCGCCGCAGCTGCGCTGCGTCGCTGCGTTCTGACGCTGCGCGTCAGCCCGCGCGTGAGTTGGCGCCCGC
>JBIKZY010000170.1:0-4571 GCA_044354475.1 Phycisphaerales bacterium
ACTCTCACGCAACTTTGCCAAGACGCCGAGATCCTCGAGCGTAGTAGTGTCTTGCGTGATTTCATTTCCGGCAGCAACATCGCGGAGCAGGCGACGCATGATCTTTCCGCTCCGGGTCTTTGGCAGTGCATTCGTGAATCGAATCACATCCGGACGCGCGATTGGACCGATGTCCTTCGAAACAAATTCCATGAGTCGCTTACGCATGGAGTCGCTGGCATCATGCGCATGTTCCGGATGCAGCACGCAGAAAGCAGTGATGCCGGTGCCCTTGATCTCATGCGGCATGCCAACCACTGCTGCTTCCACTACCAACTTACTGCCCACCAGGGAACTCTCGACCTCGGCGGTTCCAAGTCGGTGCCCACTGACATTGAGAACATCATCAATGCGGCCCATGATCCAGAAGTATCCGCGCTCATCGCGACGCGCTCCGTCGCCGGCGAGATACATGCCAGGGACGCGGCTCCAATAGGTTTCGATGAATCGCTGCCGATCGCCATTCACGCCGCGCAACATGCCCGGCCATGGCTTGCGAATGACCAGCAAACCGCCAGCGTTCGCGCTCTGCTCATTGCCGGCATCGTCAACAACGGCGGCATCGATTCCAAACATTGGGATCGTGCAACTTCCTGGCACGGTTGGCGTGGCGCCAGGCAGTGGGGTAATGACATGTCCGCCCGTTTCAGTTTGCCACATCGTGTCAACAATGGGGCATCGACCGCCACCAATGATCTGGTGGTACCACATCCATGCCTCGGGATTGATCGGTTCGCCAACGGTTCCTAACACCCGTAGGCTGGAGAGGTCATGCTTGGCCGGATGCATGTCGCCCCAGCGCATGAAGCTGCGAATGGCGGTTGGCGCTGTGTAAAAGTGTGTGACTTGGTGGCGCGCAATGATTCCCCAGAATCGATCCTCGGCTGGGAAATTCGGGGCCCCTTCGTACATGAGCGTTGGCACGCGGTTCGGCAGCATTCCATACACGATGTAACTGTGCCCGGTGATCCACCCGATGTCAGCGGTGCAGAAGTACACCTGCTTGTGCCCTGGCACCAAATTGAATGTCCAGCGCGCAGTCGCCGCGGTGAACACCATGTAACCACCCGTGGTGTGCAAGATTCCTTTGGGCTTACCAGTGCTTCCCGATGTGTACAAGAGGAACAGTGGATGCTCACTATCAACGGGCTCACACGCGCGAGTGCTTGGTTGCGTTGGCACCAAGTCATGCCACCACACATCACGATCTGGATGCATCGGCACATCGTTGTTGGTTCGCTTGAGTACCAGCACCTTTCGAACGCTGGGAAGTTGTGCGCATGCCGCATCAACGTTCGCTTTGAGCGGCACTACCGATCCGCGTCGCCACGCTCCATCACAAGTCACGATCACCGTACTGCCGGCATCGTGCACGCGATCGATGATCGCTTGTGCTGCAAATCCGCCGAAGATCACGCTGTGCGGTGCGCCGATGCGGGCACACGCCAGTACGGCAATCGCTAGCTCTGGCACCATGCCCATGTACAAGGTGACTACGTCACCCTTCTTCACACCCAGCGATTCCAGTGCCGATGCGCAGCGGGCAACCTCGTCGCGCAATTCGCGGTAGGTGATGCGGCGAACTTCGGGGGTGTGGCCGGACATCGGCTCGCCTTCCCAAATGATCGCTAGTTCGTGGCCATGTCCATTTTCTACTTGGCGATCCACACAGTTGAAGCACGCATTGGTGGTGCCGCCGACAAACCATTTGGCATCCGGCAGATTCCATTCGAGCACCTTGGTCCATGGCTTGTACCAATGAAAGTCACCCGCCACTTCCGCCCAGAATGACTCGGGATCGCGGATGGAACGCTCATGCATGGCCCGGTACGCGTCCATGTCGGGGATATGCACCGTCCCCATGCGCGTCGCGAAGTCCGCTGGCGGCGGGAACAGACGATCTTCGGACTGGACTGATTGAATGGAGGAGTCGGTCGACATAGTTGTGACGATACCTCTGCGTCACACATGTAGCCTGCCATCACTCGTAAGCAAAGGACCACGGCACTATGCAGCAAGCAAGCGGATTCAGGAGCCAAGTTGCGATCGTTGTCGGAGGAACCACGGGCATGGGTAATGCCGTGGTGCGGCAGTTGGTCGCCGCTGGATGCAAGACGCATGTCCTTGATATCCACGAGACCACCGACGCAGCATTTCACCACTGCGATATTCGTGACCACTCACAGGTTCAGTCCTGCATTGCTGAAATTGTGGCGCAGGATGGGCGTATCGACTTGTTGTTCATAGCGGCTGGTATTCATCACTTTGCAACGCTTGAAGACACCAGCCTGGCGGATTTTGAACGGGTGATGGCGGTCAATGTCAATGGCACATTCCATGTATTAAAGGAAGTGCTGCCCGTGATGCGCGCGCAGCAGTACGGAAACATTGTGCTGATGGGGTCGGACCAAGCCTTCGTTGGCAAAGCGCGCAGCGCCGTATACGGAATGTCCAAGGCAGCGGTGGCGCAACTCACCAAGAGCTTGGCAGTGGACTACACGCAGCACAACATTCGAATCAACTGCATCTGCCCGGGCACCGTTGAGACGCCAATGATTCGATCCGTAGTGGAACGCATCGGCAGTGCACTTGGGTTGCATCGCACTGCAGTGGATGAATCCATGCGCACCGCTCAGCTGGTACAGCGGTTTGGCACGCCGGAAGAAATCGGCAAGGCAGTGATGTTTCTGCTCTCCGATGATTGTCGATTCATGACCGGATCACTGATCAGTGTCGACGGTGGCTTCGTCTGTCAGTAAAAAATGGGCAAAGAATGTGCGGGAGGGCAGTCCCTGGCCGCTTGCTTCACTCACCAATGCGTGCGCCGGCAAACGCCTTGGCGGCGCGTAATGCTTCCGGCAGACGAGCTGGCTCTTTGCCACCCGCTTGTGCGAAGTCTGGTCTGCCGCCGCCCTTGCCGCCGCATGCTTCCGCGACCGCGCGCACCCAGTCTCCAGCCTTGAGGCCCTTGTCTTGAAGGGCCTTGGGAACGTCAGCTGCGATCGCCACCTTGCCCTCTGCCTCGTCAGCACTCATGAGAAGGATGGCACTTTCCGGGCGCTTGGCGCGCACCGCGCTGAGCGCAGAGAGCAACGCGGCGGGATCGGCACCACTGATACTGGCAACAATCATCGCGCCGCTCATTTCCTCGGCGATCGCGCGAGCCTGAGCAACTACCACATCACGGTTAGCACCTTCTTGCGCCTTACGCCATTCCTTTGCTCGTTCGCGTAGCTCGGCAACAGCGGGCTCCATGCGGTGGCGGAACACGGTGGAGACCGGAAGTTCTGCCAGCGCACTTGCGATGGCGGTGGCCTCTTCGGCAAGCGCCTCGCCAGTCAGCTTGCGAGCGGCAGCCAGTCGCTGCTCAATATGCGTGGCGGTTGCTTCTGCAGCATGTGCTGCGGTGCCAGTGACCGCAAAGATGCGCCGCACGCCAGCGCTGGATGCACTTTCGTTCAGGATTGCAAAATGCTGAACCTCTTCGGAACTGCGGGTATGCGTACCGCCGCAGAATTCCACAGAGCACTCTCGCCACTTTGGATTTGCTGGCTCCGCAAGCATATCCGTGACCTTGGCGCCCACCGACACCACGCGTACCGGGTCGGGATAGCGTTCGCCGAACACGGCGCGCACGCCATGGATTCCCTTGGCCAATTCCAGCGGAACCACTACGGCATCGACCAACATGGTGCGTGCAATCGCAGCGTTCACCAACATTTCCACACGTGCCAATTCATCCGCGCTCATGGCTTTGGAATGCGTGAAATCGAAGCGCAGGCGATCGTCGGATACAAGTGATCCGCGCTGCTCAACATCTTCGCCGAGCACTTCGCGCAGCGCATGATTCATGAGGTGGGTGCCAGTGTGGTTGGCAGCAATACGCTCGCGGCGGCCGCGCTCAACAGTGAGTGTGGCGTGCTCGCCAACCGTGACCGTTCCGTGTTCGATGCGACCAAGGTGCATGACAAACTCACCGGAACGTTGTGTGTCCTCCACCTTGAATCGATGGGTTCGACCAGCGTCTGAGGAGATTTCAAACAACCCAGCATCGCCCACTTGTCCGCCGCCCTCGGCGTAAAACGGAGTCTTGCGGGTGATCAGTGCCACGCGCTGCTCTTCGACCGCTTTGGTGATGAGTGCGTTGCCATCCCAAATGGCTGCAATATCTGTGTTGGTTGGCTTTGGATCGTCGCGGCTGGAATCGTCGCTTCCGGAAATGTGCAACGCGGTTCGCAGCTTCTCCAAGACATCCGGCGGGGGCATGCGCATGCCGTCGGCCTTGGTTCCGCCTTCGCGGCTCCGCTCCCGTGCGCTTTCCATCAACTTTTCATAGCCCGCAACGTCAACAGTGAAGCCGCGTTCTTCGGCCATCACTTGGGTGAGGTCAACAGGGAAACCGAAGGTGTCATGCAGACTGAACGCGTCCTGCGCCGAAATGCACTTGGCCGCACCCGCGCGCTTGGCAGCTTCGTCGAACAGCGCAATACCGCGCTCAAGTGTCTTGCCGAACGCAATTTCTTCCTCGCGAA
>JBIKZY010000171.1:0-4565 GCA_044354475.1 Phycisphaerales bacterium
GAAGGCGGCTGCTCTATCCAGTTGAGCTACCGGAGCATGACGCACGTCATGGTACGGCGCAAATTTTATTGTGGATGCAAGAAAAAGGGCGGCGTGTCGGCGGCGAAACCGCAACGGCCTTTACTGTGCCCAAGCCTTCAAGGCACATGGTCGCTATCGCAGGGAGCGGCTGGAAAGGATTGGGGATATGAGAACTGAAATGAATGTGATTGGCGGAGTTGGAGTAGTGGCCATCATTGGGTGTTGCATGGTGTATTCGCAGGGTTGGGGCGCCACACAGGCGGTGACGGAGGCGGCGCAGGTTCCTATTGATGAGGCAGTCAACCAGGCGGCGCTGCGGCTGCTAGCGAACCCGCCGTGTGAGGCGTCGGTGACTGATCCATGCCCCACCATGTTGGAGCGACTGTGCGGCGGGGATCCAACTGGAAACGGTGGAATGGGTGGAATCGTCGCCATATGTGACTGCGCATGTAGCACTGGCTGGTGGACACGGACGCCAATATCCGTCTCGCTCTCACCAGGGAAGCCACTCACCATGAGCCCAATCAGCGAGACCAGCAACTCTGTCTACTGGCGATGGCAATTGTCGGAGATCGCGCAGCCAGAGCACGTTGAGGCCGCTGTGAATATGTCTGGATACAGTTCGTGGTGGCATGCGGGCTCGATCACGAAGCGCGCCATGGCGCGTCAAGCAACCCTCGCGCGCGAAGAATGGGTGGGCACTGGGATTCCATGCCCGCGGCTGGTCACCATCGCCGCGATGGGCGGCGCCATGCTTGAACTTTCTCTGACGTGTTCACCCAGTATTGGCTGCACGGCAAGCGGGTCGGCAACTGCGGCGGGAGCGTGCAGTTCCGTGGGTCGTGCCAGCGCAGACATTGTTGATAAGACCGTTCGCGGCAATGTTGGCTATAGCAGTTACAGCCACACCGTGGTGGTCGACGGCGATTTTGGGTTCGCCATTGCCGACGACAGTGTTGGTATCGACGGCAAGATTTCCAAAAAAGTGGACTGGAAACTAGATGGCCCTGGAAGTGTCTCCGGAACTGCTGCCTATGTAGTGACGCCCGATCGTTCGTACTGCGCGTTTACCAACCGACCGATTGACTTTCGATCGAACGGATGGGCGATCGCAAGCGGCGCTATGTCAGTGGATGAAAATGGCTCAACAAGCATGTCGGCGCTGGCGATTGTTGGGCTGTCGGCGCGTTGATGAAATGGTCTTGTCAAGCGCAACACACAGCGCAAACACGCAGCGTGTGAGGGGAAACACATCATGAATCAAAACGTGAAGCGGCGCGTACGCGCGCTGGTCTGGGCGATGGTGGGTGCCATGAGTGGATTGGCTCTGGGAGCTCGAGTGTTCGGGCAGGATGAGGCCGTGGATCGGGCGCGCGCAATGACGGCGCAGATGGCGGCTGAACAACATCGCCTCTTGCAGCAGTTCAAAGATCAGTTGCAACAGCAAGAAACTGGTCGTAACTGGAGTGGATTGCTTGCGCATAAGGCCACCGTCGACTGGGCGTTCGCGCCGCTTCACTTGATTCGCGATGCGATGGCGTCACTGGCGGACGGCTCGCCAGGAGTGGACCTGCTGAGATCACTCCGCACCGAATGGCGCGATGTGCCAGTGACAGCGCAGTGGTCGCACCCGGATGGCGCCGAGCGTGCGCGGCGCGTACTCGCGGCATGGGTGCCCACGCCACGGGCGGTTGAGTCAAGTGCAGGCACAGAATCTGGAACGGCTGCCGAGCAGCAGGCACTGCACGTTGACGTGCGCACTGGTTCTGAAACCTGGGTGGGAACTGATGCCCCAACGATGATTGCCTGGACATTGGACGCAACGTGGGACACCGCCGGTCCAGAACTTCATGCGCGCAGTTGGTGGCGGATTCCGCTGGCCGAACCGGTGCGGATCGACTTTCCGCTCGCCCTTGAAGGGCTTGATGTGTGGCTGAATTCCTCCGGTGCACGACTGCAGGACGATCGAGGGGCAGCCCACGCTGAATCGTGGGCACCGAATCCACTCTTCAATAACCCGCCCAATCTCTATGCCGCGTTCGACGCGCTCCGGCTCGTACGGGCGAAAGATGGCGCGGTCACTACGCAGAGTGCATTGCCGAGTATGGGCGCTGCTGAGTCAATCCCAAACGTGCGAACGCGCGTCATCCGGCGTGGCGATGGATCGCTCGTGCGTTCCGAGCGTTGGACTTGGCGGGACGATGACTTGCAATCAGTGGTCATCGAACAAGAACCAGTTCGCCTGGTGCATCACTCTGAGCAAGGAGTGGAATTGGTCACCGAGATCGATGGCATGGAGAATGGACGTACGCCACACAGGCCACACTCGGAAGTTGTGCAGTTTGCTGAAGGGGCCCGCATTGAGATTTCGTTCCGTACTGCAGACCCAATGCGCGACCGTGTTGCAAGCAGTAACGCCCGTGTGCCGGATCGCATGGTGCTCACGGTCGGGGGAAAACGTCGTGCATGGGCGGAATTCGTATCGGTACGTCTGAGTAATGCATCTGATCCCGATGTGTGGTGCGCGGAGCGCGATAGACGACTCGCAGAAACTGCAACCGCACATGCCGCGCTCAATGCGCAAATCGCTGCGGCTATCGCCAATACAGCAAACGGTGACGTAGCGCGCATACTTGCGGTCATTGATGCGCAACATGCAAGTTCTGGTGCTCCGTACGCACAGCGAATGGCGGAATGGGAGCTGGCCGCCGTGCACATGCTTGATGTGGGGATGGAGCACGCGTGCGATGAAATTCTGGCCGCCCGCTGGCTTCCCGATATTGGGCATCGCGATGCGGTGAGTGCTGTGCAACGCTGGCACTCTGCTGGACATGTGCGATTTGCACTACTTCTATCGAATTTCGGTGGCGTCATGCCAGAGGAATTGGCGCCAATCGATACGGTGGACGATGGCCGTGATGAATTCTGGGAAGACGGAGACGAACCACGCAGCAATGATTCCGCCGGTGCGTCCAACGTGGCGACTACTCCTTGCGATGCCTCACCACTCCAAAGTGGCGCGCGTGTCCTCTATGACCAAGTGCAGGCAGTGGTCATTGCTACGGTGCGTGATCAGCGCATACTGGCCACCATGTTGGGGAATCTTTGCCGCGCCTGTACGGACCACCACGATGAATTGCGCACCGTGGACGAGGCACGCGCGTGCGCCGTTGCACGCGATGCGCGGATCCTCTTGGCGGGTGCATTCCGCGATGGAGCGCGTGTTCCGGAGCCGCGTACCTATTGCCAAAAATTTGCGGACGACACGGTATCCATTGCAATCCACGGCTTAGCCAGTGATGACACCGTCGCTTTCATGCGCGCTGGTTGGGATGTGTACGCACATGCGGCGATCGCTGCGCTGCAGAAATCGCAACGGGCGGCGCGGGCGCTGGAGCGCTCCGCAGGAGCTCCTGGAGACGAATCGTCAAGTACGGACGTCGAATCGGATCGCGCCTCCACCGACCGCGCAATCTGCATCACTGCTAAGCAAGAATTGGATAACTACCGTGCCATGGTCGGAAATGCGTATCAACCCGATATGCAGGTTTCGGAAGGTCAAGCGCTACCACATGCAACCGACGTGAGCCAGGCGATGGAGTCGGCGATTGCGGTAGTGGTGACTCGGGAACGCGAGCGCGCCTCCGTCATCGGGTCAATCTTCGGTCAGGAGCTTGGGGCAGCGCGTGAACAAGCTGCCTACCGCAGAACCGTGGGGATGACGGTCACACCGGCCGTGACCATGTTTACCGAATGGTGTTTGTCCGCAGGGCGATCATCTCCGCGACCAACTCATTGAGCGATCGCACGCGAACGATCTCACATGAACGATCAAAAATGGCAACGGCCGGACGGCGCGAATCCGCAGCCGTCCGGCTTTGTTGCCTACCCGCCGCCTTCTACTTCGGCGGGTCCAAAGCGATCTCCGCAAAGCACGGAGCCCTCACCAAGTCCCGACCCGAAGGCCGCCGGACTCACGTGGACAATCGAATGCAACACTGACGGCTGCAAGTGACTTCACAGAAATGATTGACGCGATAAGACCGAGAATCAGCGGGCCATGCGTGCCCAATGCCGTTTATTCGTGTCTGTCCGCCTGTACGGGCAGCACAGCGCCGGGACGGGCTCTTGCGACGTCCGGGGACGGGCTCATGCGACATCCGGACGGGCTCGTGACACGTCCGGACGGGCTCAAGGAAGCCAGCAGGGATCACGCAACGCCACGAAAGGATCAAGAAACGGCGCGCAGCAGCGTGACTCGTCCAATCGGCACCCACTCTGCCACCAAGATGTCGCCATTGGCCAGCCAAATGGCGTCATGCGGGTGCACAAACTTGCCAGGAATGAACTGGTCGCGCGATGCGCCGCGGAGGGAACTGGGCTTGCCATCGCTAAAGCCATCGCAAAGCTGGACAATGAGCTCATTCTTGGAGTCCAAAATCGTCACAACGCTGTCCAGATCAGGGACCAGCATGCGGTCGCCGCGAACCTTCATGTCGCAGGGCTGACGCATTGCATTGTTCACAAATCCCAGGTGCGTTCCG
>JBIKZY010000172.1:0-4563 GCA_044354475.1 Phycisphaerales bacterium
TCACCAGTGGCGGCAACAGTGGCATCATGTGGCGTTCCTCGGAAGACTTCGGAGCGCCGTGGGAAACTGGCCCGGAGATGCAGGTCCTTGATGACGCCAAGCATGCCGATGGCCAAAGCCCACTCACCAGTGCTGGCGCCTGCTACGCGCTCTACCCGGCACCCAAGGGCGCCACGAAGCCGGTGGGCGAGTGGAACCATGCCGAGATTTCCGCGATCGGTCCAAAGGTCACCTATACGCTCAACGGCGTAAAGACTGCGGAATTTGACCTTTCGTCCAAGGAATGGAAGGACAAGGTTGCCGGCAGCAAGTTCGCATCTATGAAAGCGTTTGGTACGAAAGATAAGGGGCACATCGTGCTTCAAGATCACGGCGACGTGGTCATGTACCGGAACATCAAGATTCGTCCAATCGGCGCCGCCAAGCCGTCTGCCGCGCCTATAAGTATCAAGTGATTCCACTGACCGTCATCCTCCTGACCGCCGCGCTGCAAACATCCAGCGCGGCGGTCGGGGATGGAACGCGCGGTCAAGATCCGTTTGATGATGTTGCATCGATCGCCGAGCTGCGCACACTGGAAGGGCAGTTGCGTGCGTTAGCGGTGCAGTTGCGCCCAACGGTGGTGCTGATTCGGATCGGTGGTGGGCGCATGAGTGGCGGAACCACTGGCACTGGCGTGGTGATTACTTCGGATGGGCTGGTTGCCACGTGCGGCCATGTTGGTGCGCGCGCGGGCGTCCGAGTGAACGTCACGCTTTCTGATGGAACCGAACTGAAGGGTCGAACACTCGGCCAGGCAAACATTGGTGCCCTTGATTGCGGACTCATTCAACTGAACACTGAGGGCCGGGACCTGCCATGCGCACCGCTCGGAACGAGTAAGGGATTGGCCGCGGGCGATTGGTTGTTAGCGATGGGATTCACGCAAGGGCCGCCGGATGAACCGCGTCCCTCGCTGGTGCGCATCGGGCGCGTATTGAGAAACACTCCGACAGAAATGCTCTTCGATGCGCCAATCGACGCCGGTGATTCCGGCGGCCCCAGTTTCAACCTGCGCGGAGAAGTGGTCGCAATTAATTCTCGATGCGGGCAGAGTCCGTGGGAGAACGCGGCCACGCCGATTGATCGTCTGCGCGAGCGCATGTGGGAATTTCGTGATGGCATTGATGAGGAGATGATGACGCTGAATGCCTCTGAGATTTCTGATCGAGGTGTTCGAACGAACTTTGCGCGCGGCGGATCGGACAACGGTCGGATGGCGGTGCAGCGCGGACTTTCGTTTGATGAGGTCGTTGCGGGCGCGCGCGCATCCATGCTGAACGTCATGGACGGGAAGGCCGCGCGTGTCTGCGCCACGGTCATCGATGCCGATGGCCACGCGGTGACCAAGCGATCGCAGCTGCCCGTTGGTTGGCAGGGCGGTGTGTTGCAATTGGAATCTGCTGGTGGTGAACACTTCAGCGCGCGCGTCATTGGCTCTGATGGACCGCTTGATTTGGCGGTCCTTAAGATTGACAATTGCACGATCGCGCCGAATGAGTGGACGCGCGGCGCGCACGTTGCTCCAGGGCAAGTGCTTCTGACCCCGCGTCTTGGTCAGCGTTCGGCGGCCTTGGGGTTTGCGGCCATTGAGTCGCGTGAGAGTGATCGTGATTGGAGTGCCAGTCCGTTCTTGGGTGTACAGACGGCACCTGCCACGGCGCAGGAACGGGAGCCTTTTGGGGTTTCCGACGCGCTCAAAGTAGAAGTGGTGGTGGCAGGCTCGGCGGCGGCGGCGGCGGGTATTGAAGTGGGGGACTTGCTACTCACTCTTGATGGCAAGAGCCTGGCGGGTCGCATGGGCTTGCGGCGCGTCATTGCGGACCGATACGTTGGTGATCATGTGGCGCTTGAAGTGGCGCGAGGTAAGGCGGTTCTGCACCTGGAGGCCACGCTTGCAAAGCGCGGGCCAAACAGCGGTGGTAATGCAGGGCCATCGCGCGGCAACACCACCACGGCGATTTCCGACATCTCCACCGGATTTGGGAGCGTCCTGGCGCACGATGGAATTGTCTGGCCGGAACAGTGTGGCGGGCCGATCGTCAATCTTGATGGCCAGGCCGTTGGCCTGAATATTGCGCGGTTTGATCGCACCGCAACGCACGCTCTGAGTGCTGACACCGTGATGGACGCGGTTGACAAGATTCTGTTCAGTGCCGGGACCGTTGAAACACGACCAGCGTCGGCGGTGAGTCCCGCCCCGCGCTGAGCAGCCGAATTGGCTCGATTGACCTTGTTTCGCCAGCTGCTGGGTAGCCCCGATAATGTTTGGGGGAATCTTCCCTACAGGAATCCGCTTGACTTGAAGGGCAATTCTGTCACCATGCGTTTATGAGCCTGAAGCCAACACGATTGCTGGTGGCGATTGTCTTGTTCGTGGGGACTCTCCATGGCACTGCATCCGCACAAGCAACGGCGGCATCAAACTGGAACCGCCTACTTCTTGCGTCAATCAAGCGCGACTTTGCCCGGCCGCCCGTGCATGCGCGCAACCTCTTTCATCACTCGGCCGGAATGTGGGACGCATGGCGTGCCTTTGATGGCACCGGAGCAGCCTGCTTTGTTGACGATCACGGCGAGCCGGTCGGGACGTCGTTGTACGTCGCCCGCGAGCAGGCGATCAGCGTGGTCTCGTACCGGATCTTGTGCGCTCGATTTGCTACGAGTCCGGGCTATGCGGTGATGAAGCCGCAGTACGACGCATTGCTCGCGCAATACGGCGTCGTGCCAACCGATACGCATACCGTGGGTCTTGATCCAGTGGCTGTCGGCAATCGAATTGCTGCCGCGATGCTTGCCACGCTTGTCAGCGACGGCTCAAACGAAGCAAACAACTTTGCAAATCGCGTGTATGTGCCAGTGAACAGTCCCATGATTGTTTCAATTGGCGGCAATCCCGACATGCAGTTTCCGAATCAGTGGCAGCCGTTGGCGCTGACGAGTTTTGTTGATCAACAAGGCAATGTGATTCCTGGCGGATTTCCGGCATTTCAATCGCCGGAGTGGGGTGGAGTAACGCCATTCGGGATGCTCACTTCGGATCGCACCTACCGCACCCGCAATGGAGTGAGCTGGCCCATATGGCTTGATCCCGGCGCGCCGCCGCAGTTCATGGGCGCGGGAACCGACAACGCCAAGTTCCGCAAGGGCATGGAGATTGTGTTGCGCTGGTCGGCGCACTTGGATCCAGCCGACGGCGTGATGTGGGATATTTCTCCGGGAACTATGGGTGATTCGCCGGAGCCTGCCATTCCATCCGATTGGCAGAACTACTACGACGCTGCCAGCGGTCGTCCGCTTGGGGTCGGCCATGCGGTGAACCCTGCGACCGGCTTCCCCTATCAGGCCAATGTGGTCCCGCGTGGCGACTTTACGCGCGCGCTGGCGGAATTCTGGGCCGATGGCCCATCCAGCGAAACGCCGCCGGGACATTGGTTTGCTCTTCTGAATGACGTGCGCGAGCGGTCGGCTGATCGGCGCATTGGTGGGCGCGGTGCGCAGCTTGACCCCTTGGAATGGGACGTCAAGGCGTACGTGCTCCTCGGTGGTGCGATGCATGACGCGGCGGTCTCTGCATGGAGCGTGAAGGGTGGGTACGACGCAACGCGGCCCGTGAATTCAGTGCGCTACATGACCCATCGCGGTCAGTCGTCCAATCCGGAGCTGGGTAGTTTCTCGCCGCTGGGCATTCAACTAGTCACCGGCGAAGTGGAGTTCATTAGTACCGCCAGCAGTGCGCCCGGCGAACGACACGCGCATCTTTCCAATTCCGTTGGTCAGATTGCGGTGCGTACGTGGCGTGGTCCAGGTGCGATCACAAATCCAGCCACGGACGTTGCTGGCGTTGGTTGGATTCTTGGTCGCTTTTGGTATCCGTATCAACGCCCGACGTTCGTCACACCACCGTTTGCTGGCTATGTGAGTGGTCATAGCACTTACAGCCGCGCTGCTGCGGAGACGCTCACCACGCTGACCGGTGATGCGTTCTTCCCGGGTGGCGTTGGTGAGTACCTGTGCGTTCGTAACCAATTCCTGGTGTTTGAAGAGGGCCCGAGCGTTGATGTGCGCTTGCAGTGGGCCACCTACCGAGACGCCGCCGAGCAGAGCGGCTTGAGCCGAATTTGGGGTGGAATTCATCCGCCCTTTGATGACATGCCGGGGCGCGCCATTGGCAAGCAAGTTGCGAGCCGTGCATGGGCACGTGCTCGGGAGATATGGAACATTCCCGCATCATGCGACGCGGACCTTGACGGTAGTGGTGACACCGGTGGTGCAGACCTTGGCATACTGCTTGCCGCTTGGGGGCCAGTGCTCGATCATCCGGCTGCGGATCTCAATGGTGACGGATTGGTCGACGGTGCCGATCTGGGTCTGATGCTGTCGGCATGGGGGCCGTGCATTCATTAACACGCCTCAGCGCAATTCGCGCGGCAGTGCAATGGTGGCGTCGGCGGCAACCTGCTTGAAGTGTTCTGGCAGCGGGCATGTCACCGTGACTGGGGCGCCGGTTACTGGATGCGCAAA
>JBIKZY010000173.1:0-4539 GCA_044354475.1 Phycisphaerales bacterium
ATATCAGCAGCGTCGGCAATCATGACCGTCCCGCCACCGATTCGAATTTCCACGCGCGCATCCGGGCGGTCTTCCAGGCCGACCACGGGCGATTCAGCTCCCGTGGTGCTCCAACGCACGCCAACCATCGCCAAGGTGGTTCTGCCTGCTAGCGCGGAACGACGCCACGCCATCACAATCGGCGCCATCCGCCGATTCACTAACGGCCAAGCCTGTAGGTATCGATCCGCGAGTTCCACCCGTGGTTCCCGGGCAAATTGTTGATAGAGACCCCGATCAACCCGCAGGTCAACTTGCTCAATACTGCGCGCGATCGCGGCGCGCGCGGGTGCATCCAGCGACATCCACGCAACAGTCCCTGGGCGCACTTGGTCGGCTAGCGAGGCCAGTGCACTCCAGTCGCTCCGGTCAACCGCCGTGATGGCCCCCTGAATAAATGACGCCACGGCGCGCGCTGGGAATTCGGCACGAATGGCCGTGAGTTCCGTAGCGGTCCGATCATCACAGGACGGCAACCGTGCCAGCGCCGCTGCAGCGGAACCGGGCAAGCCGGCATTCAGCGCCGCCGTGATACCGCGCACGCCGGTCTCCCACGCGTCCAGTTCCGCAATGCGTTCCAACACGCGGCTGCGCGCTTCAGCCAAGGCGCGCGCGCCACTTGGGGCCGGCATACGCGCGAGCTGCGGATCATCACGCAGGCTTTGCAACACATTACGGGCCGCTCGTGCCGAACTGGCGGACTTGGCTTGCTCAAGAGCAGGGCGCAACGTAGTGCGCACCAATACCTCGCCGTGCAGTGTGGCCGCATTGCTGCGCGCCAAGTCAAAGTCACGCTTATCGTTTCCGCGCATCGGAGCAGGTGGCACTGCATCAATGATTTCCAACAGTTCCGCGCTGCGATCATTGGCTGCGGCAGTCACCGTTCGTGATTGCAGAGCAGCGAGCGCTTCGGCGTTGCGGCGGTGATCATTCTCAAACTCGGCGCGCCGTTCGGCAATGCGAGCCTCAAGGCTGGCGAGCGCGGCGGGCGAGTCACGATCCAGCTGCGTCTCAATTTCAGCGCGCCGCGCGTCGATCGCCGCCAGTTCAGTGCTGTCGCTGGCGCGATCGACATCATCACGCATGATCCGGAGCCGGTCCGCTCGTACCGCTCGAGCGCGAACAGCGTCCTCGACGGCGGCCACTGCTTGCTCCAGTTCTGATCGCAACGATTGCAATTCGCTGCGTCGAACGGTGCGTGACCACGCATGCATTGCCCATGACCCATCGAGCACTGGTTGGCTCAGAAGTACCGCCGAACGCAGATACTCAAGTGCTGATGAGACACGCGTCGCGGCAACGTCTTGCCGCACTACTCGCAGGTCGACCCGCGCACTTTCGATGTAAGCGTGGTCAAGGACCGCGCCGCGCACAATAAATATCGCCGCGCCCAGCACGCTGGACGCGGCGATGATGATGGCGATACGGCGGTGATGCACGGGATCAGAGATTCCCGCGGCGCTCCTGCTCAAGTTCAAGACTCTCAAACAGTGCCTTGAAGTTGCCCTTGCCGAAGCTTTGGCTGCCGCGTCGGCAGATGATTTCAAAGAACAACGTTGGTCGATCCTGCAGCGGCTTGGAGAACAACTGCAAGAGGTAGCCCTCATCGTCAGCGTCAACCAAGATGCCCAGATCCCTGATGCGCGCGTGGTCTTCCTTCACGCCGGCATGCCCGTGCTGCTTAAGCATGGCTTCAACGCGTGCCCAAACGCCCTTGTAGTACGACTCTGGAATGTTCAAGAAGTCAACGCCACGACGTCGCAACTCGGCAACGCTGGCAATTTCATCATCGGTGCGCAGGGCCAAGTGTTGAACGCCCGGAGTCATGTCATGCCACTCCAGGTATTCAAGAATTTGGCTCTTCTTCTTGCCGGCCGCTGGCTCATTGATCGGGAACTTGATCAGCTGATTGCCGCTGGCCATCACCTTGGACATCAGCGCTGAGAATTCCGTGGAGATGTCATTGTCATCAAAGTGCTTGAACATCTGGAAGCCCAGTACGTGTTCGTACCAGTCCACCCAGGTGTTCATCTTGCCTTCTTCAACATTGCCAACCGCATGATCAACAAATTTGAGCCCGCATGGGTGCTGCTTGTTGTACTCATTCAATGCAAACGGTCCGATCGATCGAAAACCGGGCATGAATGTGGCACCTTGTTTGATCTTGGGGAGCGCGTACTCGCCAGTGCGGCTCACGAAGGTGTGCACGGCGCGTCCGTAGGTCTTGATGCCCGCGGTGGTCACGGTTCCGTGCGCATCGCTGGTAGTCACCGGCTCATAGGCACTCTCGCCACCGTTCTTCACAGCGGCTTTCCATGCTGCCTCAGCGTCAAAGACGTTGAATGCGATGTCCTTGATGCCGTCACCGAACTTGGCAAGTTCTGCCGACGCAGGGTGATTCTTGGAAAGTGGAGTCTCCAGGACGAAACGAATGTTTCCTTGCGTCAGGAGGTACTGCGCGGACTCACGGCTACCGGTGGTCAGGTCACGGATTTGTTCCACTTGAAAGCCAAACGCCGACGCGTAGAAAAACGCGGATTGCTTGGCGTTCCCGACATAGAAGCGAACGTGGTCGACGTCAATCAAGTCCAGCGGATCGGTGCCCGTGGCGGCGCGGTGCGCGGTCTGTGTGGTGGCGGTCGTCATTGGGGAAATGATATCCCGCCCGGCGGTATAACATTTGGTCATGCCGCGCACCTCACGTAATCCCCGCCTGGAGACGGTTGAACCCATCGGAAAGCGAGTTCTCATCCGCAAGGACGAGGACAAGAAGATCACCAAGGTTGGTATTCACCTGCCGGACCGGCTGGAGATTCCCACCATCACCGGACGAGTAGTTGCGATTTCTGCGGAGGTGGCCAAGGATGAGAATTACCCCATCGAGCAGTACGACCGTGTGCTCTTTAACCCCAAGCACGGCGTCCCTGTGGACTTTGAAGGGGACAACCGGCTGTTTGTGATTCCTATTGAAGACATCGTGGCGGTGTTCCGCGCCGCGGACGCTGGACAGAGCGAGTGACTAGCGGCGGGGCGCACGGGAGTGCGGCGAACGGCGGCGCTGGTGCGCATGGCCGCGCCGAGGCGACCGGCAGCGCTGGCTTGCTTCCGGATCCATTTCCGGTCCCCCGCGCCGGTGGTCCCCTCCGTACTTCGATCCGCGTTCCTGGTTCCAAGAGCATCACCAATCGCGCTCTGATTCTGGCGGCACTTGCCGACGGCGTGTCGGTGTTGCACGGCGCCCTGCGTTCCGACGATACGGACGGTTTGATCGAAGCGCTTCGAGCGCTCGGTTGTTCGATCACAGTGACCGGCGATTCCGTGCATGTTCACGGGTGCGGCGGTCGATTTGCTGCTGATATTCCGGTGCACATCAATCTTGGCGACGGCGGAACCCCCACGCGATTCATGATGGCTGCTGCATCACTTGCTCGCGCGCCAGTCACTATTGACGGCAGCGCGCGTATGCGTCAACGACCGGTGGCCGACGGAGTGACGCTTCTTGCGGCACTTGGCGTTGGCGTCCATAGCACCGGATCAGGCACGAACGCTGCACTTCCACTGACGGTGACTCCCGGGAGGGCAGCGCCACACGGCGGGATCGTGCGTGTCTCACGCACATCAACAAGCCAGTGTGTCAGCGGTCTCTTGCTGTGCGCACCGTGGTTTCGCGACGGACTACGCGTGGAGTTCACTGAGCAACCAACCAGCCAGAGCTACTTGGAATTAACAGTCGACGAACTTCGCCGTTGGGGCGTGGCAGTGGATGAATCACGCGATGCCACTGGTCAACTCACTGCGATCACGGTTCCATACGGACCACCGCGGGCGCGTCCAGCAGTGCATATCGAAGCGGACGCATCGAGCGCCATCTACTGGGCCGCTGCAGCTGCCATCATTCCAGGAAGTGTGGTGGAACTGCTTGGTCTACCGGAGCAGAGTCGACAACCGGACATGCTCGCGATCCAAGCGATTGGTGCAATGGGTGCCCTCATCGTGCCATCGCCACTGGAACAGGGCGCAACACGGGTTGCCTGCGCGGTGACTGATAGTCAGTCGCCGCTGCACGGTGGTCAATTCAATCTGTCCGGCGCTCCCGATGGAGCGTTAGCAGTGGCCGCGATCGCCGCGCTTGCGGACGGTGAAACCAGACTGGATGGCCTGTCCACGCTGCGCGTCAAGGAAAGCGACCGCCTCGCGGCGCTACGTGACGGTCTGATTGCCATGGGCGCGGGCGCGCGGATCGAAGGCGATTCGTTGATCATTACGCCCATGAGCGCCCAACCTCGCCGCGCTCCGGGCACTATCGCACTCATTCAAACTGTCCGTGATCACCGAATCGCCATGGCATTTGCAGTGCTTGGATTGCAGGTAAACGGCGTGCAGATTGTTGATCCAGGTTGCGTTGCAAAGAGCTACCCGGATTTCTGGACGGATCTCGCCCGCATGATTCGGCCGCAATGAAGCGCTGAGCCGTGCAGCTCTGTCTGAGCCGTGCGAGCA
>JBIKZY010000174.1:0-4536 GCA_044354475.1 Phycisphaerales bacterium
CGAAGCGAAATGCCATTCGTGGTGCAGATTGACGGACGCACGCAGCGCGGTCGAATGGACCGAGTGGTACTGGGCATGCGCGCGGGGCGCGTGGTACGTGCGGAGGTGCTGGACTGGAAGACTGGCGCGCGTGACCTACAGGGCGCAGAGTTCCAAGAGCGAATCGCTCCGTATCAGTTGCAAATGAATGGCTACCGCCGTGCGCTTGCGGCTATGTTTGAAATTGCTCCAGAATCAGTAAGCGTGGTGCTGGCGTTCGTTGATCGGGGTGAGATCCGTGAAGCGTGAATGCGAGCTGCTGTGCAACGCGCGTCTCTTTAGTAGCTGATCGTCACAAATACACCCAAGAGCGCGTTGGGATCAACCGTGGTGCTGCGTGTGTTGGAACCGTTTGATGCTTGGAGCTGCAGTTGCTCGTAGAACGTTGTTCCCACCAGCATGTCCAGGCGGCAGGTTGGAGTGAAGTCGTAGCCAACGCTCACAAATGCGGCCCAGCTTTGATCTTCGCCGACACCGTTGTTGATGGTGGGATCGTTGTTGGTTCCGAGGCGGAATCGGCGTAATTGCCAGCCAATTCCGAAGGCAACATCCACTTTGGATCCTTCGGGTTCCCACGCGACATCGACGCCCACGAACGGACTTGCCGGCGGCCTGCGGATGGTGGAAAGTAACCAATCGTCGGCAAAGTGCCAGTGCAATACGGGGATAGGAATGATGATCGGATCGTTCTCGATTTGTGTTACGCCGAGGACACCGAGACCGAGCATCATGTTGGCGGTGGGAGTCCAAGCAATGCTGCCGATTCCGCCGCCGTACAGACTGTCTCCAGCATCCGCATCCGATTCACCCGCGATAGCAAAGATGCCGCCGAGCGAAGCGGTCCACCCATCAGCCACTTTGAAGCTGCCGCGCGCCTGCAGACCGAACAGGTTCACGCTGCCGAACGGATCTGCGACGCCAAGTTCAGAGACGCCGCTCCAGTGGTACCAGTCAAACTCATAACCCAGCGCAACGGTGACATTGAGGTCATTGGAGCTGTACACGCGCGCTGAATAGCTTCCGTAGAAACGGTCGGCGCCCATGCTGGCGTTGTCACCGATATCGGCACTGAACTGATGGATGTAGCCAGCGCCAGCCGAGTGCACGGGCTGCTCATCACCTCGCTGAGTCACCACTGGTAACGGGGCAGTGGCATCGGTGGTCGTGGGGGGCACGGGGGCGGCAGGCGCAACTGGCACAACTGTTACCGGTGGCGTTGTGGCGGCGGCGGGAGTTGCGGCGGGCTCTGCGGTCGGAGCTGCCGGTGGCGCCGCAGCAGGCGCGGGCGTTGCCGCGGCCGTTCCAGTTGCTGGTGGCGCGGCGGCGGGTGTCCGCGGTTCGGGCGCGTTCGGTGGTGTCAGTGAAGGATCTTGGCACCAGGCCGGGGTTGTTGCCGAAAGTCCGATCGATAGTGCGATAGCAGCAGTGCTTGGATTGCAGATTCGGGTGGCGAAGGCGTCGCTGAGCATGGTTGCATCGTAAGTTCCCCCCGGATTGCTGCATGTGGGTGGCGAAGTCGTTCATTTGGCAGCGAGATCTGCCCGGACGGGTGCATGTTGCGCGCCCCGATCGCCGATGTAGCCCCCGGACGCGGACTATGATCCCCGTCCCCCGCGGATTCCCTCGGGTTCCATATTGAGGATCGCATGCAACTGAACCTCCCGACCGGCCACTACCCAAACGGCATCCATGGCGGAATGATGGCTACACCGAACACGCTGGCAGCAGCTGGTATCGGTCGAGACATGATTCGCCCCGAGACCCTCGCTAGCACTTCCTACCAGCGCACCCGCGAGATGACCATCGATGAACTCCTCCTGGAGAATCGGGTGGTCTTCCTCATTGGCGAAATCAACCACGCCTCCGCGGCGCGTGTGATGATGCAAATGCTGTATCTGGAAAGCCAGAAGCGTGGTCAAGACATCAACTTCTATATCAATAGCCCCGGCGGGGCTGTGGATGACACGTTGGCCATCTACGACACCATGCAGTTCATCTCCAGCGAGGTGGGCACCTATTGCATCGGTCGTGCATATTCCGGCGGAGCGGTGCTGTTGGCCGTGGGTCAGAAGGGCAAGCGCATCATTCTGCCGCATGCCAAGGTGATGATTCACCAGCCGCACGGCGGCGTGTACGGCCAGACCTCGGACATCCAGATCCAGGCCGAGATGATCCTCAAGATGAAGCGCCAGTTGAACGAAATCCTTGCCAAGCACACTGGCCAGCCCGTGGAAACGGTTTCCAAGGATGGCGAGCGCGATAAGTATTTCAACGCCGAAGAGGCGAAGGCCTACGGTCTTGTTGACGAGGTGGCCACCTTCCCAGAGAAGGGCAAGCGTTGACGCGAGCGGAGTTGCTCAACTTGATGTCTGCCATGCCCATGGTGGCAAGCCCTGTTTCGTCGAGCGCGCAGTCGCTCGCCGATGTCTGGTCGATTTCGTCCGATTCAGCCGCGCCGGGTGCTGACCCGCGCCGTGACGAAGATGATGACGATGAGCCGCGCTGGATTTCGGTTCCGCTGGTGGTTGACAAGCGCGGTAAGAGTGAGGAGTTGGTTGACCTCTACAGCCGCTTGTTGCGCGACCGGGTGATCTTTGTTGGAGCGCCGATTTCTCGCCCGCTTGCACAGGTAGTCACTGCTCAGCTCTTGTTCCTGTGGAACGAAGATCCGACTGCCGAGATCAGCATGTACATCAACAGTCCGGGCGGATCAATTTCCGACGGCCTTGCCATCATTGACACCATGCGATCGGTGACTTGCCCGATCGCCACCTACATCGTTGGTCAAGCCGCCAGTATGGCGAGCGTGATCGCGTGTTGTGGAGCCAAGGGTCATCGCTTTGCTCTGCGCCACGCAGAGAACTTGGTGCACCAAGGGCGCATTGGTGGATTTGAGGGGCAGGCAACTGACTTGGAGATCTTTGCGCGGCAAATGCAGCGTATTGAAGATGTCTGCAACAACCTCTATGCCGAGGCCACTGGCCACTCCATGGAGAAGATCGCTGCCGACTGCGAGCGTGACCTGTGGCTGAATGCCCAGGAAATGCTTGAGTACGGACTCATTGACCGAATCATCGAACGCATGCCTGTGGCGCCGCATCCGGCGCAGTGAGATAGGAACACGAACACCATGACACTGATCCCCATCGTCATCGAAAAGACTGGTCGCGGCGAGCGCGCCTACGACATCTACAGCCGTCTGTTGAACGACCGCATCATCTTCCTGGGCGGTGGCGTCTCGGACACGATGGCTAACTTGGTGGTCGCGCAACTTCTGTTCCTTGCCAACGAGGACCCAAAGGCAGAGATCAGCATGTATGTGAACAGCCCGGGTGGCAGCGTGAGTGCTGGACTTGGCATTGTTGACACCATGCGATTTGTGCCGTGCCCAGTAGCGACGTACATCATTGGACAGGCCGCCAGCATGGGCAGTGTGATCGCTTGCAGCGGCACCAAGGGTCGTCGCTTCGCATTGCCGCACGCTGAGAACCTGATGCACCAGCCGTTGATCGGTGGAGTGATCGAGGGACAAGCGACCGATCTGGAGATTCACGCCAAGCACATTCTGCGCCTGCGCGACAAGTTGTATGCGCTGTACAGCGACAACACCGGCCAGACGCGGGAGACGATTCACAACGACTGCGATCGCGATAAGTGGCTGAATGCGCCAGAAATGCTGGCGTATGGGCTGATCGACAAGGTCCTAGACCGCTTGCCTGGCAAGTAAATCCGATCGTATTTCAGGTGGCAATAAACATCGCCCGCGCCGTCATGACGGCGCGGGCGATTCATTTGCTAGTACGTGCAGTACGCAGTCGGTTTGCAGGACGGCGCACGTCGAAACCACGCGCTTAGCGGCGAGCGCGGCGACGCAGCATCGTGAGCGCAAAGACGGCGAGTCCAGGTGCTGGCACGGATTGCGGTGCATTGCCTGAGCCGAATACCCACGCATCGGCGCTGCCGTTACTGAGCATGCGATCGCTGGCGCCAAACATCGCCATCTCCCAAGCGCCGTCAACTTTCGTCCAGTAGTGCCAGTAGTTTTCGATCGGCCATAGATCGCCATTGCCGTATTGGTAGTCAGTACCAAGACCGATACCGGTGACGAAATTGCCGAAGGAGTACGCGTCGTACGCCATCACGGCGCCACTGATTGAGGCAGTACTCACTAGCAGCGCATCGAACCCGTTCATTGGTGTGTCCCAACGCAGAGTGATCTGGTAGGCATTGCCGTTGGTGAAGTCCACTTGGACAACGGACGCATTCGCCCCGGTACCAACGTCGTACTGAGCAACCAGTCCAGCAAAGGATTGCGAGTGAGTGAGAACGACGGCTGCGAGTGATGCAGCGGCGGACCATGTCCGAATGTAAGCGAGCATGCGAGATCCTCATTCCTGATGTGCGCAGGAAATCGATGGTTACCTTGGACTTCGGTCGACCCGGCTCGCACGTACCCACGCGGGTACGGCCTACGGTGACGCATTCGCTGCGGATTTT
>JBIKZY010000051.1:0-16800 GCA_044354475.1 Phycisphaerales bacterium
CTTGGCATCGCCTTCATCCTGCTGGCGGTGGTGTTCAAACTGATCTCGCTGCCCAACTTCCGCCAAGAAGGCAAGGTTGAGGCAGGCGTGAAGGTGTTCCGCCACAAGCACTTCGTTTGGGGATGGCTCGCCATCTTCTTCTACGTTGGCAGCGAAGTGACCGTGGGCAGCATCCTGATCAACTACCTGCACGACCCGAGCGTAATGGGCATGGCAGAGGAGACTTCGGCGAAGTACCTCGCGTTCTATTGGGGCGGCACGATGATCGGTCGCCTCATGGGTGCCATCTCGCTGAGCGGTATCCAACAATCCCGCAAGTATGTGTTCATGGTGCTCGCAGCAGTCGGCGCGACGGCCGTGATCTTCGCCAACGCAACCTTCAAGGAAAGCCTGACCCACGGTCATTACATTGATCCGGCAACGATCCTTCCCTACGTTGGCATGGTTGCTCTCAGCTTCGCATTCTTCGTTCTTGGCAAATCCAACCCAGGAAAGATGGTGGGACTGTTCGCCTTGGTTGCGATGGGTCTTACGGCACTCTCCATGGGCGCGAAGGGTGAATTTGCCCTCTGGTCGATCATCGGCATCGGCTTGTTCAATTCGATCATGTGGTCGAACATCTTCAGTCTCTCGATCCGCGGTCTGGGCAAAGACACCAGCCAAGGCAGTTCACTGTTGGTCATGATGATCGTTGGCGGGGCAATCATGCCACTCATCCAGGGCGCCTTGATGGATGCCTTTGGTGTGCGAACGTCACTTGCGATCGTGTTGGTGGGCTATGCCTACCTCGTGTTCTTCGGCTTCTATGGAGCCCGAGCTGACGAGCCAACTGGCGATGCAGCAAAGTCGCTGAGCGCTGGCACCTGATGATCAGTACCTGAACACCGACTCACCACTGTAAAAGTTCCATGGACCTCGCTTCGGATTCCAGAATCGTCATGACGCTCGATGCGGGCGGCACGAACCTGCGCTTTTCTGCGCTGCGCGGGGGCACGCCTGTTTCGGAGACGGTATCGCTGCCATCGAATGGCGATGACTTAGAGAGATGCCTCGCCAACATTGTGGACGGCTTCAACCGAGTGAAGGCACTCTGCCCGCAGCCACCGTCTGCGATCAGTTTCGCCTTCCCCGGACCGGCTGACTATCCGAACGGCATCATTGGCGATCTTGGCAACCTCCCCGGATTCCGGGGCGGGGTGGCGCTCGGGCCGATGCTTGAGGAGAAGTTCGGCATCCCAGTGTTCATGAATAACGATGGCGACCTCTTTGTCTACGGCGAGGCGATCGGTGGTCTCCTTCCTCATGTCAACGGATTACTTGAGAAAGCCGGCAGTCCAAAGCGTTACAAGAATCTCTTTGGAGTGACCCTCGGCACTGGCTTCGGCGGCGGCATCGTTCGTAACGGTGAAATCTTGCTCGGCGACAATTCGGTTGCGGGCGAAGTGTGGCTACTGCGAAACAAGTTCCATCCGACCATGAATGCGGAAGAGGGCGCCTGCATCCGCGCCGTGCGCCGCGTCTATTCAGAGCTCACCGGCACTGCCTTCGATCAAGTCCCCGAGCCGAAAGATCTCTTTGAAATCGCCAACGGCAACCTGGTTGGCAACCAAGCCGCGGCCCGCGAAGCATTCCGCCGCCTCGGAGAATCCGTGGGCGATGCAGTCGGTAGCGCGCTCACGCTGATTGACGGCCTCGCCGTGATCGGCGGTGGTGTTTCCGGTGCGTGGCCGTTGTTCCTGCCAGCACTCGTCGACGAACTCAATGGCACCTACACCAGCCCCGCCGGAAACGCATTCCGTCGTCTGATTCCCGCCGCCTTCAATCTCGAAGACCCGGTTCAGTTGGAAACCTTTCTCAAGGGTGAAACCCGCACCATCAAGGTGCCAGGTAGCGGCCGAAGCCTCGCGTACGACCCGCTCTTGCGCGTCGGCGTCGGCATGTCACGCCTTGGAACGAGTCAGGCTGTCGCCATCGGCGCCTACGCCTTCGCCTTGCAGAAGCTTGGACGCGGTTAACGCCACTGGCATTCGACGCCTCAGCGCGTGGGGCGATCGATCTACTTCGGCGGGGCTGCTCATTCACTTAGTCGCCCCGTTCTGAAGGCTCCTTATTGAAACCACATACTTGACCCAAAGCGCTCATTGGTCATAATGACGCCCATGCGCACAGGTAGTCATTTCCGTCAGTCGCGTTCGATTTCTCACTTCGCTTCCGCCGCCGCAGGACTGCTGTTCGCCCTGCAAGCCACGGCCGGCACCGGTGTCTCCTCTGCCGGGCGTCCAACGCCGTCGGCGCAGGCAACGCCATCCGTCAAGCCCGCCCAACCAGCCCAGCCAGCCCAGCCCGATCTCGGCGCCCCGGCGATCGCAGGGCAGGCCATTGACGAAGCAACCGGCCTGCCGTCGTACCTGGTGCAACTCCGCGCCCGTGCGCGCAACACCACTCCCGCCGCCGCAGCTGAACTGATCGACCGCGTCCTCGCCGACACCATCGGCGCCGCTCGCGCTCGCTTCCGTTACGAACACGCCGTGATCGGCTTCGCAGCATCCATGACCCCGGCCGACGCAGCCGCGGTGCGCGCGCACCCGTTGGTGGCACGCGTGGAGCCAGACATGATGGGCGCTGTCATGAGCATGCCGGAAGGTGCGCCCGCGGATCCCAACACGCCCAATCCGTGGGGTCTGCGCCGCATCTCCCAAGCAAACGGTCTTGCACCCGCCTTCGCGCCGTGTGGTGCTGACGGTACTGGCGTCACCATGGTGATCATCGATAGCGGCATCAATCCGGATCACGCGGAGTTTGCGGGACGCGTCCAGCAGGTCAAGAACTTCTATCCCGGTGCGGGCTCAAACGGCGGACGCGATATCCAAGGTCACGGCACGCACGTGGCCGGCTGCGCCGCGGGCGCAACCACCGGTCCGGCGCCGGGCGCGAGCATCATTTCGCTAGCAGTCACTAATGCAGCCGGAATATATGCAGACTCCACCGCAGTGGCGGCACTCAATTGGATTGTCATCCCCGGCAATGTGCAACTACCGGCAGTGGTCAACATGTCACTGAGCGGCCAACACCGCGGCCTGTCGGCAGCAGTATTTGAAGAGGCGATCTCTAGCGTCATGTTGCAGGGCATCCCTGTGGTGGTGGCGGCGGGCAACGAGTCATGGCCAGCTTCGTGGATGTATCCGGCTGCATCGGCGTTTACGCTGACAGTTGGCGCCGCGGACGCGGACGATCATCCCGCGGTCTTCTCAAACTACGGACCGGACGTGAGCATCTGGGCGCCGGGCACGGGCATCTTGGCTGCCGACTGGCTGCGCGCACCGGATGGTCTCAAGGTGGATCGCGGCACTTCCATGGCGTCACCGATGGTTGCTGGCGTCGCCGCGCTGTATCTGCAGCGCCATCCGCCTACCACCGAGGAACTCAGTGCGCCATTCATAATCGCTTCGCGCACCTACGTCGCCCTCATGTCCGCGGCCGCGCGCGGCAAACTCACTGACCTCACCGACCCCGCACGCGTGGCGCCTGGTGGCAATGCCACACTCGCCGGTTCCGCCAACCGCTTGCTGCAAGCGTGCGACCGCGTGGCGCCGATCACGTGCGCCGACGACGAACAATGGATCGGTGACTCAAAATCAATCATTCTGGGCGACGGCATCACGCCAATCGACGCATCATTTCAGTGCATACGCAACGTGCGTCATCCGTCTGGCCCGGTGTCCATCACAGTCAACGCTGCCAGTATCGGGATCGCATTCCAGAACGGCTCTCCGGTTGGCGCCAAAGCGCGCCTCGGCATCATCGATGCAGCCACTGGCGCGGTACTTTGGAACAGCGACCTCGTGGTGATGCAGGACGCGATCGATGTCATGGCAGCCCGCACGGTCCGCTCGAGCAGTGTGGCAGGCGTGTACGTGATGTGGCAACCGGTGGCAACATCGGGCACCGTTGGATTCGGTTACGTGATGACGGCCAGTATGGGCGGCGGCAGCAGCTGCACTGGAGACCTGGATGGAAACGGATCCGTGGACGGAGCGGACATCGCCAAGTTGCTGGTGGGTTGGGGCGCTTGCCCAGTCGCGCCTCCAGCGTGCATTGCGGACCTGAACGGCGACGCCGCGGTGGACGGTCAAGACATGGCCATGCTGCTTGCGCATTGGGGCCCATGCGTGGCCAGTAGCGCGCCCGGGTACGTGGCTGATTGCAACGGTAATCCGGTTCTGCGCAGTTACTACGGCGACGTGTTCCGCGACGGTCCGGGCACGAATGTGCGTCCGATGCGCCCAGATCCGATCAACTCTCCGTACCTTGTCTATCCAGTCACGCTTGATTGCGCAGCGCTCGGTTGGGATTCGGATGCCGGCAACCAAAACGTGGTGTCCTTTGACGATCCGCGCGCTGGCGCGGGCACACTGAGCAGTGGTCAGTGCGGGCAGGCAACCTATGCGCAGTGCTATCAGGCAGGTGCGTTCTTCTGGGGTCGCGGCACAAATTGCCTGGATGTACCGGGCCTTGCATCACTCGCAACGCTTGCTGGATGCGGTGATGGCGACGTGAGTTGCGGTCTGCCGCTTGGATCTGATCAACCGGGTGTCGCGGAGCCGACAGTGTCCATCGTGCGGCAGACGGTGCCGGCCGGTATCACCTCCATCAGCAGCATTCGTTTGATCGGTAGTCCCGGGAATATTGCTAAGTCCTCCTCGGTGAAAGTCACGGGCTACCAGTTGGTGCCAAGCATTCGGCGCTACATGCCGACATCCGGCTTTGAAGTGCGCGTCACAGTTTGGTTCCGCGACGGCGGGGCGCCACTGGTGGTTGATCGCCCTGCGATCATGCAGCCGGACGGACCTGCCGGCGAGCAGGTGAGCGTTCCATCAGCAACGCGGTTACTCACCGTGAATGGAATTCTGCCGCCTTCCGCGCGCGAAGTTCTTTCGGTCTCTGTGCAAGCGATGCCAGAGGGAATCGACAGCATCTCATCGATACGCGCCATGTCATGGGCGGGACGCGCGATGACCGCTGAAGAACCCGGCGCTGGCGCGGAATATTCGCCGGACGCTGGTGCCACCTGGTTGCCGCTCCTGACTCCAGAGGGCGCGCGATTCCAAGCGGCGATGTGCGTGGTGCGGTGAGCGAGACCAGGCTTAGTGTGGTACTGCGCCAAAGGCGCGCAGATATTCGGCAAGCGGATTTGCGAGCAACCAGGGTGCTACACCAATCAGCACCAGCAGTCCAAAAGTGGCAATCACCACGTATCGCTCTGGTTGGCGTAGATCGCCGGCCAGGGATGTGGCGGGTGGACCAAGAAAGATCTTTGCGAATGTAGCGAGCGATGCAACCGCAAGCAGTGCTGCCGCCACGATCATGATGAGTGAACCCACCACGCTTTCTTCCCAAAGCGCATGAAGCAAGAGATCGTCTGCAATGAAACCTGCCGTACCTGGCATTCCAACACCAGAGGCCGCAAATAAGAGAAATGCAGCTGCCAAACGTGGCATGCCCCAGATTCTTCCACCTTGGTCTTTAAGTAAAACGCGCCCGCAGCGATCTTCGACCGCCGCCACCATGGCGCCGAGTCCTCCCATGGCTAACGCAAGCGTGACAGTCACTAGAAGGGCGGCCGCACTGTGTCCATGTCCCGCCGCGCCGAGTGCGGCGATCAACATTCCGCCGTGCATGGCAACTACGCATCGGTAAAATCCGCGCAGGTTCACCTGTACCAGCGCGGTGATGGCGGGCAATAAAGCAAGCACTGCACCAAGTCGTACCAAGGTAGAGGCTGCATCAAAGGCAAACTCCGTCGGCGCCACAAATCGAAGATAGGCAAACGTTGCCACTATGCATGTTGAGATTTGCTCAGCCATGGCAAGGGGTGATCGATCAATCACTCGAGCTGCAAGCCAATGCATAGGCCATGCGCCCGAAAGCGTAGCCAACAGCAACACCGCGGCAATCAAATTCAGTACGGGCCATTCGCCAGTCAAAGCAGCCGCCACCGCCAACAGGGTGGACACTATGCACGGCAGCTTTGGCAAGTCTGTTCCCTGGTTTGCAAACAGTCCGCGCAGCACTAAGAGAACCGCAATCAGGCCAAAGGCAAAAAGGCCGGTGCTGCAAAATATGGAGGCAGTTGATAGTGCAAGCGCAACTGCTGCCAGAATGATTCGGAGCAAGCCAACGGGTCGAGATGAAACAATGACTGGAGCAAAAATTCCACCGGCGGCAAGTGCGGCCACAATGTATGGAACACTTTCGGGCGTCATGAATCAACGTCCTTTCCGCCGCCAAAAAGTACGCGCATGCGTCGGTCAAATCTATCAAGCGCGCGTGCAAGCACCATGAACGGATCAAGTATTGAGTCGATCCGATCATCAAGTCGAAGTCGATGAAGTGCCGCGGCATATACGCGCCGCTCAAGAACTGATTGGGGTTGCGCATCCTCTACAGGCACCGCATGCACGCCGATGCGGTGAGCATCATGAATGGCGTTGGGTGCGCGCAGATATTGCCAAACCCGCAACAGCGCGTGCCCACTGATGTGAACAAGTGCGAGCGTGGTAAATCCAAGTGAGATCTCCGCAAGAATGAGACCGACCTGGCAAAGCGTTGCATGTGCCAGCGCACCCTTTGCGTCCGGATCGGTACGCGCCACCGCTGCCGCGTAGATAGCCGTACTGATCCCAACGACTGCGCCAACCACTTGAATGACTGGTGACGCGCTGATGATTGGCGATATGCGCAACATTAAAAACAGCCCGGCGTGGAGTGAAATCCCTCCGTAAAACAGCGCACTTGTTGGAGTTGGTCCCTCCATTGCCCTCGGCAACCAACCAGAAAATGGCAACTGCGCGGACTTACCCATCACTGAAAGTAAGAACAGCATCCCGATGGTGGTGGATTCCCACAGTGGTAAATCGATGGAGCCATCCAGCGCATTGATAGTTGTAGAGCCGAGAACTTCATGGACACACACCATTGCCATGAGGAATCCAGCGTCGCAGAGTCGGTAGGTCGCGAATGCGCGCAGTGATGAGCGCACCGGTTCAGCTCGTTCGTGAAAGAAGCCAATGAACAGCGCGGAGCCAATGCCAATCAATTCCCAACCTGCAAAGAAGATGTCAAGTGCGCCTGCCAGGGCGACCAACTGTGCACCGGTAGCGAATCCACCAAGAACAATGAAGAATCGGAAGTAGCCGGCCTCTCGATGCATATAGGTACGTGAGAAGCGAGCTACCAATAGCGTGAGAAACGCGCACAACAGTGAGAAGACAATTCCCTTGGAGTCGACCAGAAGTACCGCTGGAATGCGGTATGTCCCAAGCTCTAAGAGCGCTCCGTAATCGACAACTGCTGAAGGCGCTGCGCCAAATACTCCCGTGGCACCAATTGCAACGAGCGCGCTGAGTACAAGGGAGATTGTCAACGCAATTTCCAGTATGCGTGTTGCTATGCGCTCGCTGGGGTAGCGGGAACTCGCCATGATGAGAAGCCCCACCACTACAGAGGCCGCTATTGGCAAGAGAATCAACACGGGTAACGCGATGCGCTGTATGGCATCAAGATCAATATGCGTCATGCCGTTGCCTTCGCGAGTGGTCTGAGATCGAGTCCGTCAAGAACCAATGCTGGCGAAACATATTCCCGCGATGAGCCATGCCATTCGACTGAGCGGTTAACAGATTGCAGCGGTGTGTTGTCGATCCGGCAGTCGTGGAATGCGCCGTTATGGAAACGCTGCATATGCCCAGTGGTTGGATCAAGAGACACCAATTGAACCCACTCGTTCACCACCAATTCCCGAACTTCTGCTTGGCGGCCTGCAATTTCCAACAAAGCCGCGGGTGTGGCTTCGACCACAAGCAACAGCCGCATTGGCTCATGGATTTCCACCATTTGCAATGGAAGTCCGGTGCGCAAGTCACCGCGGTGGCCGTTGCTGACTCCAAGTAATCCAGTGACATTGTGGGGCAGCTTGGTGCCGCAACCAAATCGGTCAAGATCTACGGAGGAAAAGTAATACTCCAAGCTGATACCTGCACCAACCGGACCAACTGCCGCAAGAATGCGTTCAAGAATGGTATTGGTTGGATCAGTGGTTGGGTCGTAACTCACCAAGAAGGCGCGGCGATCAAGGTGTAGACCGCGCGTGATGGAACGCCGTCCGACAAATGCGCAAGCGTTCGTGCAGTGGCCATACTCCGGACGTGGTTGCGCAAGATGGGCGGCGCGTTCTTCTACATGACGGAGCGCGTCGTCTGGCGACAGTCCAAGTGGCGCGCTTTCAAACCGACGCACTCGCTCCAGGGCGCTGTGACGGCGAGCGATTTCAAGGGCTCGCCATGCATCAGCAAAGGGGGCCGCGCTTGCCGATGGCAACTCTTCTAAATCAAAGCACTGCACTGCATCATTTGCTGTGTCGTGAAGTGCGCCAACAAACCAAGTGTCAGAGGGAATGTCAATTCCAATTGCTCGCAGTGATTCACGTACATCGTTCCGATTTGCAAGATCGGCAAAGAGCCGCGCATTTGCGCCACCGCGTCGACCACCACAGGCGCCGCAGTCGTGAGCAGACTCATGCGGATTATTCAGGCTGGTGGAGCCATGCCCAAGCACCAGAATAATTTTCGAAAAGCTTCCAACAATCCCAATAGATCGCAACATGCCAGCAACTCGATCCGTGGCCTCTTGCAGTGAGAACCCCATGGGCTTTCCTGCTCGGGAAAGTGGCGCCGACGGTTCTTGTCGTATTCCACCAAGGCGGGTGTCTGGCCGAGGTGCCAAGTGTGTTTCGATTCGATCGCGAATATCAAGGGACGTGCGAGGCGCCAACACTCGCAGCACAGCTGCGATACCTGCAATCGGACCAAGAAGTAGTGAAAGACCAGCGCCACCCGTCAGCGTTCGTGACCAAGACGCCGCCGCACGTTCGATCCCATGCCACTGATCGCGCAGAACAGCGCGGCGCTCATGCCAACTGAGTTGCGTAAGGACGGGATGCTCGTGAACTTCGTGCGCGGGTACGACAACGACGGGGCAGTGCGCCGCTGGCTCATGGTCGTATAGACCGACATAATCAATGGCCATGCCAAAGAATCCAGCTGCGCCGAAAGTTACAAACGCAGAATCTTGTTCCTCAAGCGCACGGCGAATAGATTCTTCGCGCTCATCAATACAGAAAATAAATTGAGCGCGTGCGCGTTGCACGAGTGTCGGTAACTCCATGCGGCGTCTATTCGCAACTGCTCCAAGGATGGCGCGGCGGTATCGACTTTCGTACGCCTCAAGCCACACCTGACCGCGCGCGCCATTATGAAAGATGGACGTCTCGTGCCAAAGTGTGGCAAGAGATTCGTCGTTCATTTCGCGCACTTGCTTTGGTTGCGCTCCGGCGACACGCGCCAGATTCCATAGTAAAAATGCACTTGAAGCAGTCGCAATTGGTTCAGGAAACGGAATCTGCTTGGGCAATAATTTCCAAGAAGTTGGCAGCAGCGCTTCGCATGCCGATCGCTCCGCCGCATGGCGATCAAAGACCATTCGTACGGCGATGAATTCAGCTAACGAGATCGGGCAGTGTGCACGATTCTCTGCTGGATTCCGCTCAAGGCGAGAGAACATTCCCGCCCATCCAGGGAGGGCGAGCGCGGTGGCAATCACATACTCCTGGCGTTCATCTTCGGGGACACCAAGCGCGTCAAGTGCGGCGGCAATGACGATCTTTGCAGGTGTTCTTTCAATGGCGATTCGGCGGAAGTCATCCTCCGCACCATGGCAAAGACGAGGAACGGAAGCGCCCGAAGCAAAGAGCAGCGACACTGCCCTCAAGAAACCTTCAGAGCGGTTGGGGAGTGCGATACCGGCTTGCCCTTGATCTAAAAAACTTGAACAGAGCGCGGTGAGTTCATGCGTCACTGCAATGTCCGGATCTCGCGCACCGCAAGCGATCAATGCGTCACGATGCCGAAGCGGTGGGGGCGCGTTCTTGGTTGTAGGAAGCGGCCCGCGTGCCACGCGTTCCAAAGCGGCCTCCCACAGCGGCATATCAGCCGCTACCGGAGACGGACCGTTGCGAATTCGCCACAGCAATCCCGCAGCATCTTGATCATCGATGTGTTCCACCAGTAGTGCGCGGCGAAGTTGACGGCGCGAAAGACCGAGTGGAAGTTGCAGCGTTGCATCCGCATTCGGTAAATCATCAAGTGCTTCGTCAAGATCCATCTCTTCAATCCGCCCGCTTTTCCATGCGGCATGGAAGCGTTCAAGTGCCATGTAGGCGTGTGCGCCAAGACGGGCGGCGCCCTCTTGAATGGCGCGATGAAAGGGAAGATGTTGGTAGGAGTGAAGCGTATTGTGATGAATGAATACGCCAATCGGCCCTTGATCTGGCAGGATTCCGTACGTCCGGGTTATGGCTGCGTCAATGGCGTCTTCATCAATAGATTTGGAATTGTGCATCAGGCTTTAGTGTCCGCCCCCAACAGTTGCGCCCGCAAGATCAACACCCACCAAACGCACGGTAATGCGTCGCGCATGCGCGCCACTAATAAAGGTTGTCAACAATTCCTTTACATCGTGGTCAAGGAATTCCCCGGTTGCGACGATCTCCAACGTCGAGTCATCCTCGATGCCTTCAAGCGCCTCGGAAATCTTTGGCTTGGAAAGGAAAGTTCCGTCGCGGCGGAATTTCATTTGCACTACACCGTTCTCACCGCGCGTGGTCACAATGACGCTCTTAGAGTTTTGGTGAAGCACAAATATGACACCCAGGATTGTTCCGACAATCACGCCCTTGAGCAGGTCAAGCCCCAACACCGCTGCAATGGTGATTGCAAACGGCAAGAATTGCATGGCGCCCAACTTTGCCTGCATGCGAAACAGCGATGGCTTTGCGAGGTTGAGTCCCACCTGAATCAGGACCGCGGCGAGGCAAGCGAGTGGTATGGCGTTGAGTACGGTGCCTGCAAAGACAACTGCAAACAACAGAAGCAATCCATGCACAAACGCGGAGAGGCGCTCGCGGCCTCCAGCAGAAACATTTGCGCCCGAGCGAACGATCACCGAGGTCACTGGCAGGCCGCCTAAAAATCCAGAAAGCGCATTCGCAATTCCTTGCGCTAACAGTTCACGATTTGGTGGACTGTGCCGCTGTAGGGGGTCAAGTCGATCAATTGCCTGGAGTGAGAGAAGCGTTTCAATACTTGCCACGATGGCAATGGTGACGGCCACAATCCAAACATCTTTGTCCATGAACGCGCCAAACTCCGGGCGCGGAAGAGCGCTTGCAAGCGCTGAAAATCCACCGAGTGGCACATCTACAAATTGAGTTGGCGTGAGCGCCAGCGAAGGCACGTTGCGGAACATCAGCGCAAGCAAGCTGGAGAGCACAACCAGTACAAGCGCAGGCGACAGCAGTGCATACTTGGCAAGCGGTGTGCGCTTCCAACCGTACAGAATGATCAGCGAAATGACCGTAATGATGGTCGGCCCCATGGCAAATCCGGCACTGATGTCGCCGAGACCACCCGTAACACCAAGTGCCACTGGAAGCTGCTTGAGGATAATGGTGATGCCGATGGCGGCGAGCATGCCTTTGATCACCGATGATGGAACAAGTGCGGCGTACTTTCCAGTGCGACAGACGCCAAAGAGAAACTGGATGGCACCGGCCAAGATCACGGCGCTCAGGAAGCGTTCAATTGATCCAAGACGATCAATCTCCATGAGGACGATTGAAATCAGTCCCGCAGCTGGACCGGATACAGAGAGTGGTGAACGACTGACCAGCGGAACAACGATTCCACCCACAATTCCAGCCACGATTCCAGTGATAGGCGACACGCCGCTTGCGATGGCGATACCAAGACACAGCGGTAATGCCACAAGAAATACAACAATCCCCGCGACGACGTCTTGTCGGGGATAAGAAAAGAACGCCTTGATGTCCTGAGTTGTATTCATGTTGTTCATTTTGGAAGTTGAGTTAGCACGTAAAAAGTAACTCAGATTTGTCTGGGTTTATCGTAACAGGGCGGTGGGTAAGTGCGATTGCTTGGTTTATCCGCTTCGCGCGTGATTCCAAGCGGCGATGTGCGTGGTATGGTCAGTGATCGAAGAAAATTCGCTATGCCCGCCATCAGACGACACCTTCAAGCAGTCAGCGCCGTTCTCCTATCCGTTCCATTGATCGGTTCCGCGGCCAACCATGTCTTCAAGTGGGCCAAGCCGCCGATGAGTGATGGCTCGCGTGGCGCACAGATGTGGGAACTGATTCGTGACGGTGGTCTGATGGACTGGCTTGCGGTGGGGCACTTAGTGCTTGGCATCCTGCTGCTCCTGCCACGCACACGTTTCGCAGCGGGCCTGATGCAATTGCCGATCACCATCGGGATCGTCGCGTTCAACGTGACGATGTTCCCGCGGGGCATCCCACTTGCAATTGGAATGCTCGTAGTGAATCTCGGCGTGGTGTTGAAGCCGCGCGACCTTCGCCGCATGCTGGCGCCTTCAGCAGACTGACCGCCGCGACGCACGTACTGTTACAAGCGAGAAATCACGACGATTGCACCGCTCATGGCCAGCATCAGCGTCGCCGGAACGTACTTCACCACGCCATCGCCCACCTTTAGGTGCATGGCAACCGCGCCCAACATGAGTACGACGACCACTGCAGCCGCAGGCAGCACAACGGGCGGATACGCCAGTCCCACCAATAGCAGCACACCGCAAATGATCTTCAGGCCGCCGACGATGTAGAACATCGGCGCAGGTAGCCCATAGGTTGCGAACTCTTCCTTCAGGTTCTTCGCTTCGCCGCCGCGGTAGGCGGTCGAGCTCTGCCGCCGAAGCAGCCACACATTTAAGAGACCGAGGCCGACGATGACTTGGAGAATGTAGCTGGTGAGAGTCATGATTCCAACAGGATATACGGCGACCGCAGTGCTCGTCGGGGCTACGATGGTTCCTTCATCCCTCCGATGCAGACCGCCTTCGAAATCGCCCGCGCACTCTCGGCCATCGCGTTCCTCTTCTATGGGATCGTCTGCCTCTCCACATCGCACATGAAAGCGGAGTTTGAGCGCTACGGACTTGCTCGGTTCCGTATCTTGGTCGGCGTATTGGAGTGCCTGGGGGCGCTCGGACTGCTGGTGGGCTATTTCAACCGCCCCGTGCTTGTTTTGGCCGCCGCTGGTCTCATGCTCACCATGCTCTTGGGCATTGCCACGCGCATCCGTATCGGAGACTCGCTGGTCCGAACCCTTCCAGCGATCGTGCTGCTGATCCTGAACGCATTTGTGCTTGGGGTCGCCATCACGTAACCGGGTTTGCGCTCTTCGCAGCACATCATTGCCGCGGGAGTGCTTGTGAACCTGAGCTTCCTCGACGCCGACGCGCACACAGGGCGGGGGCCACGGAGCATGGCCATTCGCGGTCGCCAAGCGCAATTCATTTAATCCGGAATTATTGTCGCTTGTTAACATCCATTTAATATGACATTTCAAAGAAAGTTCGCGCTCATTGGGGTTCTTGTGGTGCTTGGATTTGCCACGATGTTTTGGACTGACCAAAGCATTGTTTCCAAGGTCATGGTGAATGGCCCGATCTACAACTTGCTGGCGCGCGACAAGGATCTCATCAGTGACATGCTTCCACCGAATGAGTTCATTGTTGAGCCATACTTGGTGGTGCGCCAAACCAACGTAGCAAAGTCACCGGACGTCATAAAGGAGTTTTTACAAGAACTGAAGGTGTTGGAATCGAAATACAGAGACAGTCACCGCATGTGGAGTCAAAGACTTTCGGTCAATGCTCCTGGTGCAGAAGGCGCTCTTGCCCGTGCATTGCTGGAAAATGCGTTTGAGAGCGCTGAAAGTTTTTTCAAAATCGTTCATGGTGATTGGCAGACCGCCATTGATAATGGGGACTCTGCGACTGCAATCAAAATTACCAATGAGCAATTGGGTCCGCATTACAAAGCGCACCGCGAAGCCATTCTGAAAGCGGTTGCGATTGCGCAAGAGCTGGTAGTAGTCCATGAAAAGGAATCACAAGAAGCCGTGGAGCAGGGGAGGTCTACTGGACTCTTGGTATCCGGTGCGGTTCTAGCCATTGTTGCAATCGTTGGCGCGTTCATGATGAGGAGCGTTTATCAGGTTGCCTCCATGATGGATGGCGTGAAGCATGCCACTGATGCACTCACTGGCACTGCAGTTGAAATGTATGCAACCAGCAAGCAACAAGAGACCACCATTCATCATTTCGGTGCTTCCACAGCCCAAATTGCAGCAGCGGTGCGTGAAATCACCGTGACGGGATCGGAATTGATGAACACCATGGGTGTGGCTGAAGGTGTGGCGCAGAACTCAGCGGTAGTCGCTGCTGCTAGTCGAACTGGATTGGTGGAAATGAAATCAGTGATGCAGAATCTTGCAAATCAAAGCATTTCCATTTCCGACAAGTTGGAACACATCAACGTCAAGACCCAGGACATCACCGGCGTGGTGCGAACCATTACCAAGGTTGCGGATCAAGCCAATTTGCTCAGTGTGAATGCGGCGCTTGAGGCTGAGAAGGCCGGTGAACATGGCCGCGGATTTCTGGTGGTTGCCCGTGAAATTCGACGTCTTGCTGATCAGACGGCGGCGGCTACTTTGGATATTCAGAATACGGTCAAGCACATGCAAAGCGCGGTATCAACTGGTGTGATGGAGATGGATAAATTCTCGTCGCAAGTAAATAACAGCGTTACACAGGTTGAAACAATTGGGTCCACTCTGACTAACATCATTGAAAGTGTTGGAGTGATGAAGAGTCAATTTGGAACTGTCAGCCAAGGAATGAACAGCCAGAATTTGGGAGCGAAACAAATCAGTGAGGCCATGGCAAACTTGTCTGACAACGTGAGAGTCACCATTCAATCGCTTGGTGAGTTCTCCAACTCCGCCGACCAGATGAAGACCTCCATTGTCGCGTTGAACAAGGAACTGGGTCGATTCAATCTGTAATTTGCTGTATTGAGAGCATGTAGGAGCGCCGGTGCCGGGGGCGGTGCCGGGGGCGCCGGTTGCGGAAATACAGCCGCCCACTTCGGCAGCTCCGCCTCAAGCGTTGCACGCTCCTTTGAGGCGGAGTTCAGTGGATGACTGAACATCCGCCTGTTACATTGACCGTAGGAAACCGCCGCGTCGCAGTGCATGCGCTACGTGCTTGCGCGTGGTCCGCGTATGGCCATGTCAACCGATTCAAAGCCGCTCAACGTCCTCTTTCTTTGCACGCACAACTCCGCGCGCAGCATCTTGGCGGAGGCGTTGCTCAACGCACTGGGTAACGGTCGCTTCCGAGCGTACTCAGCAGGCAGCAGCCCGCGGGAACATCAAAGGCCACACCCCATGGGCCTTCAAGTGCTCCAAGCGGCGGGAATTCCGATTGAAGGATTGCACAGTAAGAGCTGGGATGTGTTTGCAGCGCGTGATGCACCCGTCATGGACTTGATCATCACGGTGTGCGGCAACGCAGCCGATGAAGTGTGCCCAGTGTGGCCTGGTCACCCATGCACTGCGCATTGGGGTTACCCTGATCCATCATCGGGAACCGGCACAGATGAAGAAAAATTGGAAGCCTTTCGCCACACCATGCATGCCCTCAAACGACGCATTGAACTCTTCTGCCAATTGCCTTCTGAAATGCTGGGACTTGCATCATTGCAAATGAGTGCACGGGCTTTGTCCAGCAGGTAAAGAGGAACGACCATGATGAGTGTTCAATGCGAAACGTCCGTCAAGCAGACCCCGGTTGCACCCATGAGCGTCTTTGAGCGCTACCTCACCGTGTGGGTGTTCTTATGTATTGTGGCGGGCATTGCGGTGGGGCAATTTCTGCCCAATGTGTTCCAGGCGATTGGTCGCATGGAGGTTGCACAAGTCAACTTGCCGGTGGGTGTGCTGATCTGGGTGATGATCATTCCGATGCTGGTGAAGGTGGACTTCTCGGCGCTCGGGGAAGTTCGCAAACACGTCAAGGGCATTGGGGTGACGCTGTTTATCAATTGGTTGGTGAAGCCATTTTCTATGGCGTTTCTTGGCTGGCTGTTCATTCGCCACTGGTTTGCACCATTGCTGCCACCTGATCAGATTGATAGTTACATCGCCGGGCTGATTTTGCTGGCGGCCGCTCCCTGCACCGCCATGGTGTTTGTGTGGAGCCGTTTGACTGGTGGTGACCCGCTGTTTACGTTGTCGCAAGTGGCGCTGAATGACAGCATCATGCTGGTGGCATTTGCGCCACTGGTGGCATTGCTACTCGGTATGTCAGCGATCACGGTGCCGTGGGCCACGTTGCTGATCTCGCTGGCGCTGTACATCGTCATACCGGTGATCATCGCGCAGATCCTGCGCAAAGCGTTGATGCGCAAGGGGCAGTCTGCCTTTGATGCAGCCATGGACAGGATTGGCCCGTGGTCGATTGCTGCTTTGCTGTTGACGTTGGTGCTGCTGTTTGCATTCCAGGGCGAAGCCATCTTGAAGCAGCCATTGGTCATCGGTCTGCTGGCGGTGCCGATTCTGATTCAGGTGTTCTTCAACTCCGCACTGGCATACTGGCTGAACCGCGCGGTGGGCGAGAAGCACAACGTTGCCTGTCCGTCGGCCTTGATTGGGGCGTCCAATTTCTTCGAACTCGCAGTCGCCGCCGCCATTAGTCTGTTTGGGTTCAACTCGGGGGCGGCACTAGCTACCGTTGTCGGCGTCTTGATTGAAGTGCCCGTCATGCTGTTGGTCGTGTACATCGTCAACAACTCCAAGGGCT
>JBIKZY010000175.1:0-4502 GCA_044354475.1 Phycisphaerales bacterium
TCGCATCCATACCCAGTACACGCGCCTCGAAAGCCTCCATCCGTTGATCATCTACTAAACCAAGCTCACGCCCCAGCGGTGTCAGTCGCTCATCAGCGTTGTCAGCACGCAAGAGCAAACGATGCTCAGCACGACTCGTAAACATGCGGTACGGCTCGCGCGGCGTACGCGTCACTAAATCGTCCATCATCACGCCGATGTACGCCTGCTCGCGACCGATGCGAACCTCGCCCTCGCCGCGCACGCGTCGCGCCGCGTTGAGACCTGCCACTAAGCCCTGTGCGGCAGCCTCTTCATAGCCACTAGTGCCGTTGATTTGCCCGGCAAGATAGAGCCCCGGCACTCGCTTGGTCTCACACGTTGCATCAATTTGGTGTGGCCACACCATGTCGTATTCCACCGCGTAGCCCCAACGCAGAATCTCCGCGCGCTCGCATCCACGCATCCCGCGCACAATTCCTTCCTGTACTTCTGCAGGCAAACTTGTACTGATGCCGTTGCAATACACCTCATCGGTGTACAAGCTCTCCGGCTCAAGAAAGACGTGGTGGCTATCGCGATCCGCAAAGCGCACCACCTTGTCCTCAAGACTTGGGCAGTACCGCGGTCCGCTCGAAGCTTCAATTTGCCCGCTGTACATGGGCGCGCGATGCAGATTGGCGCGGATCAATTCATGAATGGCCGCTGTGGTTTCAGTGATCCTGCAATCCACCTGCGCCAGCCCAGGAAAAACGCCGCGCGCGAGCGATGCTGTCGGCAGATCACTAAACGGCACTGCTGGCTCGTCACCGCACTGCGGCACCAGCGAATCCCATGCAATGCTCGTGCGCCGCAATCGAGGCGGAGTGCCAGTCTTTAGACGCCCCAGTTCAAATCCAAGCCCGCGCAACATGCCGGAGATACCCACTGCACTTCCCTCCCCCACGCGACCGCCTTCAGTGCGCTCCTCGCCCGTGTGCATGAGTGCGCGCATAAACGTTCCAGTGGTCAGCACCACGGCACCCGCACGTAGTTCGCACACTTCTTGTGGCACACCTTCAGGCACAAACACTGGCTCTGCCATCTGCGTTCCCTGCACGTTGCGCGCTATCGCCGCATGGTCCACGCGCACATGCCGCCATCCGGCCGGCAGCCGCACGCCGCAACACACGCCGTCTTCTACTAATAAATCGTCCACCGTTCCTGCGATCACCTGCACCTCTGCACGCGAAGCAAGCAACCGCTGCACTTCAGCTGCATAGTGATACTTGTCACACTGCGCGCGCGGCCCGCGCACTGCAGCACCCTTCGACATATTCAGCACCTTGAAGAGAATGCCCGCATGATCCGTTGCGCGCGCCATCACTCCGCCGAGCGCGTCAATCTCACGAACCATCTGTCCCTTGGCAAGTCCGCCGATTGCTGGGTTGCAACTCATGGCACCGATCTTGCCCGGATCCATCGTCACTAACGCCACACGTCCACCCGCGCCGAGCGCCGATGCTGCAGCCCATGCGGCTTCAACGCCTGCATGACCGCCACCAATGACAATGACACCAAAGCATTCCATCCCGGAAGGATAGGTGAGCGCGCACGTTACGCACGCACACTGCGTGCGATCCATATTGCATCATTTCACCAAGCGCGCGCGACCCGGCACCACGGGCTCCCGCAGTGCATCAATCTCGCCGTCAAGATGCAGCTTTGCAACGCTGCTTTCCGTAACCGAATTCACGATCGCGCTCCGCATAGAAACCATCGCTCCGTCGCTGATGGTGATCTTGCTATCTGGCGCGTAGCAATGACCGTCGACTGCCAGGACGGCTGTATCCGAGATGCGCCAGTCTGCTGGTGTTCCGCGCTGCACAATCCAGTGCCCCGGCCATTCGCTCCACGCATTCCCGGCGGTTCCCACCACCGAACTATTTCCGGAGAGGTTGAACGCCGCGCCGTCTGCAAGTTGAATGGTGGCAGCATTCAATTCAAGAACCGCCGAACCGGAAAGAGAAATGCCTGAAACAAACTGATGCTGTCCAGGGTCAAGAATAATGTTGCCACCTGCAGCTAAGAGTCCCAGATGAACTCCTGGCGCCACATGCGTGAATCCCATTCCATCGTGATCGATCTCTTCAGCCAAGCCTGCAGTGATGACCGGCATGGCGATGGATGCAAACGGATCATCCGGGATATCTGTCTGACTTTTGATCGCGCCATCAATATGCGTTCCGCTCGTTTCATCCATCGTTCCCGGAACGCGCACGATCGGCACTTCGATGCGCGCGCCGCCAACGACGCGCACTGCTAACTGACTGCCCGAGGCCACGGTTACTCCACCGCGCGCCGTCATGAGCGCAGAGCCTTCCATATCGATCCCAGTTCCTGAATCAGCAACGGCGAGCAATGACGTGATGTGACGCGGTGGGTTGTAGACCGCAATGCTGGTTCGATTCAAAGCCGCTAGCGAGGCCTTGAAGAAGCCGTTGAAGATCAGTGGCGGAGCTCCGTTCGGGTGATCGACAGCGAAGCGAATGGTCACTCGAGCTGCTGGACCACCGTTGGTGTCACTCAAAAATGTCCGAGAATCCTCGTCCCAGGTACCGAACTCCACATCGCCTCCGCCCGCGGGACCCTCTGCGATCAGCACAGTAATAGGACCATTTGGACCAGAATTCGCAGCAGCAGCCGCGAACGCATCGACGCGCACCGCATCGCGGCCGTCGGCATAACGAGCCGCTGCTGCCAACGCGACGGCGTCGGCAGCGCTCTTCGCCCCGTTAGCAGACCGCACCACTATTCCAATCTCAAGCCCGATCCATGCCAACATGAGAAGGACCGGAAATACCAACACAAACTGAATAGCTGACAAACCCCGACGCTGATTGACGGAGCGGCAGCGATGTTGGCGCCATATAGGCATAACTTGCGGATTGGTCTGTGGAGAAACGATCTTAAATGCTATTCTAAGTTACCTTTACACCTTACCTAACCGAATCAGGGAAAAATCGGGCATGACTCCCACCATTCTTGCGCTCACCAATTCCATTCCGGTTGAAAGTATCCCGGCTTGGATATGGCTGCTTGTCGTGGGCGCTGGTGTGATCGCTTCGATAACCGACTTGCGTCACACCCGTATTCCGAACTGGTTAACACTGCCGCTTTTTGCCGGAGGTCTGCTGTATGCCGGCATCCATAGCGGTATCCCCGGTCTTGGGCAGGCCCTTGCTGGAGCCGCAACCGCTGGGACGGTGCCGCTACTGGGGTACATCATGCTGGCTGGCGGAGCCGGTGATGCAAAGCTCATGATGGCATTTGGTACTTGGCTAGGATTTGAAGCTTCGATCGTGTTGATGGTTGGTGTTGCAGTGACTGGTTTCATCCAAGCCATGGTGGTTGTCGTTAGTCGCGGCGGTCTGCGTGACGTGCCACTATCACTTCTTCACAGCGTACTTATCGTGCGATTTGCGGCTCGACAAGCACTGCGCGGCAAGTTCATCGGACCGCCCGAAAGCCCAGAAATAGAAGCCCACCCCGCTCGTAACGAAGCGCCGCAACCACGCCCCCAAGGATGGGTTCCTTACGCACCAGCCATCCTCACAGGGACGCTCGTGGCATGGTGGTACTGGACAAACTACGGAGTAAAGCGTTGAGGTCCGTCGATCGAAATCTTCGGAGGGGCTCGGAGGCGATTGAGTTGATGATCACGCTTCCAGTTCTGCTTCTTGTGATTTTTGCCGGGTTTGAGTACGGATGGGCGATCCTGCGTAGCGTGCAACTTGACCACGCTGCGCGATTGGGAGCCCGCCAAGCGGCGCTATCCGGATCGACACCGGAGAGCATCGAGGATTCGATCCGTACTTCCCTCAATGGCCTTGGAATGACTAGCGCCACCATTACCCTAAGCCCCGGCAACCCCGCCGCTGCAGATGCGGGCACCTCTGTTACCGTTGAAGTGCAAGTGGACTATGCCAACGTGCAACTCTTGGGGTTGAGTCGCCTGATGCCACTGCCCCAATCCCTCCGAGGCAAGGCTTCGATGGTCCGAGAACCGGACTCATGAGATTTGACCGCTGGGGTGACCGGTTGCCATAAGTTATTGGACGTATTAGCGCCTCCCAGCGGTGCTGTTTGTCCTGCAATGGGAACCGACAAGTCGCGTCCAGTTTGAACCAAAGTTTCGCGACTCGATGCCCACTCAGCCGATATAGACCGAAAGCGGATTGTGCTCATTGTGCCCTCGGAAATTGCGATAAATGCCACGAAACAGACTGCTCACCATTGGCGTTGCGCTGACTGTGTTGGCAGCGATCTTGGTTTATGCAGTCGTGTCGAGGTTGAGCGACAGTGGGGATGCGGGCACGGAACGGCGGTCCACCCGTCCGATGGGATACGCCACCACTGATTTGGCCGCTGGACATCTCATCGTGTCCAACGATCTGCAATCAGACCGCGGAGTGAAGGGGCCATCCGGTGAACGGGTTCTCTCGCCAGGCGGCGCAGCAGAAGGCCGAACATTGGTTGCGTAT
>JBIKZY010000054.1:0-15933 GCA_044354475.1 Phycisphaerales bacterium
GCATCACCAACGACGCGGCCGGAAGATCCGCATCAAATCGATGCGATGCGCCAACGCGCGCGCTCTGCAATTCGCGGGTGAATTGCGCAATCGGCGGGCATTCTTCGGCTGGATACGTAGCGCGAGCGCTTGATTCAACGCGCTCAATGCGCGGCAAGCAGGCCACGGTTTCCACGTCCACTCCAAGGAACGATCGCGCTGCATCGCCAAGCCGAGCAGCGGCATGGGCTGCCTGCTCCGCCGTTGCGCCAACGATGACCAGTCCGACGCGCTCAATCGGCGTGCCAGCATGGACGCCCTCATCCGCGAGGTATTTCAAACGCAGATACGCGCCGGTGACGGCAGCTTCATCAGCGCCAGTCATCAAGAGAATTTCTTGCCCAGCAGCAAGCACTTCGGCGGGCGATGTTTCGGCGGGAACACAAATGAGCCAGCGACGGACGGTGCTCGCCGCACGCGGGAGCCAACGTGAAACGGCCGCCGGACCAGCGGGTGGCACTTGTCGGCCATCAGCACGCAGCAATTCAATGGTGACGTCATCACGTTCAAAGCGAACCAGCGCGGTGGGACCAGCGATGCGCGCCACCGCATCGGCAAATTGCGTGGTCCACAATCCGGCCATCACTGGAAGGTTGCCAACAAGGACGGTGGTCACCGCGCCAAGAGTTGGACCATCCGTGGTGCGCGCTGCCTGACCTTCGCCACCGTTTCCGGTTGTGAAGAGCGCGGCCAAACTTCCGAATGCATCACCGTTCAAACTCATGGTTTCCTCCGCGCTGCCTCCGCAGCCGCGCCTCTCGCTCGGCACAGGCCGGCGAGCACTCACACAGGAAACACCGTCGAGCCGAGTACCGAGCGTCAGACCGACGCTTCCGGCACATCCTGCTCGTGCCCCGACGCCGGGGCGCCCGAGATTCGCATGCGCTGCGCGAGCTCCGCCGCGCGGCCAGTGCCTGCAAGTCTCGGGAGGGTGTGGCCGTCGGAGGTCATGACTGAATCTCCGGGACCGTCGGCAACATACACCGCAGCGGCACTCGCGCCATGGTCAACCGCTTGGGATTCTGCGGAAACCGTTGCTTGTGTGGCCACGATCCACTCGGCGAGGGCGCGGAAGTCGTCATGGGCGGGGGAACCGGGGGCGAACGCCACCACGGACTGACCGTAGCTCACGGCTTCGCGAAGCACTTCATGCTCACGAATCGGTGTGGGTGCAATATGAGCGGTGAATTTGCGACCGATCGCCCCGAGAATGTCGTGCGAAAGCTGGCTGCCATCGCGGTGCAGCGTGGGAACGATGCGGACGGCGAGCTTTCGCCCCACTTGATCAGCAAGGGCGCCGATCGTGGCAACCTGCCGCTCAGCACCACGGAGCGCAAAGAAGCCGGTTTCCACCGGAACGAGTGCCTCGTCAGCGGCCCGCAGTGCGTTGAAGGTCAGGTAGCCGATGGTGGGCGGGCAATCGATGACGCATCGGTCAAAGTGTGGCGCCACGCGTTCGAGATATCTCAGGAGACGCCGGTCGCGGTCTGGGAGCGAAACCAGCCCACCGCGCGCACTTTCCAGTCCAGCAAGCGCCACAGTGCAGGGCGCAAGGCGCAGACCACGCGCCACTTCCCACAGCCAGCCGAGCGGATCGCTGCCTCCGGGTGGCTCGCACAGCAGCGCCTGCGCCAGACTGAATTCGATACGTGTGTCAGGAACGCCAAGTCCGGCGGCGCAATGACCTTGCGGATCCATGTCAACCAGCAGTACTCGCTCGCCTCGCTCGGCCAGTGTGGCGGCAAGGTTGATGGCGGTAGTGGTCTTGCCAGACCCACCCTTCTGATTGACGACGGCTATTGTTCGCATCCGAGGATTCGTGTCCAACGGCCGCATCCGTGCGGCGAGCGCCTGAGCGAGGTAGATCGGCGCTTCGGGGAAGGATGCTTGATATTGGACGTGGCGATCAACCGGCGATCAACAGGCGATCAGCGGCCGATCACCGGGCACCCACTGCGCGCCAGGCTGCATCGAGCACGGGATCGGCAACATCGCGCACCACACGCACATCACCGAGGCTGAAAGGCACCACCAATCGGAGCGTGCCGCCCTGTTTCTTCTTGTCGGAGCCCATGGCCTCGGTGAGAGCGGCTACCGAACGTGGTGACGGAATGGCTGTTGGCAATCCAAGCTGCTGCAGAGTGGTGCGAACGGCGTGTTCAGTGTCGGGCGTACCGCTCCCAAGTTCCACTGCCAATCGACATGCGGCGACGGTACCAATGCCCACCGCTTCGCCATGCGTGCATTCATCATGAAGCAATGCTTCGATGGCATGCGCGAACGTGTGCCCCAGATTCAAGACAGCACGTCGACCCTGCTCACGCTCATCGGCTCCAACAACATCAGCCTTGATACGTACGTTGCGTTCCACTAATTCGGCAAGCGTTGCGGGGTCATGCGCAAGAATCGGATCGATGCGCTCCACCATCCATGCCAGCATGCCTGGGTCTGCGATCACTGCGTGCTTCACACACTCGGCAAGGCCGGAGCGCAGTTCGCGTACTGGAAGTGTTGCGAGCGATTCCGGATCACAGATCACCAATGCCGGCTGCGCGAACGAGCCAATGATGTTCTTTGCTAGCGATCCATCGGGGCGCGCTAGATTCACGGCGGTCTTTCCACCAACCGCGGCGTCAACCATGGCAAGCAGCGTGGTTGGAACTTGTACGCAGGCGATACCACGCATGTACGTGGCAGCTGCGAATCCCGCAACATCACCAACCACCCCGCCGCCCACAGCAACCACTGCTCCAGCGCGATCGATTCCATCAGCAAGCATGCGCTCACAGAGGTCACCAAGCGTGGCAAGCGTCTTCATGTCTTCCGATGCATTCATAGCAATGCGTGCAACGCGAATGCCTGCATCACGGAACGAACGATCAACCGCGGCAGCAGCGGATGATTCCACCGCGGTGTCACAAATGATGGCTATTGACGAAGGCCGCAATCCAACGGCAGCCATCCGTTCCGCAACATGGCGAACGCCGCCACGTGCAACTTCCACGGGATATGTCGAAGCATCAGTGCGAACGATGATTGATTGAAGTCCGTCCATCTATCGACAGGCTAACGACTAAATAGGTGCCGTTCACCCCTGTCCCCATTTTCGGGGCCTCACTGCGCTACCAACGGCGTGAACACCACGTTCTGCGGAACACCCCCACCTGGCCGCACTCGCCGGAGAGGACAGGGCCGCGCTCAGCGGCCGTCCTCGTAAGGCGAATGCGGGCCAGTAGGCGGGCGCGCGGCGAAGTGAGTTGAGTCGTCCCCCGCCCCCTCCGTTGCGCGCGGGACCCTCGGACGCGGACGGCTGCGCTCCACAAGGTTCCGCTTAGCCTCGGGCGAATCTGTTCGTCCGGTTGGCACCCACGGGGCGTACGTCCAACTGCCGGACTTCTCAGTTTCACACGCCGCTTACCGAGGATCCCGTGCTCACTGCGGGGGCTCGAACACGGAAAGGCACTTGGAAAATCAGGGTTTGGAACCCGTTCACCTGGCCGCAGGCGCCGGAGAGGATAGGGCCGCGCTCAGCGGCCATCCTCGTAAGGCGAATGCGGGCCAGTAGGAAATCGTGTTGCAACAATGCGACTCACTACGAAACCGTGATGCATCAACGTGATCCCTGGCCGCAGGCGCCGGAGAGGACAGGGCCGCGCTCAGCGGCCGTCCTCGTAAGGCGGATGCGGGCCAGTACCAGGGCGTGATGCCACAACGCGGATCAATACAAACTTGCAATGCGACAACTCAAACGGAGTCAACCGTTCCACCTCATGCACTATGAAATGGAATCATGTCGCCCGCGTCCGTCAGCACGGACCCCAGTTGCCGAGCATCATGCCAAGGTCCGCCCCGTTGACAACGCCGTTGCCGTCGAGGTCCCCCGTGACGCTGCCACCCCACCCGCCGAGAAGTGCGCCCAAGTCAGCGCCGTCCACGATGCCATTGTTGGTGAGGTCACCAAGGCACGGCAGAACTGCTGAAGCAAGTTCGTATGCACCACGGTCCACGATTGGTGCCGTGCCTGATCCGGTATCCGGAACGCTCGGAATGTCTACGAAGCGCGCTGCTCCCAAGAGGTCCGTCGTCACGCCGGCTGAGACTAGCCCGTTCGAACCCGAATCGATTGCAGACGAGCCCGTACCCAGCGTGTAATCGCCGGTGGATGGCGATACAAACTTTGGATCGGTTGCCAGGTTGGATGTTCCTGTGAATCCTCCCTGCACGATCGACCAACTCACGTTGTTGGTTCCACCACCCGCATTGATTTGGTTGGCGACAGTGGTGCCGGTTGGTCCACTGTTGCTCCAGAAGATGCAGTTAGAAGCGTTCAGAGTGCCAGCGGATGTGGTGTTGACGCCGCCAGCCACGGATGTGGCCACATTGCCGGCGAAAGTGCAGTTACGTGCATTCACCACGCTGTTGGAAACGCCGATCCAAATGGCAGCACCGCCACCAGATCCCGTCGCGCGATTGCCGGCAAACAGACAGTTGGTGTACGTGGTGTTACCGCCGCCGTACGTTTCCACCCCACCAGCGCGCACCGCGGTGTTGTTGCGGAAGATGCAACGTGTAAAGGTGCTCGTCACGGCGTTCGTGTCGAATGCACCACCGTAACTACCGCCGTTGTTGTCATTGAATTGGCAGTCGGCAAACGTTGCTTGCGCATTGAAGATGTATCCCGCACCACCACCGAAGGTGCAGCGGTGCGAAGCAAAGATGCAATTGCGAACAGTGGGTGCACCACTCGAGACAATCAAGATGCCGCCGCCCTTGTCGTGATTACTCGCGCTGGTGCCGTTGGCGTAGCCCGCGCGCACCGTGAAGCCGTCCAGAATGGCTGTGACCGCTGCGCCGGTACCAAGAACAACGTGGTAACTGTTTTCTGTGAAGTTGGTGGTGGCGGTGTCGTTACCAAGAAGGTCGCCAGACAGAATGGTGAGGTTGGTCGTCCAATCACGCTGCGATAGTGTTGACTCGGTGCCCGCAAATCCGCCGTAGATGGCGACTCCAGACTTCATCGTAAAAGACGCGGTGCGCACGCCGGTGGTGGATGGACGGTAGGTACCAGCCTTGACCCAAATCTCGTCGCCGGAGACTGCTGCTGCCAACGCTGTTTGCAAACTCGATGGCCCGGCATAAGCATCGGCCCAACTTGCCCCTGTGCCCGCGCCGGTGGCCAATGAGGCGTCCACATAGCGAGTGGCGGCGACTGCCTGAAGCGAGACTGCCAAGAGTGCGAGCGAGGAGAGAGCGGAGAGTGAGCGGATCTTCATAAGGTGAACTGGGTGCTTGGGGTGCTTGGCGCGGAGCGACTGCCCGGTGAACAGCGCGCCGGGTGCAGCAAAGGTAGCCCCAACTTGCACGAACGCCGAACGAAATTCTTGAGAACTCGGTCGGCGCGCGGCTTCGACAGCATTTGTCGTTCTGATTGTCTCTCAGAGGGCTTCGCGACCGTCCGAGAAGGAGTGACCCCAAGGGGATTTGAACCCCTGTTACCTCCGTGAAAGGGAGGTGTCCTAGACCGGGCTAGACGATGGGGCCAGGAAAGTAACTGGCTCAGTCAGGCAGCAATCCAATCGGCTTGATGGCTCGAACGTACGGTTCTGCGTACACGGCGAGCTGTTGTTCGTGATTCCGAAGCCCAAATACACGGCTCCGGCAGTAAGAGTGACCCCAAGGGGATTTGAACCCCTGTCCCGTCCGTGAGAAGGACGTGTCCTAGACCGGGCTAGACGATGGGGCCGGTTTCCGAGCGGCAGAGTATACCGCCGATGCACCTTCAATGCACGTCATTTGCCCACTGGAATTTGAACGATCCCAACTCGCCCACGCCGCCAAAGCGCGCGGGTGGGTCCTCTACTGCTGTGGCCCCGGGCGCGTTGGCATCGAACGCTGGGCTGCCTCGGTGCGCCTCCCAGCCGGTACGCAGGTGGTGTTGGCTGGCGTGGCGGGCGGACTGAGGCCCACGGCCGTCCCTGGAACAGCGGTGGTGCCGTCGATCATTGTGGATGAGCATGGCCGCGAGTGGCTCGTGCCGGCGCGAATGGGCTCTGGCGAGGTTGGCGCCCCGCCCCCGCCCGCGATTCGCTGCTTGTCCGCCGAACACGTCCTACGGACCCCGGACGCCAAGCGGGTCGCCGCAGAACGGTTCGACGCTGACTTGGTGGACATGGAATCCGCCGCTTTTGCCCGCGTAGCAGAGGCCGCCCGATGGAATTGGCGGGTGATTCGCGGCATCAGTGACGGACACAACGAAACGCTTCCTGACGGCGTAGAACAGTGGACCGCGCCGAACGGGCAAACCCGTATCGGCGCCGTCCTTGGATCCCTCGCCCGGCGGCCCATGCGCTTGCCAACGCTGGTGCCGCAATTGCTGGCGCTGGCTCGTCGATCAGGCGCCGCCATGCAAGCGGTTGAAGACGCGCTCACCGAACGCCACTGACTGCAACGGCGAGCGCGGCGGGGCTGAATCGGCTTCAATGCCCGGTTCCCCATGAACGACCAGACCACTGAACACGTCGATGCGCCCGCCATCACCAATGCTGAACGCCCGATTGTCATCTTCGGGGGGACCTTCGATCCACCGCATCGACGCCATGTAGAGATTGCGCAGGGAGTTGATGCGCTCCTCAAAGCGAAGCAGATGCTGGTGATCCCGGCGTGGCAGAATCCGCAGCGTGAAACTGGACCAGTTGCAAGTTCCGCCGATCGCTTGGCGATGTGCACACTTGCCTTCGACACCATGGCGGACACTGTGGTGCTACCGATTGAAATCTCGCGCGCGGCGCCAAGTTTCACCATTGACACAGTCCGCGCAGTGCATGACATGCAGGCCGCAGGCGCGATTATGAAAGGCCCGCTTCGCTTGGTGGTTGGCAGTGATCAAGCAATCAATTTCCGATCATGGAAAGACTGGGCCGACCTGACTTCGTTGGCAACTCCGGTGGTGGTGCTGCGTCCACCACACACGCGCGCTGATTGGCCAGCACTGCTAGCCGAGCAGATGGATGAAGCATGGGCCGCCCGTTGGCTGTCATGGACACTTCCGATTGAACCCGTGAATGCGTCGAGTACTGAGGTGCGTCGCCGCATCGCAGTGGGTGAGTCCACTAAAGATCTGTTGATACCGGCTGTTGCGAATTACATCCAGTCATCGGGGCTATACGCGCCGGCAAGCTGAGCAAGGTCCGGCACGGCCCGGGGATTCCCTGCGCGGACCGGACGCTGGCGAACCGCTTGTGCGAACCACTCGCGCAAATCGCTCGGGCCGACTGCTGGCGCGAACCGCTCAAGATCACGCTGGTTCAATGCGGAATTCGTGCACTTCGCTGCGCGCTGGACGCGGCGGAAGCGATGCCAACGAATCTGGTCGCTCGTCAAAGGCAACGCGGTCGACTGCGTACCACTGCCCGTGGAAACGCCACTCGTCTTGCAACTCCATGCGCGATTCCAACATGCGCTGCAGCTCACCCATACTGGAAGCGGACGCCCACGCAAGCGCATAGCCCGCGCGCGGCGAGTCATCGTCGGCACTTTCAACAATCGCTACGGCATGCCAGAGTGTGCGCCCGAGGCGACGTCCGCCCTCGTCAAGATTCTCATCAAGATCAACATCAAGTTCAAGACCCCACGCTTCGCGGAGCTGAAAGAGGATCTCATCGATGTCCGGACACTCTTCGCTATCAAGCACCAGAATCTCGCGCACGTTCAGTGGCGGTTCGGGGCGCTCGTCAACTTCTGGCGGCCACGTGTGAGCTACTTCTTCAAGCCCATGCCGCGCCATCAGCTGTTCGATGTCCTCTTTCATGTCAGGCGCAACCTGTACATCAACGCCCTTCCAACTATCAACGAAGACTTCCATGTACGGCTCGTCCGCCTGGGCGCCCGCACCGATTGATCCGTCCTCCAAGATCACTTGGCGATACTCACGCCAGTCTTCCAGGAATTCATCCAACTGCATGGGCTCGCGCGCGCTGAAGATATCCATGGTGCGGAACGCATCCTTGGAACCAACTTCCACCAGCGGAAAGATCTCGCCCGGAAGAATTTGGAACAAGTCGTCAAGCAGCGCAGAAACCTTCTCAAAGCTAGTCACCGCGTAGAAGCGGTAGACGTCAGGAGCGTTGTCATCCCCCTCTACAAACTCAATCGTGTAGCCCTCGCTGGGCGCCGGCAAGTCGATCGGCTCAAGGCCCAGCGGCAGCTGGAACCGGCCAATGCGGTGACGTTCAATATCGGTGCGCAGCGTGAATGATCGCATGAGGACCACGCAGTGTAGGTACCAGCGCCACTGGCGCAAAGCAGCACAGTTGTCAGCCTAAGTATGCCTCGCGCACGCGCGGATCACGCAGCAAGTCTTGCCCGGAGCCAGTCAGCACCACATTGCCTGTTTCCAAGACATAAGCGCGGTCGCTCATGCGTAGCGCGGCATTTGCATTCTGCTCAACAAGCAGAATGGTCATTCCCTGAGCATTGAGAACATTCTTGACGGTGTCGAAAATCTTCGCAACCAAGATTGGCGCAATGCCCATGGAAGGCTCGTCCATCATGAGCATCTTGGGGCGACTCATTAGCGCGCGACCAATGGCAAGCATCTGCTGCTCTCCACCGGAGAGCGTTCCGCCCTGCTGCAGAGCGCGATCCTTGAGGATGGGAAACATTTCAAAGATGCGCTGCAAGTCTGATTCGATGCCATCCTTGTCGGAGCGAATGAATGCGCCCATCTCCAAATTCTCGCGCACGGTCAGACGCGGGAAGATGCGGCGCCCTTCCGGCACCTGCACGAGACCTTGGCGTACCACTTGCTCTGGTGGCAACGTCGCAATGCTGGCTCCATCAAACTCAATGCTGCCGGAAGATCGATTGATGCGCGAGACGCACATCAGCGTGGTGGACTTGCCCGCACCGTTTGCACCAATGATCGAAACGATCTCGCCCGCAAATACTTCAATGTCAATTCCGTGCAGAACCTGCGCTTGGCCGTAGGAACACTTCAGCCCATGCACGCGCAAGAGTGGCGTGCCTTGGCCATTGGATGATGGCGCGGGGAAACTGGACGAAGAGACGGGGCTAGTCAATGAACCACCTCTGTTCCAAGGTAGGCGGCAATACACACAGGATTCGTTCGAATCTCCTCCGGGGTGCCCTCAGCAATCTTCTTGCCGTGCTGCAGCACCACGATGCGATCGGAAATTCCCATCACCACTTTCATGTCATGCTCGATGAGCACAACGGTGACGCCGCGGTCACGAATGCGGCGAATCAGGCGCATCAGGTCGGCACTCTCGGCCGGGTTCATGCCGGCGGCCGGTTCGTCAAGCAAGATCAACTTTGGCTCAGTGGCAAGCGCGCGTGCGATTTCTAAACGGCGCTGGTGCCCGTACGGAAGACTGCTCGCAAGGCTTCCGGCGCCGTCGGCAAGTTCTACAAACTTCAAGAACTCGAATGCACGAATACGCATGGCGGCTTGCTCCCGCCAGAATCGCGGCGTTCGCAACAGGCATGCCCAGTATCCGCAAGTGCAGTGTTGATCCATGCCCACCAGGACATTCTCAACCAAGTTCATTTCGGCGAAGAGTCGAATGTTCTGAAATGTGCGCGCAATCCCTGCACGCGAAACCAGATCAGGCGTCCGGCGCTGCGAATGCCAGATGGCTCCGTAGCCAAGACGACCAAGGATAAATGCAAGCACCGCGATACCCCACGTGGACCAGAATCCGGCGGCCCGCATCGTGGTGACCAGCGTTGCCATGGCCTCGCCCCACGGGAACGGCTGCGCATACACGTACTTCTCAACAATGGCACCCTGCCACAGATCGGTTGCGTTGTAGGCGAATACCGCCACCACGGCGGTTGCCAGCCCAATGCCGATGGCGCGGTAAGACGTCCTGCGACTCCACTCCCGACGAATCTCTTTGCCGTCGAAAAGAATCTGGCCTTCAGTGGCCTCGTAGATTCCTGTGATGGCGTTAAAGAGCGTGGTCTTGCCCGCACCGTTCGGGCCAATCACTGCAAAGATCTCGCCACCGTGCACCGACATGCTGACTCGCTCATTGGCAACCAACCCGCCGAAGCGCATGGTCACGTCGCGCACTTCAAGAATGGTGGTCATGGTCATGGCCGCAGCTCCTTGGTGGCAACCGAGGAAACCCCGCCGCCGGTCACACCGCCAGCGACCCCGCCAGTGCCTTCATCGCCATCCGGTGCATCTTCCTTGGCGCCGCGCGCAGGCAAGATGCCCTCCGGACGGAAGATCATCATCAGTACCAGTGCCAAACCAAAGACCAAGAATTTCCAGTTGGTTGGGCTAATCAGCACATTCTGTGCCCACGTCTTCACAAAGAGGAACGCCCACTGCAATCCATGCGCTTCAGCGAGCGCTGCAGGTGGAGCAGCATCCGATCCCCCCATCAGTTCGGTGAGTTTCACCAGCACAATCGAGTTCATGCCCACCATCACCAGCGCGCCCAAGAGAACTCCCCGCACGCTGCCAATGCCGCCAACAATCACAATGCACAGAGCAAGAATCGAAATCTGAAAGTCATAGTTGCCCGGCTCGCCGGAACTGGAAAGCCGACTGGCAGTCAACGCACCGGCAAGCGCGGCCAGTGACGCGCAGGTGGCGAAGGCCAGCATCTTGGCATGATCGGGGCGGATGCCCATTGCTCGGCTCGCTAACTCATCCTCACGAATGGAGATCCAACCGCGTCCGATGCGGCTGCGCTCCAGACTGCGCGCGCCGACAGCGACTAACAGAGCAATGGCCATGAAGAGCCAATACTGACCACTCCCACCGAGTTCATGACCGAACAGTGTTGGTGGCGGCAGCGGATTGATGCCCTGAGTTCCCTTGGTAATGGAATCCATGTTCACCAAGACATCTTTCACGATCTCACCAAACCCCAGCGTCACGATCGCAAGGTAATCACCGCGTACGCGCAGCGTTGGTGCACCGAGTGCAAACCCCGCGAGCGCGCCGGCGGCCATGGTCAGGCCAAGCGCGCTCCAGAACCCCAATTGGAATGGGTAGATCTCGCAGGTGGAAATGGCAAAGACGTACGCACCGATGGCGGCGAACGCAGCCACACCCAAGTTCAACAGTCCAGTGAATCCAGTCAGGATATTCAGGCCTAAACCAAGAATGGCATAGACAAACACATCAGTCATTGGGTCGCTAATGTGCAGCCCCAGCGGGACGAATTTCTCAATGACGGGAATGCTGGCCACCGCCGCAATCAGCAGCAGATTGATGGTGATTCGCTTGGAGGAGATTGCCATCGGGTTACACCTTCTCCCGAAGCTTTGCACCAAGCAGACCGGATGGTCGGAACACCAAGATCAAGATGAGAATGCCAAACACCACCGTGTTGGTCCAACGTGCCTCAAGATAGCCATCACTCATTGATCGAATCACGCCAATCAAGATTCCGCCCAAGACCGCGCCGGGAAGATTTCCAATGCCACCGAGCACCGCGGCGATGAACGCATCCATTCCCATTCGATAGCCCATCTGAAAGCTGACCGTTTGGTTGTAGAGGCTGTAGACCACCGTGGCAAATCCACCAAGCGAACCGCCGATGAAGAACGATGCGCCGATGACACGCTCAACATCAATACCCATGAGTGACGCGCCAGTGGGATTCTGCGCCACAGCGCGCATGGCCTTTCCAAGCTTGGTGAATCGCACCAGGTAGGTGAGCGCCACCATCAACGGCAGCGTCACGCACAACACCAAGAGGTCAGTGCGCGAGTAGATGACATCTCCGATTTGCGCAGCGGGAGCCGCGGAAACCAACGCTGGAAATGCTTTTGGCGCCGCGGAGCTTGTTCCATTGGCGAACACATCCATGGGCAAACCACCCCAGAAGAGCCCCAGATTCACCAAGATGAAACTTGCACCAATGGCACTTACTAACAGGCTCAATTTGCTGGCCTTGCGTAGCGGTCGATAGGCCAGACGGTTGATCGACCAATTCAGTGAACCGCAGAACGCCGCAGTTCCAACCAGCACCAGCACGAGGCCCATGATGCCGCCCGTACCCGCCCACTGGTCAACACCAAGTGCCCCCACAACAGTGAGCGCAAAGTATGCGCCCAACATGCACAGGTCGCCGTGCGCAAAGTTGATCAACTCAATGATGCCGTACACCATGGTGTAACCAATGGCGATCAGTGCAATGATCATGCCATTGGATAACCCAGTGACCAGTTGCTGAGTGAATACCTCTTGCGAAGACAGGAGACCATCACGGGCAAAGCCACCAACAGCGTCGACGCGTGAAAGCGCACACGCTGCCAGAAATTCTGCTGCAGCAACCGTTTGCTGCATCACTTGGCCTTCGCCGCTCCACCCGCTGTGCGGACGAACTTGAATGCGCCGTCTTCAATGGTGTTGATCGACATGGTCCGAATGGATGTGTCGCCATTCTCATCAAAGCTCCACGTACCAAGAGCGCCATTGAAGTCCTTGGTGGCGGCTACTGCAGCAATGATTGCCGCGCGATCCTTGGTCTCCGCACGGTCGATGGCATCGAGCAAGACGCACCCTGCTTCGTAGCCATACACGGCGTACGCCTCAGGAATCTCGCCGTACTTCGCCTGGTAGCTCTTCACAAACTTGGCGCCGATACCCGTCAACATTTCCGAAGGAACACCACCGAAGGTGATGTACACGCCGCCTTGTTCCTTGGTGACGCTGTCCTTGCCAGCGGCCTCAATGAATGCTTTTTCAAAGGTGCCATCCGGTGAAACGAATGGAATCTTGGCTCCGCCCGCACGCAAATCCTTGAGCACCTGCGCAGCATTGGTCTGCGTAGTGCCTCCAAAGAACACAACGTCCGGAGCAGCGGCGCGAATCTTGGTGACCAGCGATCGATAGTTGGAAGCCTTGGCATCAATACCTTCGAAGCCGACCACCTCAACCCCAGTGGCTTCGGCGGTCTTCTTGAAGACGTCGGCAATGCCCTTGCCGTACAGCTCGCGATCGTGGAGGATGAAGACCTTCTTCGCCTTCAGGTCGTTGCGGCAGAATTCACACGCGACGGCGCCCTGAATGTCATCCGCTGGCACAACGCGAAAGTAACTCACCTTGCCCGATGGGCGATAGACAGCCGGCTCATTTGGTTCGCCAAGACCGGGCTTGGTCAGACCGGCAGCGGTGTTGCCCGGACTCACCATCACCAGTCCGGCTTTGTTAAGAAGCGGCATAGAGATCTTGGCTGCACCTGAGTTGTAGGTACCGATGTATCCAACCACCGCCGGGTCAGCGATCGCTCGCTTGGCGTTGGCGGACTCAAGTTGACCGTCCCAGTTTCCCTTTTGCGGACTGGCATCGTCCATCGCCTCAAACTCAATCTTAAATCCATCAACCATCGCGCTCCGCTCTTCAATGGCCATCTTGATGCCATTCACAATGCTGGTGGTCTGCGCGTTGGCGCTGCCAGTCTGCGGGAGACTGCTGACAATCTTTAACTTCTTGTTTGGCGCATCCTGAACAGCAAAGACGGGGGCGGCGGCGAGGAGAAATGCTGCGCCAGTAAGCGCGGCAACGATGGAAGCGGTCCGGCGGATCATGACGCGGAATGATAGCGAGACAAATCTGTCTGCTCGGGCGCGCGACCCGTCCAACCCGGTCACTACAAAGTCGGTATCTTCCGTTTAGTCCTAGCAACTCATCCATTCACTCAACTGAGAACACCACTATGAAGACGACTGCACTCTGCCTCCCCGCCATGATCCTCGCCGGCCTTTCGCTCAGCGCGCTCCCGATGGGATGCGACTCTGCTTCCAAGCTCCCACCTGCCGAGCAGGCCGCCATCCTCAAGGATGACGCGCAGGGCACGGTCGAGCGTTGCAAGACGAAGTTCCCAGCAACCGCCAAGGAATTCACCAACGCCTACGGCTATGCGGTCTACCCAGAAATCGGCAAGGGCGGATTGGTCGTCGGCGGCTTCAGGGGCACTGGTCTGGTGTACGAGGGCGGCAAGTTGGTCGCGAACAGCGTGGTCGGCGGCGGAACCATCGGCGCGCAGATCGGTGGACAGTCATACGCGCAAGTCATCTTCTTCAAGGACAAGATGTCCTTCGACCGCTTCAAGCGTGGCGAGACCGCGTTCCAAGCAGGCGCTTCCGCTGTTGCAGCGAACGCTGGTGCAAGCACCGCGATCGACTACAAGAATGGTGTTGCCGTGGTTGCCTTCGGCGCAGAAGGCCTGATGGTTGAAGGCGTCATCGGTGGCCAGACCTTCACGTTCGAACCGATCAAGTGATGGACAGCGGGCGCGCTTCGGCGCGGCCCGGTGCACGATCAATGAAACCAAGCACGACCTCGGCCGCCTCGCGGCCGGGGTCGTGTCCTTCAAAGCTCCGGGTGACTGCATCAAGATCACGGGAAATGCGGGCACGGAGTCCGGCATCATCAAGAAGCGGCTCCAGCGCGCGCAACAACGGACCCGCCCCGCCGGCATGCGGAATGAACTCCGGCACAATCTCGCGGCGCGCGATGATGTTTGGTAGCAACCGATGCGGGGTCAGCAGTACCACCGCGCTGCCTGCGGCTTTCACAAAGCCCGTTCGATAAAGCGCCACCATTGGCTTACGTTGATGCGCCAGGTCAAGACTCACCGTGCCACTGACATTGAGCGCACAATCGCACCACGCGATAGCAGCATCCGGATCATTGCTTGCCACATGCAAGTTGCTTGGCCACGCAGCACCGCGCGCAGCAGCATGCACTAGCGGCACCAACGCATCATTGGCTGCCATGACCAGGCCAACCAGACCGGGGCGTGTGTGTGTGACGGCGCGGAACACCTCCAACATGAGTGGCATGTTGGCGCGCACTTCGCTACTACGGCTTCCGGGCAGCAGTAATAATTTCGGCGCACCCGCGGGAAGTTCATTGGCACGCAACAGTGCATCTGGACTCACCGGCTCGCCAAGCACTGGATGCCCAATGAAGTGTGCACGCACGCCGCGCGATCGAAACCACTCTTCTTCAAATGGAAGCAGGCAAAGAATTGCGTCACTAGTCCGCCGCCACTTCCGAATCCGCCACGGCGCCCACGCCCAAAGTTGCGGCGCAACCAAATTCACCACGCGTGATCCGCCGGCAGCACCGCGGCCGTGCTGCTTCATCCACGAAGCAATATGCCAATTCGCAGCCGGGCTATCGACTGGCACATGCACATCAACTGGATTGGCGGCTGCCCATGTACGAATATCCGCAACGATGCGCCGAACCTCAGAAATCTTCTTCAACCCCACCAGCGTCATGGCACCATCACGTGCTGTCTCGCCCGCCATCTCACACCCAGCAGCACGCATCTTGGGACCGCCCCAGCCAACCACGCGAACATCCGGGGCCAGCGCGCGCAATGCTCGCACCAACGGCGCGGCATGGGCATCCCCTGAGGGCTCGAACGCAGTAACTAGAACGGTTGCCACATGCGCAGCATAGGAAATGCACTCAGGCTTGATGCGGACAGGAAGGGACGATGCCCACCAGTACATCCTGGAGAAGTGGGCACGATGTTTCTGGTTGCGTTGAGGGATTGCGCCTGCGTACTGGCCCGCATTCGCCTTACGAGGATGGCCGCTGAGCGCGGCCCTATCCCCTCCGGCGCCTGCGGCCAGGGATCGCGTTGCGGCATCACGGTTTCGTGTGTGGTTGCGGTGATGCAACACGCTTTCGTACTGGTCCGCATTCGCCTTACGAGGACGGCCGCTGAGCGCGGCCCTGTCCTCTCCGGCGCCTGCGGCCAGTTGAACGGGTTCCAAACCCTGGTTGTCCACGCGCCTTCCGTGTGCGAGCCCCCGCAGTGAGCACGGGATCCTCGGTAAGCGGCGTGTGAAACTGAGAAGTCCGGCAGTTGGACGTACGCCCCGTGGGTGCCA
>JBIKZY010000176.1:0-4497 GCA_044354475.1 Phycisphaerales bacterium
GGCTTGAAAGAAACGAGATCTTCCACAAGCACCATGTCAGCCCGATCGCCTTCGCGCAGCAGACCGCACGGCAGTCCATAGTGGCGAACAGGATTCACTGTGGCGGCACGCAGAGCAACGAATGGATCGATTCCCTTCGCCACGGCGCGGGCCAGCAGGCGGTCAATGTGCCCAACCAGCAAATCATCTGGGTGAGCGTCATCGGTACAGAACATGCACAACTCGGGATGTTCGGCAAGCATCGGCCACAGTGCTTCGAAATTCCGAGCAGCGCTGCCATCACGGATGAGAATCTTCACGCCAAGCGCAGCCTTGTCACGCGCTTCATCAAGAGTGAAGCACTCATGGTCTGTCTCGATGCCGCGTGCAAAGTATGCGCGCGCTTGCTCCCCACGGAGACCAGGCGCATGCCCGTCAACCCGCTTACCACGTGCCTGGGCAGCGGCGATCTTGGACATTACCTGCGGATCAGCACCGATCGCGCCGGGCCAGTTCATCATCTCGCTGAGGTAGTGAATGTTTGGATCATCCAAGAGGCGTGCGCATGCATCAGCATCAATCGTTGCACCAGCGGTCTCAAAAGAAGTGGCCGGTACGCACGATGGGCAACCAAACCAACACGTGAATGGCGAACCAGCAATGTCCTCAATCATGAAGCGAATGCCTGACTCACCCAGGACATTGGCAATCTCGTGCGGGTCACTCACTGAGGCAACCGTGCCATGTCGCATGGCCACGCGCGCAAACTCCCATGGGGGCAGCATGCTGCTTTCAACGTGCACATGCGCATCGACGAAACCAGGTACGAGCACTCCAGGCTGCATGGCGGCAGCGCTGGGAACGATGGAAACAATTCGTCCAGAACGAACCGTGACTTGACACGGGCGGACTGTTCCGGCAGAAACATCTGCGACCAAATGATTCAGCGTGATATCGGGCATGTAACGCAGCGTAGCGCGGTGACGAATAATGCGAAATGACTCAGCAGGAATTCACCAGGGACGGCACACTACAGCCATGACCGTACCCACACTTCGGCTCGACACCATGCAGTTCTTCGGCCGACTTGCCAGTGATTACCACGCCATGTTCGGCGTGACGATGCAAGCACTTGCCGGGCAGCGAGTTCTTGATTGCCCAGCGGGTCCATGTTCGTTTGTTGCCGAAGCAGCGGCGGCGGGCGTTGACGCGGTTGGCGTTGACCCCCTGTACATCCATACGCACGATGAACTACGTGCGCGCTGTGAGTTAGACATTGCCGGAACGATTAAAGCAATGTCGGAGCACGGAGATCACTATTCGACACTTGATCTCACTTCATATGCAGCCAACAAGCGCGCCGCGCTTCATGGATTTCTTGCCGACTACGAAGCGGGACGCGCTGCGGGTCGCTACGTTGCAGCCAGCCTGCCGCAGCTGCCATTTGCAGACCAATCATTTGACCAAACGTTCAGCGCGCACTTGCTGGTCACCTATAGCTCTCCGGAATCAGGCGGAATCCTGACCAATTCACCATTCACCGAGCAGTGGCACCAAGCCGCCATCACCGAGCTATTGCGTGTCACTAAGCGTGCCCTCCATGTGTACCCAACCACCACACGCACTTCGCCGGCACGAAGACACCCGTACTTGGAGCATATTGTTGCGCAGCTGCAAGCCAACGGCGCGTGGACATGTCGCTATCAACCGTCGACGTACCACCGCGGCGACTCCGCGCAGAACTTGTTGAATGCGTCGGTGGTGATTGAACGCGTCAGTAGTGATCACGCTACGCCGTAGCAATCACGCATGTGATTAGGCAGCGCCCTTCCGCTCCCGCACTTGACGGCGCGCCATCGTGACGGAGTAGCCCAACGCCGCAGCAGCAATTCCAACAACGGCATCTGCGGTGAACAACACCGTCGCTCGCTCGAAGGGTCCGTCCTGGAGTGCTGATGCCATATCCCACGCGAAGCCGCTCACAGTGGTAAATCCGCCGAGAAATCCCGCGCCCCAGAGTTGCTCGCGCAATCGATTTTTGTGAGAAAAACCAATCGGAATACCGCGCCCGTCAACATCACATAGACGCGCAAACAGTATGCCAATCGCACATGCGCCGAGCACATTCACCACGACGCGTGCCGTCCATCCAGGAAGCCCAACAGTACTGCAACCCAACTCCATCCCAGCACGCGCCGCGCTGCCAACAAACCCACCGGCGCATGCAACGGCGATGAGTTTCCAAATCGGTACAGGAGGCAATGCGTGCTGGTGATTCACGTTGGCGCCCCTGTGTACGCAGCCATTGCCGCACCACCAGCCAGCGCCAAGAGCGGAGCGCCGCACAAGGTTGCCGCCCAGAGCGTCAGGGCACTTGCACGCTGGCCGCGCAACCACAGCTGAACGACGTCCATCGAGAATGCGGAATAGGTGGTCCACCCAGCCAGCACACCGGTCACGGCAGCAACCAACATCGGTCCGGCTTGCTCTTCGATTGATCGGGCGCTACCTGCCACCGCACCCATCAGGAGCGCGCCAAACAGATTGATCACCAGCACTGCCCACCATGGCTGCGCGCCGTTGTGCATGAGGACATCACGCGCCACCAGACGCAGAGCGCAGCCGATGGCGCCGCAGATGGAAACAATGAGTAGGTGCATCAACATGACTTCAGCGCCTGTGCTCGGAACCGCGCGGCGTTGCGCCAATCGCCGGCCGTGCTTCGGGAAATCCGTTTAACTCTCGGAGCGATGCGGCGCATTCACATGTTTCGATGGTACGACGCATATCAGCAATGAATCGATCGCGGAACGATGCGGTCGCTTCTGCTGGCCAGGCTAGGCGCACCCACTCCTCCCATTCGGCGCCGTGCCCAGAAGTCAGCAATTCCAATACGCCCGCGGAGAGTGAGCCAATCATGCCGGGACACGGCAAGAAATCTCCCATGCCCGCACGGCCATTACGTAAGGCCTCCAGTGCGGCCGCGGCTGGGTCACCGTCACCCGCGGGTTCACCAGTGAGATCATTGACCCCACTGCCAGCCTTCAGGTCGGCCGCATCCGCACGGCACTCACGATAGTGATCAAGCGCTGCTGCCGCATGCTTTGCAAGGACCTGCCGATCCGGCTCGCGCCTCATGCGTTCAACGTTCGGCATCCACGCATGTTGCTCTGCGTTCCATGTGCAGGCAATGAGCGGGTCACTCGCAAATGCGCCGGGCGTGAGTCCGTAGCGGAATCCATGGCACACGCTCAGAAAGATCCATCCGCCGTGCACAGTGTCACGCTGGAATATGCCCATACCGATTGCGGTAATTGCTGGACCACCGTGCTCGTCTGCGGCTTCTTGCGGAACAGTCACCATCATCCACGTCGTGCCGCCGCCGCTACCGTCGTTGACTTCGCCCACAATGACATCGCCGACACCATCACCGGTGATATCGCCGCCAAATCCTGGGGAGCCAATTGGCGGCATGCACTGCTCCGCCGTCGGCGACCATCCTTCCACTCCGAAAACGAAATGACCGAGATGCGCAGTGGATGTCGGGTGGCTTGCATCGGTCCATGCGCGCAAGCGGCGGCGATCAGGCCAGACGTAAGAAGTGCGGCTATTCCAGCCAGCATTTCTATCTGCGTCGCTTATCTCCACCAAATCCTCAAAGTTGCCCCGCCACGCGCCAGCGGCAATATTTGGCTCCATATCAAACCATTCCTGCAACGGATCGACTTCGTACACGAGCGTCAATCCGTTCGCAAATTCAGCGCGACCCTCGGTGACCCAGCGCGGCATCAGTGTGCGCGCAATGAACACCGGCACGCTGTGCCAAAACATGAGTGGTAGTGCAATGAGCAGTGCGCTTGCAATACTCGCCGCAATCACCCATCTCCTCTTGCCACGCCGTAGTGCCGCTTGCTCAGTCCGCGTGACACTGCCGCACTCCGAGCATCGCACACCCGCCGTCAACGCTGCGCCAGTAAACCGAGTTTCGGGATCAAACACGTGGTGGCACTGCGAACACCGAAGTACGCCGTCCGGCTTCCATCGACGCCCGAACATTACCCAAAGCACTACAGCGAACGGTGCAGCGATCGCTGCATACATCGCCCAACGCCACGGGCCGATGAGCAAGGGTTCCAGGGGCGCCAATCGGGTGTAGATATTCAACGCATTGCTGTCCGACGTAGACGAAGGCTGTTGGTGACCACGGCAACGCTGGAAACACTCATGGCAACTGCCGCGACCATCGGACCTGGATTCCAGTGCGTCAATGGCCATAGCACGCCCGCGGCAAGCGGAATACCGACGATGTTGTAGCCAAATGCCCACCACAAATTCTGGCGCACGGTGCGCATGGTGGCGCGCGCAATAGTGATTGCTTCCGCCACGCGCAAAACGCCCGGACGCATTAGCACTACGTCCGCCGCGTGCGCCGCGATATCTGCTCCGCTACCGATCGCCATACCAACATCCGCGCTCGCGAGCGCAGGCGCGTCATTCACACCGTCGCCCACCATGACG
>JBIKZY010000052.1:0-16670 GCA_044354475.1 Phycisphaerales bacterium
CATTCCGCGCAATACGCATTTTTATGAATATTTCACGGATCCAAACGCGATAAAGTGAGAAAACGCCGTGTTAAGTCATATCTGACAAGCACTTACGCAGGTTGGTCCTTGCTTTGCCAGTGTGCCCAGGTATTGCAACCACATCAGTACCCCACGGCCTGCCCGTCGCGTCGTGGGTCGCTGGCGGCGACGTAGGCGTCGGCGCCGCGCCACGCCATTTGGGCGCCGCCGAAGAAGGTGGTGGCCGCAGAGTCAATGCGGACTCGGTGGCCGCGTGCGGCGAGTTCAGTGACGGTGGACTCCGGGAAACCAGGTTCGAGCATCACTGTGCCGTCATCCATGACCTGCCAACGCGGGGCGTCGATGGCGCTCTGTGGGTTCAAGCCTTGATCCACCATGCGCACCACCATTTGCAGATGACCCTGTGGTTGCATGGGACCACCCATCACGCCGAACGCCGCAAGCGGCTGACCCGCGCGGGTGAGGAATCCAGGAATGATGGTGTGGTATGGGCGCTTGGCTGGGGCGTACTCGTTGGGATGCCCGCGCTCAAGCGTGAATCCTGCGCCGCGATTTTGCATGGCAATGCCAGTACCAGGAATCACAATGCCAGAGCCGAAGCCCTCGTAGTTCGATTGAATCCAACTCACCATCCGACCCTGCGCATCGGCGGTGCAGAGATAGACAGTGCTGGACTTGGGCAGGGCACTCGCAGTCCACGTGCCAGCGCGTTCCATCCGAATGCTCGCTGCGCGCGCCTGCAGGTGTGCAGGCTGAAGGAGCTGCTCCGCTTCACCAGTGCCACGATCTGGGTCCGCCACGTAGCGCCTGACATCAACGAACGCCGCGCGCATCGCTTCGATTTGTGCGTGCAGCGAATCAGCGCTGTCTGCCGGGAACTTGCCCATCTCAACATGTTGCAGGATTCCAAGGGCTACCAGCGCCGCAAGCCCCTGGCCGTTCGGCGGGATCTCGTGCAGCGTGACTCCGCGGTAATCGATCGACCAGGGCGTTACCCATGACGGCGCGTGGTCCGCGAGGTCCGCGGCACGCATCGCGCCGCCTGCAGCGCGTGCAGCAGCATCCATTCGCTCGGCAAGCACTCCGCGATAGAAACTCTCGCCGCTCGTGCGCGCGATTTCGGTGAGCGTGGCAGCGTGGTCTGCAAGTCGCACCACTTCGCCCACTGCCGGTGCGTGACCGTTCGGCGCGAACGTCGCCATCCACGCAGGGAAGTCGCGGTAACGGATTGCCGCGCGCTGCCAACCCGCAGCGGTCATTGGACTCACCGGGAATCCATCGCGCGCATAGCGGATCGCGGGCGCGAGCAAACGCTCGAAGGGCAGGGTGCCATGACGGGCATGCAGTGCCATCCATCCGGAGACGCACCCCGGCACAGTGACGGCGTTCCATCCGAGGTGCGGCATCTCTGTTTCATGATCGAACGCACTGCGCGCGAGTCCGGCTGGCGATCTTCCACTGGCGTTCAGTCCGTGCAACGCACCGTCCCAGATGATTCCGAATGCATCGCTGCCGATTCCGTTGGCAGTTGGCTCAACAACGGTGAGTGTGGCCGCGGTGCAGATCGCCGCATCGACTGCGCTGCCGCCATCGATGAGTACTTGCAGCCCGGCCTGCGCGGCGAGCGGTTGACCAGTGGCAACCACTTGGTGTGCGATTGTTGGCATTCGCTGCGATCGATAGGGGAAATCCCAGCGCATCTGGGCAGGTTAGCGCGCGGTTTTATACGCCGGGGGACATTGTTTCACATGAATTTGTGAACACGGCTCACCTGGGGACCGCGATCGCCGACAATATCGCTGCGCGATGGGTGGTGAGTCGCACGAAACGAAAAGTGAACGAAGCCGCGACGCCGCGCAATTTGGGAACGGGTCCACCATGCACCACTCATCATCCACCATCATCCGTGCCGGCAGCCTCGACCGCGTGCAGCCCAAGTCCCGCAGCACGTCCGACCGCCGCGCCGACTCGCGGGTGGTTCGTCACGCGCTCGGTCGCCTGCGTTCGGTGCCACTTGCAGGCGTGATTGCCCCAGGCGCGCGCATTGACGCCCCGTTCATCTGCGGCTGACCGCCGATACGATGATGGGGTGACAGTCCCTACGGCACAGCCAGTATCGAAGACCAAGACGCTCGTCCTACTTGTAGACGATCAGGTGATGATCGGCGAAGCGGTTCGTCGCCTCCTGGCGCCGTTCCCTGACATCGAATTTACCGCCACCCAGGACGCCGAGACCGGCTACTCCTTGGCACTGAGCCGACGCCCAGACGTCATCTTGCAAGACTTGATGATGCCGGGCGTGGACGGCATGGAGCAGATCATCCGTATCCGTGCGAACCCGGATCTTGCCGATACGCCGCTGGTGGTGTTGTCTTCGCATTCGGACGCAGTCATCAAGGAGCAGTGCTTCGGTGCCGGTGCCAATGATTACTTGGTGAAACTGCCCGATGCCCTGGAGCTAGTGGCGCGCATTCGTTACCACGCCCGCATGGGTCGAGCGCAGCGGGATCGCGATCGAGCCATGCGTTCGTTAGCAGATAGCCAGTCGGAACTGGTGCGCCGCAACGCGGAAGTTGATGCTGCGAATCGCAAACTCTTTGCGATGAATGAGTTGCTGGGTGAAGAGAGTCAACGCTTTGCTGAGGTCGGCGCGCTGGGTACGAAACTTGCATGTGCTCAAGACCTCAATGAAGTCATGGATCAGGCGCTGCGCCTTGCTCGGGGCTTCACCGACGCCGACGCTGGCTCCATCTGGATGGCAGGGGCAGACGGCATTCGGCTTGTATACACACAGAACGACACGCTCGAAGCTGCACTTCAGCCCGGACAGCGGTTGCCGCTTGCTGATGTTGTATTACCGCGTGACAGCACTTCCATTGCTGGCTATGTGGCGTCCACGGGTAAATCACTGCGCATTGATGATGTTCAGCACCTTGATGGTTCGCTTCCGTATCACTTCCTCTCGCAGGTTGATGCTCAAACCGGGTACCAGACGCGCAGCATGTTGGTTGCTCCGTTGCGCGTCCGCGATGACGTGCTGGGCGTTCTGCAGCTGATCAACGCACGCGGTCGTGGCAAAGTATCCGCCGATGTGGCGGTATTCACACCGGGCGACGAGGCCGCGCTGGAACTCTTTGCGGGCATGGCATCGCTTGCAGTTGAGCGCGCGAATTTGGTACGAGGCGGCATCATGCGCCTCATTGCCACCGCGGAGATGCGCGACCCGACGGAGACCGGCGCTCACGTACAGCGCGTCGCCGAGTGTTCCGTGGCCATGTATGACAAGTGGGCTGCCTTGCACAACGTTGATGACTCAGAGCGCTTCCGTCGTCGCGATGAGTTGCGTATGGCGGCCATGGTTCACGATGTCGGCAAGGTAGCCATTCCGGACCGCATCCTGAAGAAGCCAGGAAAGCTTGATGACGCGGAGTACCGGCACATGCAGACGCATTCCGTGCTCGGCGGACGGTTGTTTGCAGACGCCAACAACTCGTACGACGAAGCCATGCGCGATGTCACAATCCATCACCACGACAAGTGGGATGGCACCGGCTACCCCGGCGGCGTGAATGCAGCGATGATGGCGCAATTACCCGTGGAGTTTGACACGATCCCGGTGGCGAAGCCCTTGCGTGGCCTGGAAATCCCACTCTTTGCGCGCATTGTTGCGGTCGCGGACGTCTACGACGCGTTGACAAGTAAGCGCGCCTACAAAGAGCCGTGGACTGCCGAGAAGGTCACCGAGTTACTTCGTTCCGAGTCCGGGCGCGCCTTTGACCCAGAGTTGGTTGACATTGCGCTGGAACTCGAGGAGTACTTCCGCTCCGTGCGCGTGCGATTCCCATAGTCAGTGCGTTCTCTCAATCATGATGGACTGAGTTCCGGTAGGAAGCTTGGCATCCTGTTGTCCAAGTGGGGTGTGTGCCCGTAAGGCTGTCGTGCTGGTCGCTTGATCACGCACATTCACCAAGCCGACCAACAATCGCGCGCACGCACGCGCTGTGATTGGCTGCTTCCATCGCAGCTCGGAAGGCGCGCGGGTCGGCTCCGACTCGCTCTGGGCACGTGAGAATCAGGCTTTCAACAAGCCCTTCATCGCAAGTGGTTGCGGCAACGTCCAAGCAGAGTTCAAGCCAGAGATCGGTGAGTCGCGCGTCAGGAAATCCGTAGCGCACGTGGCGAAACAGCACCAAATCCAGGATGCGCGTCGGCACCGCATCGCGCCGCACCCATTCGTCAAGTACGAAACACAGTTCGCCGCGGTCGCGCACGTAGAAGAGTGCGATATCAAGTGCGTCGTACCAACGCGGGGTGAGACGCAAGAGACCAAAGTCAACAGAGGCGAGTGCACTGGCGAGTGGGCCGGGCGCCTCCGGAAGCAGTGCGATGGGCGTGGTGAGTGGGGCGTCTGGCGATAGCCCGTCAAGCGTTGCAAGCGCGCGGCGGAACTCCAGCGCGCCGCACTCGGAACATCCCGCCGTGATGCACATGCCAGCATCGGACGCGTTCCAGACCGCTGCGAGGAATTGGTTAGCGCGAGAGAAGAGCGACTCTGCAGCGCGAACACGCGGAGCAGATTCGATGTCGTCATGACCGTGGCGCCGATGGTGCGGATTCGTTGACATGCTTGGACCTCCTGTCCGATTGGCCGCGCACACAGGCCATCTTCAACATGCATTACGCACGGGGGGCGTGCATTGTTTCCTCGTTACTTCTTTGTAAGAATTTTGATTTGACCGGCACGCCAGCGCGCCATGGTCGGCCGCGAAAACCCATCCAGGCCGTCAGGACTGCGGGTTTGCGCCCCGAATTGGCGGAGTTTGCGGGGCGACGGAGTACCAGCCGAACTCAATGATCAGTACTCCCACCACCCCAAGGAAGAGTCCGACCACCGCTGCGGATACCGAACTTCCGGAGGCAATCATGCGCCCGGTGGCCGTCACCAGCGCCAGCGCAGCGCAGAACGGCCAGAGGCGCGGTTGCCAGAGTGTCATTACGCACGCGGCGGCACCAACAGTGGCAGTGCCGAGTGCTTCACCAGCGACGGCGATGTCGGCCAGCCCTGACCACATCACTCCCAACGCCAGCATGCCAGTCCAGCGTGCGGTGTTACTCCAATTGAATGCCGCTGCCACACCGAAACCGACCACTGATGCCGTGAACCAGAAGAAGGGACTTCCAAAGAATGCGGCCCATGCCCAGAACGTGTTTCCGTCAACGGCGCGTTGCGTGGCGGACCACCGTGCCACCAACGCATCGCCATGACTGCGCATGATTGCAACGGGAAACACAATACCGAGTGCGCACGCGATCACGATCATTCGACCGCGACCAACTCCAAGAATCGGTCGCGCGTGCGGCGTTTGGTAGTCATCACTCGCCGCGTCTTTGTTCATGGTGCGCTACCTGCACCGACTGCGCCACCTGCACCACCTGCGCCAATCGACATTCCAAAGCCGGCGCCGCCGACCATTCCGCCTGGGAACATGCCCGCTGCGGGATGGACGTTCGGACCAAGATCCCAGTACGCGGGTCGTGCGGTGTAGGTGTACGCCTCGGGCGCCCAACCGTAGGTCTTGGGATCGTCAGCCATGGGGACGTTCAGGTTCGGATCGCGACCTGGGAATCCGCCGGTGTCGTAGTACGGATCGGCGTAGCCGTTCCACCAGGAATTGCTGTAGATGCTGCGCGCGGGCGAGGCGCCCAGTGACACTGGCGCAGGAATCACGCCGTTCTCTGATGGCACGTTGCTTGGCGTGCTACCGGCAGGGACGCCGTTTCCTGGCTCCCATCCCTGCGGAATCTGCGCGCGTTGTTCACGCTGCGCGCGGTCCCACTCAAGTTGCACGGCGCGGCGACGGACGGCGTCAGAGTTTGGCGCTTGCCCGGTATCGGGGCCTTGCGCCTTCCAACCCATGGCGCGCATGTAGCCCGGCGCCCAACCTTGGTAATCGCCAAGAATATTCTCTTGCAAGAGGAACGCAGTCAGCGTGTCCACCGCACGTCGGTGGCGATTGAGCAGATTCCATGATGCACGTGCCACGCCGGATTCCACTTCAACGGCCTGCTCAAGGTGATCGATGTCGTTGGTGTCTGGTGTGGGCGCGGTGCCCGCCGCTTGCGACTTGGCACGCGCAGTCGCTTCGTCAAAGGTGAGTTGATCGAGCGTTGGAACATACTGACGTGAGAATCGTGCCCACGCTGATTCCATATTGCGTTGATCGATGAACGCGTGCATGGCGCTGATTCGTCGACCGGATTCTTCCGCACCTAAGCGCGAGGCGTGATCGACCATCTCCAGTGCTTCGCGCTCGGCTTCAAGTTTGAGAAGTGCGGGATCGTTTGGCCATACGGTGCAGCCCGTAGGAATGACCACCGGAAGGCGCGTGCTACTGGCAGTGGAGTGCGCAGTGGCCGTCTCAGTTGGACGAGGAGAAGGCTTGGGAGTGGCGAGTTCGGGTTCGACCACGGCTCCCGATGCCGGAGCGCCAAACGCGCCGGTGGCGGGAGTGGATGTCGGCGCGGGGACCGGCACTGGCCGCGATGGGGCAGCCGGTGCCGGCGTGGGCGATTGCCCCGAGGCATGCGCGCAGAACACTGCGAAAGCAGTCATGGCGAGAATGGAGACGGCACGTGGGGTAGTCATCTTCATGGCAACTGCAAAGGGTAGCCGCAGACGCGGTATCCTCGCCGGCGATGAACCAGCAGCACGACCATAAGCATGACCACCAGCACGATCACCGCTCTCCCACGCGCGGCATGTCGGGCATCCACGTCCTCAAGTTGTTGGCCCTGAACGTCGTGCTGTTTGGCGCGTGCGGAGCGTTTGCCGGAATGATGATGGGCGACTGGGTCCCTGAAGGCGGTCAGCTGCGCTTCTTGGGCGCCGTGGCGTTCATTCCACTGGCGATCGCCGTGGTTGCGACGTTCGTTCACGCGCATGCCGGCAAGTGGACCAGCGCCGACAACATGAGCGAACGACTCTTTGGCGGAAAGCCTCGATGAACGAAAGCGTGGGGACGCGATCAACAGATGATGTGCGGCAGGCGTTGGCGGGTCAGTGCGCTAATGGTCGCGCGGTGGCACTCGACCGTCGCGGCGCGATCGGTCTGCTTGGCGGTATGGCGCTGGGTGCTGTGCTGGCGGGATGCGGGTCATTACAAAGCGGTTCAAGTGGGGACGTGAATGACGCGGGCAACGCAGGCAACGCGGCCGGGGCGGGTAACGCTGCCAGTACGGGTAATGCCGGCAGCGCGGGTGGTGCATCTTCGGATGCCCCGCTGGTTCGGCAGATATCGCTCGCTGAGTGGTCATTGAACCGTGCATTGAAGGCTGGCGAGATCACCAACTTGGACTTTCCGTTGCAAGCGCGCCGCACCTATGGAATCTCTGCGGTGGAGTACGTCAGCACGTTCTTCGCGGGCAAAGTGGCTGATGATTCATACCTGCGCGAGTTACGCACGCGGTGTAACGGCGAGGGCGTGCGCAGTGTTCTCATCATGATTGACCGCGAGGGTGACTTAGGCGCCGCTGATTCCGGCGCTCGTCGCGACGCGATCGAAGGTCACATGCGCTGGCTGCACGCGGCGCAGGCGCTTGGTTGCTTTGCCATTCGCGTCAACGCGCGTAGTGAAGGCACGCGTGAAGAGCAGATGGAACGCAGCGCGGATGGAATTGGAATACTGGCCGATCGTGCTCAGGAGATGGGGCTTGCGGTGATTGTGGAGAATCACGGCGGCATCAGTTCGGATGGCAGTTGGATGGCTCAACTCATGAAGCGCATCGCGCGCCCGAATATTGGCACGCTTCCTGACTTTGGTAATTTCCGACTCAGCGAGACGGAGCAATACGACCGTTACAAGGGCATGGCAGAAATGATGCCGTGGGCGCGCGATGTCAGCGCCAAGAGCTACGGCTTTGACGCCACAGGTAACGAGACCACCATCGATTACGCGCGTATGTTTGCCATCTTGGACGCGGCGCGCTATTCGGGCTTTGTGGGGATCGAATTTGAGGGGAAGACCATGTCGGAGCCCGATGGAATTCGTGCCACCAAGCGGTTGATTGAGCGATTTGGCGTTCGCGCGTAACGCTCTCGACGCCACGCGGTGTCGTACACTTCTTGCCCTTATGAGTGCAGATACGCATACACCGTCTGGCCATCGCCGCGATAAAGTCGTTCTGGTCACGGGCGCTGGTGGCGAGATGGGCCACGGGCTCATTGACGCACTGTCGCGCGATGGTCGACAGATTGTGGCGATCGATGTTCGTGAGTTGGATGCCGGCGTCCGCAGTCACTGCCGCGACGCGTTTGTTGGTGACATCTGCGACGCTGGATTGCTTGAGCGCATCAATGCGCAGTTTGAGATTGGCGAGATTTTCCACTTGGCGGCGCTGCTTTCGACGCGGGGTGAATTTGCGCCAGAGACCGCACATCATGTCAATGTGGGCGGCACGCTCAACTTGCTCAAGCTTGCCGCGGAACAGGCGCGCAGTCACGGTCAAAGCGTGAAGTTCATGTTCCCAAGCTCGATTGCCGCGTACGGAATGCCAACGCTTGCGGACAAGCGCGCGCATCCGGTGGTGAACGAAGATCAATTCACGCACGCGCACACGATGTACGGCGTCAACAAGTTGGCGGGTGAGGAACTTGGTCGTTACTACCAATCGCATTATCGAAAGCTTGCCAAGGATCGCCATCCGTCGCCGATCGACTTTCGTTCCATCCGATTCCCGGGAATCATTTCCAGTGACACCGTTCCATCCGGCGGCACCAGTGACTACGGACCAGAGATGATCCACGTCGTCGCGCAGGGCAAGGCGTATGACTGCTTCGTGCGACCAGACACCCGGATTCCGTTCATGACTATGCCCGAGGCGATCGACGCGCTGCTGCGCTTGGCTGCCGCGCCGAAGGAGCAGCTCACGCGCACGGTCTACAACGTCTCCGCGTTCAGCCCCACCGCTGCAGACTTCGAACGCTTGGTGAAGCAGGCGTTTCCGGGTGCGCATGTCTCGTTTCAACCAGACCTTGGTCGCCAGGCGATCGTCGACAGTTGGCCGGAAGAGTGCAACGATTCCGCCGCGCGGCGTGACTGGGGTTGGGCGCCGACGTACACGTTTGAAAGTGCATTTGAGAAGTATTTGATGCCAAAGATCCGTGCCCGCTACGTGCATGGATGACGCACCGAGGAGGTAAACTCCCGTAATGACCACCATCGCCGACCGCCCGTTTGAGGGCCGCACGCAGAAGATTCTCGCCTCGCTCAAGGATGCAGGGCAGTTGAAACACCTGCAGACGATTGAGGGGCCGATGGGCGCCACGGTCAAACTCCGTGGGTACGGCGAAGTGGCGTGCTTCTGCTCCAACAACTACATGGGTCTTGCCAATCACCCGGAGGTGGTTGAGGCTGGCATCGAAGGTCTTCGCCGCTACGGCGCAGGCACCGCCAGTGTGCGATTCATCTGCGGCACGTTCGAGTGTCATGAGACACTTGAGGAGAAGATCGCGGAGTTCTACGGATGCGAGGCCGCGTACACCTTCACCAGTTGCTGGAACGCCAACGAAGCGATCTTTCCAACGCTGTGCGAGCCGGGCGACTTGATCATCAGTGATGAACTCAACCACGCATCGATCATTGATGGCGTGCGTTTGGCCGGCGTCATCAAGAAGGGTCTTCACAAGGGCGTCTTCAAGCATGCTGACCTTGGTGATCTGCGCACGAAGCTGGAGGCTGCGCGCGCCAATGTCCAGGTCACCGGTGCAATTTGGGTGGTGACTGACGGCGTCTTCAGTATGGAAGGCGATATTGGTGACCTGCCTGGTTTGCGCGCGGTGTGCGACGAATTCGGCGCGCTTCTTGTGGTTGACGACAGTCACGGCACTGGCGTGATGGGCCTGACCGGCCGCGGAACGCACGAGCACTGGGGCATGGATGCAACGAAAGTGGACTACTTCACTGGCACGCTCGGCAAGTCACTCGGTGGCGCGGCGGGCGGTTACGTGGTGGGTTCCCGCAAGGCAATCGATCTGTTGATTCAGCGTGGTCGACCAACGCTCTTCTCCAACGCGTTGCCAGCGACGGTGGCATGCAGCGCGCAGAAGGCCATTGAAGTTCTGATGCGCGAGCCGCAGCGTGTGCAGAAGTTGCGCGACAATGTTGCTTACGCGCGCACCATGATCCGCGAGGCGGGCTTCAAAGTGTTGGAGAGCCCGACCGCTATTTGCCCAATCATCGTGCATGACACCGCGAAGGCCATCGCCATGAGCAAGCGCCTTCTGGAGCTTGGCGTATTCGTCATCGGCTTTGGATTCCCGGTGGTACCTGAAGGTCACGCGCGCTTGCGCTGCCAAGTGAGTGCTGCGCATGAGAAGCAGCATCTGGATGCATTCGGCGAAGCACTCCGAAAGTTGCGCAAGGAATTTCGTTGAAATTTCAGGAGCCGCACATGGGTGTCACGGGCTTTGAGTTGGCATCTACACCGCTTGTACCGATCCGCCTTGAAGCCGATGGCCCAACCGTGTGGTGTAAGTGCGAGTTCATGAATCCGTCTGGCAGTACGAAGGACCGTATTGCGGCGTACATCCTGAATAAGGCATTGGCTGAGGGCGTGGTAGCGCGTGGTGACTTGGTTGCAGAAGTGAGCAGCGGGTCTACAAGTATCGCTATGGCCATGGTGTGCGCGCGCTTGGGTTTGAAGTTCATTGCCATCATGCCTGAGGGCGTGAGCCGCGAGCGTGTGCTGATGATTCAAGGCTTCGGCGGTGAGGTGCGATTTACTGCCAAAGCTGATGGAATGCAGGGGGCGGCGGCTGCGTGTTCCGAATTGGCTGCCTCGACGAAGGTCTTCCTGCCGCGCCAGTTTGAGAATCCTGACAATTCCGAGGCGCATCGCTTGGGAACAGCCGCGGAGATTGCACACTCGCTCGCGCAAGACTTTGCAGCGTCCCGGACGATTGCATTCACCTCTGGTATCGGTACTGGTGGCACGATGGTTGGCATGTGTCACGGTCTGCGCGAACGCGGATTCCAAGTCAAGCCATTTGCAGTTCGTCCGATCGCGTCAGGCACGCATGCCATGTCCGGGGAGTGCTTTGGTTCCCCCGAACAATGCTCATTCTCCGCGCGCATTCCTGGTGTGCTTGATGGTATGAGTCGGATCTATCAGCCGAAAGATATTCCTGACCTATGCGAACTAGAGGTCTCGGATGATGTCGCTATGAACACCGCGCGCGCATTGATTCGCCAAGGATTTCCAGTTGGTCCAAGTAGCGGATTGAATGTAGCGGCTGCGATTCAAGCGGCGGCACTGCTGCCCGAAGGCGTGCGCGTCATCACCATTCTGTGCGACCGCATGGAGCGATACTTCAGCACCGAGCTCTTCACCGCTTGGACTGACTAAGCGCGTTCCGAATTCATGCGTCAGCGCACGCTGAGCGTTGGCTGAATCAGTCCGCCGTGCGCTTGAATGCTGATCTGCGACGCCAAGCGTTGGCACAGTGCATCAATATCGCGGCCGAGCGCTGGGGTATCCCAGTTAGCAAGCGGGTTGCCGGCATCACAATTTGCGCGCAAATTCATGTGGATTGGCATGCCGCCAAGGTAGGGCAGTCCCATCGTCTGCGCCATGACTTCTGCGCCGCCGCGGCCAAAGATGTCGTACTCCTTGCCGTCATCGCCGACGAAGTAACTCATGTTTTCCACGACGCCCAAGATGGGAATTCCCAGTTGCTGGAACATCCGCACTGCGCGTCGGGCGTCATCTTGCGCCACGCGCTGCGGCGTGCACACCACCACCGCGCCAGTGAGCGGCAGCAGTTGGCTCATGGTCAACGGCACATCGCCTGTTCCTGGCGGAAGGTCAATGATTAAGTAATCGAGCGCGCCCCATTCAGTCTGCAGCGCCAATTGTTTGAACGCGCCGTGCGCCATCGGTCCACGCCAGATCAGCGCCTTGTCAGCGTCCACCAGTTTGCCGAGCGTCATGGTCTTGATGCCATGCACTTCAAAGGGCATCAGCATGTTGCCACGCGCGGCGGTGGGAACATCTTCAAGTCCAAGCATGGTTGGAACGCTCGGGCCGTAGATGTCGCCGTCAAGCAGACCAACCTTGGCGCCGAATCGCGCGAGGCCAACGGCGAGATTCGCACTCACGGTGCTCTTGCCAACTCCGCCTTTGCCAGCGCCAACTGCAATGATGTGCGTCACCAGCGGCAGGGGATTGCCACCCTCACGGGTTCGGTCATTCGCCTTGCGAACATCGGCGGTGAACTCAATCTCCAGCTTGCCAAGCGGCTCGCCGGTTTCAATGGATTTCGCGCGCACTGCCTCGTCAATGTCGCCGCGGATCTTGTCCTTCATGGGGCAGGCGGGGGTAGTGAGTTCAATGACGAGCTTGACATCGTTCCCTGTCTGCAGCACATCCTTGACCATGCCGAGCGTGACGAGGTCCTTGCCAAGGTCGGGGTCCTGAACCGTGCGGAGGGCGTCATGGAGATGCTTCGACGTGAGTGCCATAGTCCGGCAATCGTATCCCGGACAGGCTATTGGGCGGGTTTCTGCATGGAATTGCTGCCGAGCACCCCCCATCATTCGCCGAAATTTGCAATGAGTCGGCAACGGCGCGCGTTTCACACCCGTGAGGTGCCAGCACGCGCCCGCCTTTCACAGGACCCATTGCCCATGAACGCATCACGAACGACAGTCATCGCGGCCTTCATTGCGAGTACCACTTTCCTTGCGGCATCCGTCATCGCGGCGCCGCCCGCACCGCCCGCACCGCCCGCACCCCCCGCTGCGCCGCCCGCCGCCGATCCGGTATCACCGCTCAGCGGTCCGCCCGTTGCCAAGGATGCCGGCACCGGGCAGCAGGGATTCGGAGAGAAGGGCGGTCCCAAGGGCAACAACAACAAAGAGCGGCCGTTTGTTGGCATGGCCGCCGAGCGGCGCAACATGGAACTTTGGCGCCGCGCGTTTGAACAGGTGATGCCGACGCTGTCGCCCGAAGTTCAGGAGCAGGTGCGCGCGCTGCGTGGTGACTTTGAAATGCAGATGAAATCGTTCCGCGAAGCCAATGGCGACAAGATCAAGGCCTTCGAACAACAGGCGAAGGAGCGAAACCAATCCGCCGACGGTGCCAAGAAGAAGCCTGATCCGGCGGTGATGCAGGAGATGCAAAAACTCAAAGACGCTGCGCCCAAGGTAGAAGTTGTGCAGCAGAAAATCTGGACACTCCTCACTCCGGAGCAGCAGGCTGCATTCAAGACCAGTTACGACGCCATCAAGACGGAAGCCGAGCAGCGCAAAGAGGATCGCAAGGATGGGAAGGATGGCAAGTCAGGCAAAGGTGGCAAGGACGGTATGACCGATCCCATGCAGCCGGATCCGATGCTCCCCGGTGGCGAAACGCCCGGCAAGCGCCCGGATAGTCGACCCTTTAACTTTGATGAGACGCCTGACGACCCGGCCCGCAAGGGCGACGGAAAGCCGTCAGGCAAGTAAGAACTTTCAACGCGCTGCGGGGCGCGTGGATGTTGGGGCCTCAATGGTCACCAGCGCGCGTGCGACCTTCGGGTTGCACGCGCGCTGTGTTGTTTCTCAGAGCGTTTAATCCGTGTCGTGCCGCCGGCTCACGGTGTTTGAGCATTAACTGCCACCGGCAACAATCACGTCGTCATAGCGCTCAACCACCTGCGGTCCCGCTGGGTTCATGCTGGTACTCACAATGTCTGTCATTGCCGCACCCGTCGAGTTGGTGGCCTGCGCACGCGAGAAGAAGATTCCGTCGGTCCCGGCGCTGATGATGAAGTACTTACCACGAGCAGTACCAGAACGAACCTTGTCCTTGTCGGCGACCGAGGCGGATCCCGAAGAGGACTGCGCATTGATTCCCGCGTGACGAATGAGTTGCCCCATGGTCAGGTCGCGCGCGCCTGCGCCCGTCTCGCTGCCTGCCGAATTGGTGTTGAGCACGCTGCCCTTCAAGGTGTCGGTCTGATCAGTGCTGGTATCACCAAGCTGTGTCGTTCCGGTGTAGGCCAGCATGCCAGAGCGTTCAAACTGACCCGGGTTGTTGCCGTTCTTGACCAGTGGACCAATGCCGCGCTGCTGCTTGATGAAGATCATCGGCGCGCCCCATGCGTCCACCAAGTCTGGCACCAGGCCTGCGCCCGCCGCCTCTGGTTGCCCGTCCGCGCCGAGCTGCCCGGCAGCCTTACTGAACTCACGACCCTTGGGCGAGTAGAAGGCGTCATACTTCTTGCCGTTCTTGAACGGGCCTTCGCCCATTTTGTTGGCGTCGATACGAATCTTGAACGACGGCGTGACGCCGCTGAAGATGAGTTCCGTTCCGCCGAATGCGGTGTAGTCGGCGGCGCTGGTTTCGGTGGCGATTCGATAGCCGCCCATGAGCGCAAGCAGCGCATTCTCCGCCGCGGTGATTTGCGGAAGGTTATTGTCGCCATTGAGCCCGGCGTACAGGGCTTCATCCGGAACTGCGGCTGGATACTCGCCAAACTCCTGGAAGTACGCGTCGCAGGCCTTTGCAAATTCCTGCGCCGTTCCCATGGTGGCCGTGGACTTGGAGCGCTGAATCACCTTGCCGAGCGCGGGAAGGAGCAGGCCAACCAGCAATCCAATGATGCCGATCACCACCAACAGTTCCACCAAGGTGAAGCCTCGAAGGGTGGCAGCGGTGCGGCGGACTGGACGGCCTGACGCCGAACGAATGGTGGTGGTGGTTCGCATAGGTGGTCTTTCGCAGAAGTATACGGACGCAGATGATGAATTGATGCTCTGATCGCCGGAGCACCAGCGACCCCAAAGTTGCGCTTTCCGGATCGTCAGCGAACCATTCCGCCCGTTTGCCGGAGCCCCTCATAGATGCCGCACGCCACCACGGTGGCCAGGTTCAGGCTGCGAGCCCGTGGATCGGCACGCATCGGGAGCGTCAGTTGATGGCCGGCGCCGTAGGTGGCATCCACCCAGGCGTGCACCTCTGCGGGGACGCCGCCGGTCTCTTGCCCAAAGAGCAGGTAATCCCCCTCATTGAACGAGGCGTCCCAGTGCGGGCGATCGGACTTGGTGCTGTACAGCCAGAGCCTCGGCGGGCGCTCCTTGGCGAGGAATTCCTCCCAAGAGGCATGCTCGACGCAGTCGACCAAGTCCCAGTAGTCAAGCCCAGCGCGGCGGCACGCTTTCTCGTCCATATCAAAGCCGATGGGGTGCACCACATGCAGCCGGCAACCAGTGGCCATGCAGGTACGTCCGATGTTCCCCGTGTTGTTGGGGATTTGCGGCTGGTACAGCACAATGTGGAAGCGGGGCGATGGCGCGCGGGCGGGCGTGGCAGTGCTATCAATGATGGCGGTCATAGCAAGTGCGGGGTATACTCTGCCTACTTATGTGGCCAGTCCTCTTTGCAAACGCTGCCTGGGTCGCCTTCCTTGCCATCTGGGCGCTCGTGTATTTCGCGGGCGCTCGTCAGAAGCCAGACGGCGGGCACTGACCGCTGCGCGGCGCGCGGCGCGTGGGTGCGGGCGCATGATTTCGGATGATTTCGGATGCTTGCGGATGGGCCGGTTCACCGAAGTACACGCAGTACATCTTGCTCCAGTAGCTCAGTTGGATAGAGCACGGCTTTCCTAAAGCTGAGGTCGCAGGTTCAACTCCTGCCTGGGGCGTTTTGCGGTGCGGCGCGCGCGTTTCAACTCTCGGGCGCGATCTACAAATCCACGGAACGATCAACGCATCCGCAGCGCGATCTACAAATCTGCAGCGCGATCTACAAATCCGCAGCGCGGCGCGGACGTGCGCCAAGCCAGCGGATTCCCCGTTCCATGGATTCGCTCAGCAGCGCGCTTGCTGTTCGGAGGTTCCGGAGGAACGCTTCGGATGTTGGCTCTGGGTGATCCACCAAATCAGTGACAGCCTTCACCGCAACGAACGGAACACCGCATTGCCCGCAGACTTGGGCAATGGCGCATGCTTCCATGTCCTTTGCGGCAACACGATATTGAGCAAAGAACGCGAGTTCCTCGGGGGTGGTGTCCAAACTGTTGCCGGTGCTCACAATGCCGGACTTGGCACCCATGGCCGCTGCCAAGTGCTTGGCAGGCGTCACTGGCCATTGCCCGCGCGCCTGCAGCGCAAAGCCCGGGAGTGCGATGTGGCGATCGTGAAACAGGCAATCGCCCTCAGAAACGTAGATGTCACCAACGCACCCGCCGCGCGCCTGAAAGCCGCCACACGTGCCGGCGTTGATGACAAGATCTGGCGCAAACTTTCGAATTGCAATGAACCCGGCGAGCGTGGCGGCGTCTGTTCCAATGCGATCAGTGCCACAGCGCGGATCGACGCCATTCATGAGGAGATCGATGGAAACGGTGCCAACCGTGCCCGCAAAGTGCCGCTGCGTCAAATTTGGATCCACCGCTGGCTGCTCGGTGAGCTTGAGCCGCTCCACGAGGGGCATGCCTTCCGCCTCCATGGCGTACAGCAGGGTGATCCGCTCGAGGGTTGTTTGCGGCGAATCTGGGTCCGGAAGTGTGTGCACGGGCGCTGGAGTGCCGATGGGCGGAGTCGAACCGCCGACCTAGGGTTTATGAATCCCTCGCTCTAACCACCTGAGCTACATCGGCATGCTAAGAA
>JBIKZY010000053.1:0-16589 GCA_044354475.1 Phycisphaerales bacterium
GTAGATCGTTGTATTTCTGCTCTGGAACGCAGCCCGTTACAAGAAGGGCAGTACCGATTAGCAGACCACTCGTCATCCATGCGCGCTTCGTCATAGGGATCCTCCCAAAAGCGTGGTGTGAGGCCGATCCTGCGATGCGCTCGCACGGCTCGGCGATGTAAAAGACAGCGTCCCGTAAAGGACGCGCGTATTGTAACGGCGTATTGATGATTGTGCGAGCCCACTATGTCAAACACGCCGAAGATTCAGGATGATTCTGTTGCCGCTCCGGTGGCCGTGCGCGCCGCGTGGTTGGCCGACGGAAGCGGCGCATGCTTCGCACCTGGAGTGTTGTTGCTGCGCGGTCGCGCCGTGGTGGCGGCGGGATCACCGGAATCAGTCGGCGTTCCGGGTGGGTCGGTGACGTGGGTGGACGCCTCCGACTCCGCGGTCATGCCCGCACTCGTCAACGCGCACACTCACCTTGACCTCACGCTGGTTCCGCGGATTCCCGAGCCAGAGCACTTTTTTGAATGGCTGGGCGGGGTTCGCGCCGCGCGGCTTTCGATGTCGGCTGACGACGTGCGCCAGTCCGTCATCGCCGGAGTGCAACGTCTTGATGCAGGCGGAGTTGCGGCCGTCGGTGATATTGCTGGAACCCATGCGTTGCAGGCCTCATTGGCGGCATGTTCCGACATGGGTCTGGACGGCTGCGTCTTTGAGGAGGTGTTCGGCATGGGGCCTCGCGTCCCGGCCTGCCTGGCGGCGATGGAGGCGATGACTCAGGCAGCTGCCGGTGGGCATGCGCGTGGGATCCGGCGCGGCGTTCAGCCTCATGCCCCGTACTCAAGCGATCGGCGCGTCTTTGAGGCGGCCTTGCGGTCCGGGGTGCCCGTCTCCACTCACTTGGCCGAGTCGGTGGACGAACGGCGCTTCCTCGCAGACGGATCGGGCCCGTTCCGGGATCTTTTAGAAAGCTTCGGTCTATGGGACGGGACTTTTTCAGCCGGCGCCCGCCATCCGATTGACTGGCTGGCCGATCGGCTCCGGGCAGCGTCAACGGGTCCGGCCGGACGGCAGACCCGGGTCTTGTGCGCGCACCTCAACGATATTGATGATCAGGCGTTGGCCCTGCTGGCAACGCTGCCGATCGATGTTGCCTACTGCCCGCGGGCGAGCGAGTTCTTTGGGCACGCTGGTCATCGCTACCGTGCATTGCGCGCGGCCGGGGTGAACGTGTGCCTTGGGACTGACAGTGCGCTGAACCTGGACACGCCAGACCGGATCACCACGCTGGATGACCTGCGTCTTCTCATGCGTCGCGATCAACTGCCACTGTCCGATGCGCTGGAGATGGCCACGGTGGCGGGCGCACGAGCGCTTGGGTTGGACGCGTCGCGGTGGGATTTTTCCCTCAGCCCAGTGGCGGGCGTCATTGCAGTTGCGCTTGGGGAGCACCGTGCTCCGGCGGAATTTTGGAAAACCAGCACGGCGCCGCGGTGGATATGCCGCCCAGCAAATCCCTGACATTCCGCGGCGTGTTGTGGGGAGTCTCGTGCGCGCTCTGAGGGCAGGGCGAATGGTGTGGGGTCTGAGTGCCAATCCCCAGCACTTTGGGGAACTTTTGCAATTTCGAGCATTCTGCCGTCCGACGCCGATACAGTAGTACCGCGCTACAGTGGTGCACTCATGAACAAGACTGCCGAACAAAGCAATGCAGCGGAGATCCTGGCCAAGGCCGGGCCATATCCGTTGGAGGCCTATCAGTTCATTCAAGACGGGCTTCGATTCACCGTGCGTCAAGTGCATGAGCAGCGCGCGGAAGATCATGGCCTTGGTGGGCCACCCACCACGGAGCATGTCTCTGGGCAGCAACTCTGCATGGGATTGCGCGACTTTGCCATTGATCAATACGGCCTACTGGCTCGACCGGTGCTGGCCCGTTGGTGCATTCTGCGGACCGATGACTTTGGGCGCATGGTCTTTGCCATGATTGCCGCCGGCGCCCTCAGTAAGACGCAGCAGGATTCCCCCGAGGATTTCCGCAGCGTCTTCGACTTTGCCGAGGCGTTTGACTGCGAGCACGTCGCGGGTGCCATCCGTATGCCAGTTGGGTGACCGGGGCGCAACCGCCTACACTCCCCAACTATGTTTGAGCGCCTGAGCGAGTCCCTAAGCACCGCCTTCCGGAACCTATCCGGCCGAGGTCGGATTTCCGAATCCAACGTCCGCGAGGCAATGGCTGAGGTGCGCACTGCGCTCCTTGAGGCCGATGTCAATCTGGAAGTGGTCGATCGCTTCTGTGAGGATTGCGTCCAAGACGCGCTCGGCAAGGAAGTCACCCAGAGTCTGCAGCCTGGCCAGGAGATGGTGGGCATTGTTCATCAGCGCCTCGTTGCATTGATGGGGCCAGTGGATAGCCGGATCACGTTGGTGGAGCCTGGGCCAACCATTGTGATGATGTGTGGACTGCAAGGCAGCGGTAAGACAACCACCTGCGGCAAACTTGCGGCGTGGTTTAAGAAGCGTGGTCAGAGCGTCATGGTTGCTGCCGCCGATTTGCAACGACCCGCCGCTGTGGAGCAGTTGCAGATTGTGATCGAAGGTGTTGCTGCCGATGCCACCGGTCCTGGTCGCGTGGCGTTCTACGGCGAGCCCGACAAGTGCGCTGAATACGGCAAGGCGATCGGCGTTGCAGTGGGCGTCTGTCAGCGCGCGCTGGCAGCGGCGCGTCAAGGCAAGTTCGACATTCTGATTCTCGATACGGCCGGTCGACTGCATGTGAACGATGAGCTCATGAAGGAGCTTGAGTCGGTCGATCGTGCGCTGCAGCCACACAACATCTTGTTGGTGGTGGATGCAATGACCGGTCAAGATGCGGTGCTGAGTGCCAAGGCATTCCATGCGCGCATGAAGGTCGACGGCATCGTTCTGACGAAATTCGATAGTGATACCCGTGGTGGCGCCGCGCTGAGTGTGAAGAGCGTGACTGGCGCACCGGTGAAATTTGTTGGTACGGGCGAGAAGTTCGACGCGCTGGAAGAGTTCCATCCAGAGCGCGTTGCCGGCCGTATCTTGGGCATGGGCGACGTGGTCAGTTTGGTGGAGCGCGCTCAGCAAGAGGTCAATGAGGAAGAGGCCAATGAGGCCGCTGAGAAATTGGCGAAGGGTCAGTTCACCCTTGATGACTTCCTGAAGCAGATGAAGATGATTCGGCGCATGGGTCCGATGAAGCAGTTGTTGGGAATGCTGCCGGGCGTCGGGGGCATGCTCAAGGATGTGAACATTGATGAGAATCAGGTGGACCGCATGGAGGCGATCATTCTTTCCATGACGCGTCGCGAGCGGCAGAAGGTTGGCATCATTGATCGCAGTCGTCAGAAGCGGATTGCTGCTGGTAGTGGCGCCAAGGTTGAAGATGTCTCGCGCATGGTCAAGCAGTTTGAGATGATGCAGAAGATGACCCAGCAGATGGCAGGCATGGGTTCCGCGGGCAAGATGAAGGCGATGAAGGACATGGCTCGCGCTGCGCCAGGGGGCGGCGGCGGAATGCCGGGCTTCCTGAGCCGCGGTTCAACGACGACCGAAAGCCCGAAGGCACGGTTTAAGCAGCGCGGTAAGAAGCGTTAGTACGGGCGCGCGGCGCTCGTATCCGCAAGCGACACGTAGATGTACACGTCGTCCGGCATCTGCACCGATTTCCTGTGCACTCAGCGCTTTGACGCAATCCATTCGCCAAGTTTGGCGCGCGTCCACGTGTTGACGCAATGCGAATTTCCAAGCCAACCGCGCCGGGCGGTGGCAATGCCGTAGGGGAGTTGGTCAAAGTCACCGGCGCCGTGTGCGTCTGTATCAATGGCAACTAAGCAGCCAGCCTCGACGCACATGCGTACATGCGAATCGCGGAGGTCAAGCCGCATGGTGTTGGCGTTCACTTCAAGCGCCACGTTGTGCTTGGCCGCCTCGCGGGCGAGTAACACAATGTCCGGGGAGAGCCCTTCGCGAGCATTGACGATTCGACCCGTTGGGTGACCAATGACGTGCACCAACGGATGCCGGACCGCAGCCAGGAGTCGCTCCGTGGCGACTGCTGATTCTGCACGCAGGGCGCTGTGTGGGCTGGCAACTACGAAATCCAGTTCTGCAAGCACATCGTCTGGGTAATCAAGCGTGCCATCCACCATGATGTCCACCTCGCTTCCAGCGAGCACGGAAATACGGTCCGCGTACACCGCAGCGACTGCGCGAATCTCAGCAATGTGCGCACGCAAGCGTTCGATGGAAAGCCCATTGGCCTGGGCCTGGGAACGGCTATGGTCCGTTAGAACAATGGTGTGGAACCCGCGCGCAATGGCCTGATCCACCATGCCAGCAATGGAAAGTGTTCCATCACTTGCAGTGGTATGGCAATGGAGTTCAGCCTTGATGTGCTTGGTATCAATCAAGTCCTTGGGAGGCTGGTTCTCAAGTTCGCCGTGATCCTCGCGCAATTCTGGCGGAATCCACCAGAGACCCAGTGCCTCGTAAATGGATTCCTCGGTGGTGGCTGCTACGGGTGGCTCGCCGCGCTCCTGCGGGGTTCCCTTGGCGGTGGCGTCTTCTTTGAACAGTCCGTATTCGTTCAGGCGAAGTCCCATCTTCTGGGCGCGCTCGCGGAGCCGCACGTTGTGTTCTTTACTTCCAGTGAAGTACAGCAGCGCGGCGCCGTACTGCGCGTCCGCCACCGTGCGCAGGTCAACCTGCATTCCGTGTGCGGTTCGAATGCTGGTCTTTGTCTCACCGGAGACAAGCACCTTGGAAACGCCCGGCGCGTTGCGGAGTGCCTCGTGGAGTGCTGCCGGTTGAGTGGAGCTGGCAACGATATCAATGTCACCGATAGTTTCCTTGCCGCGCCGCAGGCTGCCGGCGTGAGAGATGCGCGTGACAGCGCCGGCGTTCCGGAGGTAGGCGATCAATTCAAGTGCCACCGGCATGGCTTCGCCGAGCCGGATTCGGCCGCGGGTGGTGTCAAGGAATGTGAGTGATTCCTCAATGGCCTTGAGTGTCTTTGGACCCATGCCTGGCAGGCCGCCGAGACTTCCGTCCGCCAGTTTGGTACGCAGTGTGTCGACGGAATCAACGCCGCCCTCGGCCCACAGGGTGCGCACTCGCTTGGGTCCAAGGCCGGGAATCTGCAGGAGCGCGGGGACGCCGGCGGGGATCGATGCAAGCAGTTCCTCACGCTCGGTTACCTTGCCGGTCGTCACAAATTCCAGAATCTTCTTGGCACTGGAGTCGCCGATACCGGGAATATCCCGAAGCCGTGCTGGATCGGTGCGCGCCAGTTCTGCAAGGTCTTCGCCAGCTTCTTCCAGCGTGCGCGCAACTTTGCGGTTGGCATTCACTTTGAATGCGTTGGCACCCGTGAGGTCCAAGACGTCCGCAATTTCCGCAAAGATGCGGGCCAGTTCCATGTTCTTACTCACCGGAATCTCCTCAGGCGCGTTCGCGCAATGCCTTGGCCACGTGCTCCAGAAGCGCAGCGTCTGGAAGTGCATATGGCCTGAATTTCTCAAGAAGCCCCGACTCTTCGTTGGCTAGCAGCGCGCGATGGAAACCCAATCGACTGGCGGCGGGGCCATCGATCAACGTGCTTGAATCGGTAACGCCCATCTGGAAGAGCACCTTGTTCTCCAGTTCGCGCAATGAATTGCGATCAACGGTGCGCTGCAGGTTGGCCAGCGTGTCGGCCCACAGAATGCAGTGGATTCCCACCAGTGGACCCTCCTTCAAGAGGAGCGCGAGCACCTTGTCCGGGGTCGGTGCGGCATCGCCACCCGATGAGAAGCTGTAGTCATCTTCAGTGCGGCGCAGCGAACGGAATCGATGCACGCCATTCACCAAGAGGAACATGCCTGGAGCATCGGATCCACCGTCCGCATTGCGGCGCGCCAGTTCTTCGCCGAGTGCAACGATGGCGTCGCCCACATCGCGGAACGATGGGATTTGCACATCATGCGGCAGGGCGGCACGCACGCCGGCAAGCATGCCGTGCAGGCGGTCGTCGGGGGTGGTTCCATCAAGGACAACGATCCGCGTTCCGGCTGCCGGCGTCTGGGCGGCAATGGAAATCATTGCCATTGCCATGAGTGCGGCCGCGCTCTCGTCGCGCTGACCAACCACGGCGATGTTGGAACCGCTGCGGCGCACCAGTGCCGTATGCGTTGGATCCTTGATGCTGACTGCATCGCCAAACCACACCTTGGGAGCGAATGATTCACGCCCCGGTGCGCCCGCAGCGAGCGCCGCCAGCAGCGGCCCATTTGCCCATGGATCCGCGGGTTGATTGCCTTCAAAGACGATCGGCTTCGGTCGCGGGGCGCTGGCGTGGGTGCTGTCGGTGGCGGTCACCAGGCGCAATTGTGCGTCGCGTTCTTCGTCGCCGATCCACACCACTTGGAATGGGCTGTTGCCCTCCAACAGTCCGCCGGCATCGTTGTAGATGGCTTCACCGGGGCGCGTCAGTAACCGCGCTGCAGTGTTGTCGTCGGAGAGGATCAGTTGGCTGTCGGTTTCCGTGCATTGCAAGGCAATGCGAACGCCCATTTGTCCCATGGTGCTTCGGGCGATGCTGTAAGCGCCGCCAAGGGTCTGACTGCCGAGCACCACATGCATGCCAAACGCTCGACCTTGTCGAACGAGTCGGTCTAAGAGGAGCGAAGAGTCCTGCGCCACCTTGTCATCTTCAATGAACAGCTCTTGGAACTCGTCGATCACCAAGAGGCACCGCGGCATGCGCTCCGGGCGCTTGAGGGCGCGCCAGTCAGTCAGGTTCTGCACATTCGCGGCGCGATAAAGTTCGCCGCGGCGACGCAGTTCATCATCAAGGCCTTGCAAGACGCTCAAGCCAAATTCACGATCGCTCTCAACGGCCACCGCGCGTGCATGCGGCAGGGCACTGGCGGCATACGCCTTAAATTCAACGCCCTTCTTAAAGTCAACCAGCCAGAATTCAACTTCGTCCGGTGAATACCAGAGCGCGGTGTTCACAATAAGTGCATTGAGGAGCGAACTCTTGCCGGAGCCGGTCTTACCTGCGACCAGTGCGTGCTGGCTGGTTCCTTCGCCAAGCGTCATGTACTGCAGGCGATTGGCGCCGCTTCGCCCAAGCGGAACGCGGAAGTTCTTGGCAGTAGAAAGCGTCCAACGCTCCTCTGGCTTTGGCGTCACCGATGAGAAGGGCACTTCAACGCGGTTGGAATCCTTGGCAGCTCGACCCACGGCGCGTGTCAGGCGCAGCAACATGGCATCGTCCGGCGGGGCGTCGGGCGTGAATGGCAAGTCTGCCAGGCGACCTTCGTCAAGTGACCAACGCTCCGGCGTATTCCCCTCCGCCGCAAGCCAGCGAACGGTGATCGCTCCGCGGCGCAGGTCAGCAATATCGAGCCCGGGTGGCAATGCGGCTCGCAGGTCGCGCAGCATCAACACATGCACGCCGCAACGCGCGCCGCTCTGCATAATGCTGGCGAAACGCTTGGCGGACTGATCGGAAACATTGACCGGGAAGTCCGCCATCACCAAGAAGCGATACGGCTCGGCAATTTCGCCGGCCTGTTCGTTGTACGCCTCAATTGATGGGTACTCGTTGCGCAGGTACTTCTGGATGACCGTTTCCATGTGCTCAGTGAGGTCAGAAAGTCGCTGCTCAATGTGCCGCACGTCAGTCCAAATTCGGTCGGTGACCAAGAGTTCCATCTCGTCTGCCAAGTGCATAAAGCCGGCGAAACTTTGACCAAGTCCCACTGGATCCATGAAGACGAATCGTGCCTTGCCGGCAGGAATGGAAACGAGGAGCCGCGCGACGGCGTTCTGCAAGATGCGCAGCCCATCAGCGCGGCGCTCCGGGGGAGCATCAATCAGTAGCGACATGCGCTCCGGTGCGCCAAGAAATGCTGGAACGCGCCAAGGCGATGTTGTATCAACGCCAGTCCACGCGAGCTCGGCAACGGGCGGCAGGGCTCCAGGGACATCCGTGAGGTTCAAGCCCACCTCGCCCACGCGAATCACCGCCAACGGTTGCAACGGAGGCTGCCATGAATCCCAACCGGACTCGAGCCATGGCCGCGTGCATTCGCGGTCTGCGAGTTGTAATTCATCGAACCCGCTGGTAATGGTCTGTTGCGCGGCGCGCCAAGCAGCGTGCGCCGCGGCGGTCTCTGCAAATTCTAGTTCAGCCGCTTCGCGTGCCACTGCTTCCCATCGATGCTGTTCTTCCGCAAGCGCCACAGTGCGGCGCTCATTGACTTCGGTAATCAATCGGTCGCGCAGTCGTTCGGTTTCTTCAATGGCGATCGCGCGCTGCTTCAGTGCTTTGGCGTGGTAGTGCGGAACCTTCTGGTCGATGTGCGCCAGCACTTCTTTCAGTTTTCGCTCTACTTCCACCACCATCGGCTTGTGCATGGCATCGGCAGTGGCCAGGTCGGCGTCGCGGGCGCGCTTGGCAATATCCTCGCGCTCGCGTCGGTTTCGCTCGGCGCCTTCAACGGCAGCGTTCAGGGCGGCGCGCGCGGTGGCTGCTGTTTGTAGAAACGGCAGGTACCGAGCCTTCACCTCATGACGGGCCATTCCGTACAGGACGGCGATGGCAATCACAAAGAGCGTGAGCGCCACTCCGGCGCCGGCAGCACCCGCTGGTATGGCTGCAAGCCCCAGTTGCGCCTTCAGTACCAGGCCGCCGACGAACCCAGCGCCCACCATCAACACCAGGGGAATGACCAGAATTGGTCCGCGGAATACCCCAGAAATCCGACACGCTCGCAACTGCGTCAATGAACCGGCCAGCGCATTCATGCACGCTTCAATGTTGCCAGGACCGCCCAACGGAACAGTTGGCTCAGCAAGGGCCCGTTGTCGATACCCGTGCACGGTTTGGTGTGCGGCTTCGGTAATTTCCGTCAGGCGCTCGTTCCATCCACCGAGTTCGGTCATACGCGCGGCATGCGCCTTGCGAATCTCGGGAATCGCTGCTTCAAACACGCTCTCCGCCATCCAGACTCGTTCGTCGTAGGCGCCGCGGGTTTCATCTTCCTTGTCTTCAGCTTGTCGAACGGCCTGCGCGCGCAAGGTCTTCTCGTCGGCGCGCACCTTGGTCACGGCTGCCTCGGCAGCAACCTCAATATCGTTGATCCGGCGCGTGAAGCCAGTGGCGACTTCGGTGAGTTGTTCAGCAAACGACTCTTCTAATGAGTCGAGGGCTGATCGATGCATCCGTTCGTTTAGGGACTTTCCGCGGGCTCCGCGTGCGGCCGCGGTTCGTTCGGATTCAGCGCGCTCACTGCTTGCCGACCAGACCAAATCAACCAATGCACGTTCCCGGTCGAGAGGTGTAGAGGGGTGGTCAGGCATCGGAGGCGTCACACGGTGATGATATGCATTGGCAGGCGGCGGTGGTCACCACGCCGACTGATCGTCGCCGCATTCGCGACGCACTCGCTCAAGGACTTCATTGATGGAGTCCATGGCATTGAGTACCGAACGGAGCGTTGTTTCCAGTGGTTCGATCTGCTTGCGCCACAGTGCTTGCGAGACGGGGTCGTCCCAGGTCTCTTGCGACCGCACCCACGCCACCAACAATTGTCGGTGCGCGTCCTTCAGTTTGGCTCGTGATCCGGAAACGCTCACCGGGTGCCCTCGGGGGGCGTTTGCTCAGCAGACTCGGGCGCCGCGCTTGTGCTGTCAGCGGGTGCGCTGCCGTCGGTCACGCTGTTAACGGCCGTGCTGTCAACGGCGTTGCTGTCAACGGCATTGCTGTCAATAGCCGCGCTTTCATCAGCTGCGCCCGTTTCGTCCATGTCTCCGCCGCGGCGCATGTTGCTTGAAGTCCCCAAGATCTCCAGTAAGCGATCGGACTCATCACCACCGCGTAGGTAGGCCTCCAGGTGCTCAGTCATCCGCTTGAGCATGGCATTTACGCGCGGAACATCGCGGTCAAGCACGGTGTGCATGCCACTCAGCGCGCCCTTAAATATCACCGATTGACGCGGCAGTTCGGTCGACCAACGCTTGGTATTGCGCAGTTTGGTTTCGGCGTAATCCAAGCGCTTCATGGCACGATCAAGCGCCTTCTTCTCATCAACCACGCTGGGCCGAGCGTCAGCCGTCGCCTTGATTTCTTGCTTGCGAAACAGGGCGCTCTTGCACATCACTACTTCGTCCTGCACCTTACGAATGCGCTTACGCCAGAAGTCGGGCTGCTCCGATTCCACCCATGCCAGCGTGCGTTCGATCTCGCCTTCCGCCTCTTCAAGCGCCAGTCCGAAAGTTTCCGACGCCACCAGTAGCGAAGCGCGAAAGCGCTCGATGGTTTCCACGTCTGCAACCTTGATCTGTTCGCCCATACATTGACCCTTCGCGCTGCGGTTCAGCGTTGGTTGAGATACGACTCCGCGGCGTCGGCTTTCCGAAGGAGGTACGGAACATGCTGCTCAGCCGCCTTGGTGAATTTCTGCAGGACGCGCACTGTGGAGTCAAACTCCTCGGAGAACTTCGCTTGCTCTTGGTCGCGCCACGTCTGCGACAGCGTTGCCATGCGGGCATTGAGCGCGCCGGTCTGCTGCTGCAGTTCCAACGCGAATTTCTTCAGATCTTGCGCAAACCGCCTGAGTTCTGCGGGATCAACGACTGCCTTTGCCATGGTTCAGGGTCCTTTCGTATGCAATCAATGATTCGCGGCGGCATGCACGGTGGTTGCCGCAGTTGGCGATGTCGGGACAACTTCCACTTGCGCCGCAGGGGTTTCCGAGGGGTAGGGCAAGAATGCAGCGATCAGCCCGTCGCCGATACCCATGATGGCCCATCCGGCGATCAGGCCGGCGCACACCGCTTCCTTGGAGTCCACCCACAGGCGCCAGCCGAATTCGCCGACGCGCTTGATGTAGCGGTGTTCCATGGTGGCAAAGAACGCTGCACCCAGCCACATCATGATGGTGGATTCTGGTGGAAGCACCACACCAAGACCGATCGCCACCGCCGAGATCGGGAACTTGCCGCGTGAAATCAGCCGCGCGGATTCAAGAATGATGGCGATGGTGGCTCCGGCAAGCATGGCCCATGCCGCGCTCACCGGAAGGACGCCCCAGAGTTTCTGGATGCCGTCAACCGTCTGTACCAACGAAGCTCCCGCAGGGGAGCTTCCCATGCCTTCAATCACCTTGGAGATGGCCGCCCACTGCAAAGCTCCGGGCACTGCCCATGTCTCAGAGACGTGCTGCTCAATAGAAACATCCGCGGTGCGGTTCCATAGAAAGAGCACATAGAAGAGCGGGGTGGATGCCAATGCGCCGGCAACAATTCCGATGCAATGCCCCCAAGCCTGCTGTCGCGGCTTGGCGCCAAGCATGTAGCCCGGCTTGATATCCATCAGCAGGTTGGAAGCATTGGATGCCACTTCGGTGGTCACACCGGCAGTCATCAAGTTGGTCCCCGGATTAGTTGGCTGGATCGCACCGAAAGTGAACTGAGTGATCTTGGAGAGCGAGCCAGTCGGCGTGGTTGAAGTGAGTGCCGTGGCGTTTGCTGCAATGAGTGTCAAGAGCACGATCATCGGGATAGACAGCGCGCCGATCCAGATACTCACGCCGAACCATTCATGGTTCAACCAAATGATCAGCGCACTAAAGATGGGCACGCCCACAAAGCTGATCCACAGCGGCAGTTCAATGTGTCGAACGCAGTCTTCGTTCACTTCGCGGCGCTTGAACATGCCGCTGAACGCGGACAGTAGAACCTTGGGCTTTGCAAAGAGTCCCAGCATGGATGCGGTGAGCATCATCGACACACCCCACCACAGGCACCACGTATTGGTGAGGTGCGCGCGTCCAAAGATGGCATCGGCCATCTCATAGGTGCCATCAGCTTGTGCGATCTTCTTGAAGTTCTTTGGCAAGATCTCGCCATTCATGATCATCAGCGGCGCCAGCACCAAGTAGTTGGTGACCATGCCGATCACCAAACTGTTGGCGACGCGCATGCCCATCAACCCGCCGGCGCCCACCATGGATAAGTCAAACATCACGGTCATTCCCAGCTTGTCGAGCTGGATTCCGGAAATGTTTGGCACCCAGCCGATCACTTTTCCGGCAGCATCCTTGGCCGGGGTGTAGAGCCACTCATCGAGGCGCTCGGGGAATTTCTTGAGAGTGTCGGTTGCCTTGGATGTTCCAAGGATGGAAATTTGCAGCACGGCCATGTAGCCCGTCGCCACCACTAACTGCAGCGCGGCGCCAATTCCGGCAGCCCACGCGAGTGCTTTGGCCTTGAAGAGTCCGGTGTCCACACCGGCGCCATCGGTTCGCGTGTCTGCCTCAATAGGTAATCCGGCAGCGTCCAAATTCTTGGTGCCGCCAGCGGGCGCATGTGGATAGAGCGAATCAAGCACCACCGCGCACGCGCGCCCCTCCGGGAACGGCTGTTGTTCGTCATTGATAAATCGGCGCTTCATGGGGAAAGCCACCAACACACCCAAGATGCTGGCCACCACATTCCAAATCAGCATCTGGTGCCACGCCATCACGGTGTTCGTCACAAACATGTACGCCATCAGTGCGCTGATCAGTGGGCCAGTCATGTAGCCCGCGGCGGTAGCGATCGACTGAACCGCGTTGTTCTCCAGGATGGACATGTCCTTGGACAACTGCAGCCGTGCCATGGCCCGGAAGATCACAAAGGAAAGGATCACACTGGTGACGCCCACCCCAAGCGACCACCCGGTCTTGGCGCCGATATACAGGTTGGTTGCACTTAGGATCCCGCCGAGCATGAATCCGGTGACTGCCGCGCGGAAGGTTAGCTGCGGCATATTGCCGCGAAACACGGTCTCAAGCCACCAATGATCCTTCTGCGATCGGGTCCAGGTGCGGGTTTGTTCGTCGGTGAGATGTGGGAGTGCCATAGGTGATGCTCTGCGCACGGACGGCGCAAGTGCGGAGCGTAGCGCGATGGCGCGGGTACCCTGCGGCGATGAGCCAATTGCCTGCTGCCAATCGGATGCAGACTGGCGGATCTTCGAGCCCGGAAGCCGACGGTGCGTTTGTCGGACCAGTGATCCTGACTGCGTTGGCGGCATGGCGCGCCCGCATGGGAGTGCTCACGGCTGCGGTGCTGGTGTTGGCCCTTGCCAACGCGCCCGCGCAATTGGCGCAGTGGGATGCCTCCCAGCGCATGGAGCAGTCCTCGGCTCGGTCGGAGGCGCGCGGCGATCGGTCGCCGGATCCCGAGGACGCACTACAGGAGTTGCAGGCCCTCGGCCCCGCTTGCTGCAATCTTTGCGGAACCACGCTGCTTGGGTTCTTTCTGGTACTTCCCCTGACCGCTGGCGCCACCGTGTTGGGTGCGCGCGCGGTGCGTGGCAACGCCCGCTTTGCGGACATGACGTGTGGGTTTCGGCGTTACGTCCCAACGATGGGCGCCGCACTGGTGACGCTCTTGATCGGCGGCGGCGCTGCCATGGCCGTTGGGCTGATCAATTCCATGGCGCTGATCGGGTCCGTATCACGCGCGATCGCTGGCATCGTGACACCCGGGGTGCTGCTGGTGATCGGTGCGCTCATCATCAGTATCACCCTGTGGCTGACGGCCCGACTGTGGTTCGCCGTTGTGCGTGTCGCCGATCCGGAGCGTCCACGAATTGGTGGCATGGCGTCGGTGACGCTCAGTTGGCAATGGACCGATGGGACTGTGCAGATGGGAATGGTTGGCGTGGTCCTGGTGGCCATGGCCGTCGCCATCGCCGCGCTGCTTCCTGGTTGGCTGGCGTGGTCAACGGCCGCACGCGACATGGGGAGTGCCAAGCCTTACGGGATTGCAATTGCGGTCGTCCTGATGAGTATCGGCGGCTGGTTTGCCGGAACATTTGCGCTGGCGTTGTTTGGCGCCGCCTACGAGCGTGTTGCCATACTGCGAGAGCCGATTGCGCCGCCCGTTCATGATTCGATCACGCAGCACAATGGAGGAATGGACGCATGACTGGAGGATTTGGAGATTTAGAGAAGTCCGATTACCCGATGGATCGCCGCTCCGTGCGTGGCCGACGCATTCGATTGGTGGTCGGCTGGATGCTCATCTCTTTCTGGGAGGCGGTGCCGATGTACTTGGCCTTCATGAAGCTTTCCGACAACCCACAGCGCGAAGTAGCGGTGGCATTGGCGATGGCCGTCTGTTGGATTCCGGTGATCGGAACCGCCGCCGCAGTCATGTGTGCGGTGTGGGCATGGGGTGTTCCGTGGTGGGTCGCGGTTGCGATGTACCTCTTGCCGAGGGTGTGCTTTGTGTTGGTGGCACGCGGCATTGCGCGCCGGCCGATCGCGCCGACAAAGTAGCGCACCCGCAAACGATCGATCACTGCCCGGACAAACGACACGTACCTGCAAACGACCGACGCGCGCCCGTTGAAGAGCGCGCGTCGGGAAATGACTAGTGTCATCAAACGTCCTGCAGGGTCTGCAGGCTCAGCTGTCTGAACCCTCTTCCTGATCAAGGAAGCTGGCGAGGCGTTGCCGGCGAACCGGGTGCTGCAACTTACGGATCGCCTTGTTCTCTACTTGGCGAACGCGCTCGCGCGTGACCTTGAAGATACGACCGACTTCTTCAAGCGTGTACGTGTAGCCGTCGCCGATACCGTAGCGAAGCTTGAGAATCTCACGCTCGCGGTAGGTGAGGGTGCGCAACACATCATTGATGCGCTGTCGCAAGAGTTCGCTTGATGCGGCCTCGTGTGGACTGGACTGGCGTTCATCTTCGATGAAGTCGCCGAAGTGGCTGTCCTCGCTCTCGCCGACCGGACGGTCGAGCGAGATTGGGTGACGGCTCACCTTCATGACGCGACGAGTTTCCTCGATCGGCATCTTGGCGCGGAGGGCAATCTCTTCGACCGTTGGCTCGCGTCCGAGTTCCTGAAGCAGGTGCTTCTGGATGGTGCGGAGCTTGGACATCGTTTCGATCATGTGCACCGGCACGCGGATGGTGCGGGCATGGTCGGCAATGGCGCGGGTAATCGCTTGGCGAATCCACCACGTGGCGTAGGTACTGAACTTGTAGCCGCGCTTGTATTCGTACTTGTCGACGGCACGCATCAGGCCGGTGTTGCCTTCCTGAATGATGTCGAGAAACGGCAAGCCACGGTTGCGATACTTCTTGGCAATGGAGACCACCAGGCGCAAGTTGCCGCCGGAGAGGTCACGCTTGGCTTGTTCATACTCAAGGAACGCGCGCTCAATACGGCGCACGCGACCATCAAGGTTCTCTGAGCTCTCCAAGACCATGCTGCGCAGTCCATCGATCTCGTCGCGCATGACGGTGAGATCTTCTGGATCAAATCGCTCAGGATGCTTGTCAGCCTTCTTCAGTTGGTGATGGATTTCCTTGACCTTCTTGTCGAGGCCCTGCAGCTTGCGCAGCAGCGGCTGAATGCGGCTGGTGCGCAGGCAGCACTCTTCAAGGAGCACAGCGATCTTGCGACGATTGTGATCAAACTCCTTGGTCACTTGCGCGCGCTTGGCGTCTGCAAGTGTGGTGTCCAAGAGTTCAAAGATCTCACGGTTGCGATTCAGCAGACGCTCAATGGTTGGCAGGTTGGCAGGAATGCGCGCCGCCAGCGTTTCTTTATGGTTCTCCTCAGCAGTGGAGATGCGCATGGTGCGGTCGAACGGCAACGTTCCGGCATGAACTTGCTTCAGGATCTGCACGGCCATTTGCGCCGCGTAGTCACTGGCCAGCGTCATCCGACGGAAGCACATGCGCGTCGTTTCGATCTTCTTGGCAAGACGAATTTCCTCTTCGCGGGTGAGAAGCGGAATCGTTCCCATCTGCGTGAGGTACATGCGGATTGGGTCATCAATTCGCTTTGAACCTTGCTCAGCAAGCGCGGCTTCAACGGCGGCCTGTGTTTCGGCCTCGTCAAGAATTTCCTCGTCAGCATTGGCGACGGCAGCAGCAGCAGGCTCCTCAGGGAGGTGCTGCTCATCTTCAAATCCACCATCGAAGTCGGCCGGAGGACCATCGTCCTCATCGATCATCTGCACCTTCGGCGGCTTGTTCGGCTTCTTCTCGTCGCGCTGGAACTTCAGGTTCGTCTGCAGCGGAGCATCGAACATGTCCCAGCCATTGCGCTTGCGTTCGCTCTCATCAATGAGTTCGATACCAAGTTCGTCCAATAGGACGATCATCTCGTCAACCTTCTCAGGCTCGACGAATTCATCGGGGACGCAGCGGATGTACTCCTCGTACGTGATCCACTTGCGGCCGCGCCCGAGTTCAACGAGCTGGCGGAGGACGGGGGTTAAGTCAGAGAGTGCGAGTGACAATGTTCAGGTTCCAGTTCTAGCGAGGGGTTCTGCGTGGTGTGATGAACGCAAACAGAACAAATCGGTCATCTTTAGGTAAAGGCGGTAAATCTGCGTCTTAGAATCATTAATACGGGTTTCAGGGGTCAGATCCATCATTCTTCTTCGCGATCAGGGGTGCGATTTCCACTTGGCCCGGGTAATCGGCCGTACGCGGTGGGGTCTCGTCCACGATTTCGAATGGCTTCTAAACGCGCGGCAAGGGCGCTTGGTTCGTCCGAACTCCTTATTGTA
>JBIKZY010000177.1:0-4441 GCA_044354475.1 Phycisphaerales bacterium
AAGTGAGTTGAGTCGTCCCCCGCCCCCTCCGTTGCGCGCGGGACCCTCGGACGCGGACGGCTGCGCTCCACAAGGTTCCGCTTAGCCTCGGGCGAATCTGTTCGTCCGGTTGGCACCCACGAGGCGTACGTCCAACTGCCGGACTTCTCAGTTTCACACGCCGCTTACCGAGGATCCCGTGCTCACTGCGGGGGCTCGCAAACGCAGAACGCGTGCATGCCAGGGATTGTGGAACACCCCCACCTGGCCGCAGGCGCCGGAGAGGATAGGGCCGCGCTCAGCGGCCATCCTCGTAAGGCGAATGCGGGGCAGTACGAAACCGTGATGCAACAACCCGCAACCTGGACGCACTCGCCGGAGAGGACAGGGCCGCGCTCAGCGGCCGTCCTCGTAAGGCGAATGCGGGCCAGTAAACAAGCGAGATGCAACAACCGCGCGAACCTCTAAGCCGGTCGGCGCTCTCGCACCTGATGTGTCATGGGCTCGGTGCTGCAGTCAATGTCCACGCTAAAGAACCCGCCCCGGTGCGCGCGCACCAGCGGCCACAGGATCTCGCGATCCGTCACCGGAATCGGTAATCGCTCAACGTCAGCTGCCGCGACCCATTCGAGGCGTCCTTCGTCAAACTCAGACATAGCGATTTCTTCCGCGCGGACATGACGCGTGCATTCGAACAGGAAGATCAGCCAGTGCATCTCGCCTTGGTAAGCACGTTCGCTCACCATGCCGAACATGCGCATGTCTTCTTCCGGGAGTGCTAAACCCGTCTCTTCATGAAGCTCGCGAATGGCGCACTCGTGCGGACTCTCGCCTCGGCTAATTTCAAGCTTGCCACCAACCGGGGAGTACATGTCAACGTTCGGCTGCTTCTTGCGATGCAGCATGAGAATGCGACCCTCGGCGTCCCACAGGTAGCAAAGCACTGCCACCTTATATGGAAGCGCTGCGGTGTCGTACTGGGCTGCGTGTAGGTTCAATGGGCTGCCCCGGCGTGCATGCTGACTGACGCGACGATTCCGGCGTTGGCGACTAGTTCGCGGATGCGAATCGCCGCCGGCGCAGAGGCAGGGGCGAGTGGCAATCGAACTGCACCGGTATCAAGGCCAAGCAACGAAAGTGCATACTTGACGGGTACTGGATTGACGTCAATCGACAGGAGCCCCTTGGAAAGCGGCAGCATGGCCATATGGACTTCAAGGGCCGCGCTGAAGTTGTTGGCGGCAAGCAATCGGCACAGTTCTGCTACTCGGGCCGGCACCAAATTACTAACAACGCTGACTACACCTTTCGCGCCGACTGCTGCAAAGCTCGGTGTCAAACTGTCATCGCCAGAGAGAACAGTGATGTTGCAACGCTGCCGAATTTCACTGGCGGAATCCATCGATCCGGTGGCTTCTTTGATGGCCTGGATGTTGGGATGCTGCGCCAGACGCTCAACGGTTTCAGGGGCGATCGCTACCGCGGCGCGGCCAGGGATGTTGTAAAGCATCACCGGCAAGTCACACGAATCTGCCACCGTCATGAAGTGGCGGTAGATGCCCTCTTGCGATGGTTTGTTGTAGTACGGAGTGACTTGCAGACCCGCATCAGCGCCCAGTTGACGCGCAAGTTTCTGCAAGTGAACGGCATGAGCGGTGCAGTTGGAACCCGCGCCAGCGATTACCTGCAAGCCGGCGGCGCGCCCAACACGCACCGCGGTCTCGACGACGCGCGCATGCTCCTCTTCAGTCAGCGTTGGACTCTCGCCAGTGGTGCCGCATGGAACAATGCCGGTGACTCCACCCGCTGCTTGACGACGGACTCCTGCTTCAAGTTTGCCGAGGTCCACCGTGGAACCATCATCAGAAAAAGGAGTGACGATGGCGGTGTAACAGCCGTGGAACGAGAGGCGTGCGGTCATACAAATCAGTGTACGGCGGACGCGGCGATGTCGATACAGGAACGCATGCGCTGCACGGCTGCCCGAATGCCAAGAAACACCGCGCTACTGACGATGGAGTGCCCGATGTGTAATTCATTCAAACCAGGTAAAGCAGCAATCGGTCCAACATTCAGGAAATTCAGCGCATGTCCTGCATTGAACTGCATTCCGAGTGACTGAATCATCTCGCCGGCCAGACGAACCTTATCAAGTTCGGCCAGCGCCGCCTGGGAGCGACAGTCGTCGCCATGGTCATGCACGGCGTGTGCCCATGGCCCAGTGTGCACCTCGCACACGGCAGCGCCGCAGCGGTGCGCCGCAGCGATCTGCGCGGGGATCGCATCGATGAAGATGCTGGTACGCACTCCGCCGGCTTGGAGCCGGGCGATGACCTCGCGAACGCGGGGCTCTTGGGCGATCACATCGAGTCCGCCTTCAGTAGTCACCTCGTGCCGGCCTTCAGGCACCAGCATCGCCATGACGGGACGAATGCGAATCGCAGTTGCCACCATCTCGTCGGTTGCGGCCATCTCGAAATTGAGCAGTCCCGGAAATGCATCCGCGAGCGCCGCAACATCAGCGTCTTGAATATGCCGGCGATCTTCACGTAAGTGCACGGTGATGCCATGCGCGCCCCCCGCCATCGCCTCATGCGCTGCGGCAATGGGGCTCGGCTCATAGGTGCGCCGCGCTTGGCGCACCGTGGCCACATGGTCGATGTTGACGCAAAGCCTTGCCATTGGGCTTCATAGTATAGGAGTGCGCGCGCAATGACATGCGCGGGGCGTTGTACGATCTCCGCCATGCATACTTTTCAAGAGCGGCTCACCGCGCTCGAGCACGATATGGTTGAACAAGGCGCGCGTGTCCTGAACCTCTGCACGATGGCGGTGGAGAGTTACTTCGACCTTGACCTGGCCAAGGCTTCAGGGATCGAAACGCTCGACACAGAAATCGATCGTATTGACGTAGAGATCGAGAAGCGCTCGGTGCCACTCCTGGGCATGGGGCAGACCGACGAACACTCCATTCGATCTGTATTGACGATCGTCAAGTGCAACAACGAATACGAGCGAATCGCTGATTGCGGCGTGAACATTGCCGAACGCGTGCTGGAAGAGCGCACGCGGCAGATGCGTGTTCCGGACACGTTCCGGGTCATGTCCAACAGCGTCATCGGCATGCTGCGGGACACCAACCGCGCCCTCCTCCGTCATGATGCAAACCTTGCTCGCCAGGTGCTCCTCTTTGATGACACGGTGGACCGATTCAAGAAAGAGATTGTGATGAATGCGCAGGAACAGGTGGCTGCTGGGCACCTGACTGTTGGATTTGCGTTTGGGCTCATGAGCGTGACCAAGAGCGTTGAACGCATCGCCGACCATTGCACCAATGTGTGCGAACAAGTGATCTACCTAGAGAGCGGGCTCATTGTCCGCCATCGACCAGAGGGCTGGAGCGCCCCGATCGAACCAAAGGGATGACACTGCGACTTCAACAGGAACAACGATCGATGCGTACTACACCATCTGCGGCAGAAACGAAACAGCGACTTGAGCGAACCGGTCAGCAGCACCTGTTGGCATTCTGGGATTCGCTTGATGAATCACGACGCGAAGCACTGCTCGAATCGATCGTGCAACTTCCTCTTGAGCACCTCAGTTCCATGCTTTCGCAAGCCGCGTCACTGGCACGCCCTGCGGCCGCTGACATTCGACCGGTGCGCCCCTACTTACGCACTATGGCGGATGCCAGTAAATACCGCGCCATCGGCGATGACCTGGTAAAGCGCGGCAAGGTTGCGGCGTTCATCGTTGCCGGTGGTCAAGGAACGCGGCTCGGCTGGCGCGGCCCCAAGGGCACCTATCCCGCAACACCGGTGGCCGGCAAGCCACTCTTTCGAGTGTTTGCTGAGCAAATCATGGCCGCCGAGCGCGCATACGGCGTACGTATTCCTTGGTTCGTGATGACCAGCGAGGCGAACCACCGCGAGACCGAACGGTTCTTCGATGACAACCGCTGGTTCGGTCGTCCGCGCGGCGACACCATGCTCTTTGCACAGGGCATGGTCCCCAGTGTCTCGCTCGACGGACAGGTGCTACTTGAGCATGCATGGCAACCGGCGCTCAATCCGGACGGGCACGGCGGCTCGCTCAAAGCGCTTCGACAAGCGGGCGCGATCGACCACATGCAAGCGTCAGGTATTGAACATCTCTGCTACTTCCAAGTGGACAACCCCAACGTTCATGTCATTGATCCGCTCTTCCTTGGTCTGCATGTAGCGGCGCCGGATTCAAGTGCTGAGATGAGTTCCAAGAGCGTCCTCAAGCGCGACGTCACTGAGAAAGTCGGCGTCTTTGTCAAGGCGCCTCGCCTCACGGTTCTTGAGTACAGCGATGCACCGAAGGAGATTGCCGAAGCGCGCGATGCGTCCGGCGAGATCGTGTACGGCGAAGGATCCATTGCAATTCACATCATCGGTGTTGAGTTCATCCGCAAACTCACCGATCATCCACTTGG
>JBIKZY010000178.1:0-4416 GCA_044354475.1 Phycisphaerales bacterium
CAGTGTGGCTATGACCACGGCGCATTCATCCGCAGCAGTGATGGTTGCTGGACATTCAAAATCGGCATCATGGACCAAACTCGGTTCGTGTTCAATTCTGCAAGTAATCAAGTGGGCGACGACAACACGTGGGGAATGGAAACCCACCGCATCAACATCACATTCTCCGGAACCCTAGTGGACCCTTCGATCAGTTGGATGCTGCTCGGTGCTTACAACTCACAAGCTGACCGATTCATTACCGTGCCCAATGAACTCCGCCCCCTCTACGCGTGGGTCAGGAAAGACTTTGGAAACGGGCTCACTGGTACGATTGGACTACAGAATGTTCCATGGGACATTGAAAGTGAATTTTTCGGCAGCAGCCGTATCACGGCGGGCGAATATTCCATCTTCAATTATCGCTTCGGCGCAGGAAAAGAAACCGGCATTTCTGCCAAGTACCAATGCGACTGGTGGCGCGCCACCGCCGGAACGTTTAGCCAACTGAATGAGAGCACTGAGAGTTGGGATTCCACCAGCAATCTTTCCTACGCCGTGGCGATGCGCGCAGAAGCAAAGCTGGGTGCAGAGTGGTCACAACTTGAATGGCAATCAAGCCTGCCGAACTCCACTCCGGGTGCCGTGTTTGGATTTGGAACGGTGTGGTCAAGTGGCCGCGCACAAAATCCAGAATCGCCACCCACTCCGTCCGCACAAGGATTCACCACGGATGTTCGGGCAACGCTTTCAGGAACCACACTCATCGCACAGTTTGCGTTGCTGCGCGATCCCGCCGGACTGCCACAACTCGCCTGGGCCTCCGGCGTCAACATGCAGGGCAGCACTTTCCTCACTGACAACTTCCAGGTGTTCGGCGAAGGCTCATGGATGGACTGCGCTGATGTGCCATGGATCGCGCAGTGTGGCGTGAACTTTTACTTCAGCGACCGCGAAGTGAAACTCACCACACGAGTCATCGTCCCCTTTGGATCTGGCGAAATCAATGGCACCCGAAAGCTCGCAGGCGGTCTTGGACTGGCGGATTCCGGAAACAATGCCAGTTTGATAGTCCAACTGCAAGTGATGTTTTGATGCATCTGCAATCGACGCGACGCTCCGCCATGGAGGGCTCGCCGTTGATACTCGCTACCCTGCACTGTCTGCACACCAATGAACAATCAGCGCATCATCACCAAGGCACTTGAGGATGCGCGAAGTGGACACATCGAACAAGCGATCGCGTCGCTGCGGCTCTTCATCCGGATCAATCGCGGGCAGCAAGATGTGATTAGCCTCCTTGGCATGTTGCTCGTGCAGAACGGGCAGGCCGAGCAGGCGGTTCATCACCTCGCACAGGCGGCGGCGAGCGAACCAAATTCGGCATCGGCACACAACAACCTCGCCAACGCGTTGCACTCATTGCAGCGAAACACGGAGGCAGCCAAGCACTTTGAACGAGCGCTGGCAATTGATCCAAACCATCGTCAAGCCCTGTTAGGGCTCACCGGCGTGCGCATCGCGCTGAATGACGCAGAAGGCGCCATTGCTATCGCTGATCGTGGACTGGTGCTCAATCCACAGTGGCCACAGATGGAAATGAATCGATCAGCGGCTCTTGCAAGCGCCGATCGCATCGACGAAGCGATTGTCAGCATGATGCGCGTGCTAAAGGAGCGGCCCAATGACCAAGCACTACGCGGGACGATGCTTTACGCGCTGAACTCCACTTCGCAACCCGCCGCAGATATCTTCGCCGAGCACCGCAAGTATGCGCTCGGCGTAGCGGCGCCCACGGCGGCGGTGATTACTGACGAGGATCCAGATCGACCACTCCGAATCGGCGTGCTCTCTGGTGATTTACGGACGCATTCCGTGGGCTATTTCGCGGAAGCATTCATGCGAAACATGCCGGCTGAGTGGACCTTGGTTGCCTTCTCCACTACGGCTGATCGCGGTACCGATGCCATGACCATGCGATTCCGCGCGATGTGCAATGCATGGGTCGACGCAAGTCCGCTGAATGATGCAGCACTCGACGCCGCTATTCGCGAGCACCGAATCGACGTACTTGTGGAACTCAGTGGCCATACATCCGGCGGTCGACTGACAGCGCTCGACCGCAAGCCAGCACCGGTGATCGTCTCTGCCATTGGATATCCAAACACTACCGGGCATCCCTGCATTGACTGGCGAATTGTCGATTCCGTCACGGATCCCGCAGGGGCGGAAGCACTTTGCACCGAGCGGCTTGCGCGGATTGATCCGTGCTTCCTCTGCTACACGCCGCCCGCCAACGCGCCGATTCCAGAAATGCCGCCCGCCGAGCAGCCCGTGACATTTGGGTCGTTCAACCTCACCTCCAAGATCCGCGACGAAACGATCGTTGTGTGGGCGCGTGTGCTCGCTGCAGTTCCATGTTCACGGCTACTTCTCAAATCGAAATCGATTGCCGACCCAACGACGCTTGGACGCCTGCAGGCGCGGATGCAGGCCGGCGGCATCGACCCGTCGCGCATTGATTCGATCGCCTATACGAAGACCGTCGACGAACACCTCCGGCTCTACGCGCGCGTCCATGTGGCACTCGACACCATGCCCTACAACGGCACCACCACCACCTGCGAAGCACTGTGGATGGGCGTTCCGGTGGTGTGCGTAGAGGGCGACCGCCACGCGGCCCGCGTCGGCGCCAGTCTGCTGCGAGCGACCGGTTGCGAACACCTGCTTGGAAGCACAGCAGATGAGTTCGTAGACATTGCAGTGAAACTTGCGCATGACCGCGCGCAACTCACTGCATTGCGATCCGAATCACGCGCCCGCCTGCTCGCCTCGCCGCTCATGGATTCCCGCAGGTATGCGGAGCGATTCCACAGTGCGCTCCGCGAGTGCTACCGCGCCCAACATGCGCGCACTTTCCCCAGCCGGTAGCCGCTCCAGCAATCCAAGCTTCTTGTAGGTATCCACGCGAGATGCCGCGTCGATGCCGGCGTACACCGCGGTTGCATCGATGATCGGACGCCCGATGATTTCTTCAAGGTGCCTTTGCTTATAGGTGGGCTGGATCGCCGCGGTGCTCTTCGTGCCGTACTGATTGAGATTGGAAGCAAAGATGCCAGCAGCGCTGACTGGAAGGAAGTCCTCGTAGCGCAATCCCTCGCATTGCACGAAACCCTGCCGAATCAGTTCAGTCATGTCGGTTGCTGTCACCGCGCCCACCTTGGCGGCAGCGATTCCTGCTGTAGTGGGCGCAAAGCGCGCAAACACAAGGTCAGCGGCGATCAGTTCTGGAAGCGTCTTCGGGAACTTCGCAAATGGCGCTGCATAGAGCGCTTCGTACGCGGCGAAATCCCGCTGCGGCAACTTTGGATCACGCTCGCGCACCGCATCCGCCTGCGCGAGGCACTGGTCGTACATTTCCCGACCCTTTGCGGTGCATGCGTAGAAGCGCTCTTCAATCTCGCCAAAGCGTGCAGTGTGCGTTGCCGCCACCGTGCTGCCGTCCTCTTCGGTAAATACCACTGGCTCAGTCAGCGCCCGGTATGCATCTTGGCGGAGCAGGATCGGCGTGTCTTGAGAAGGACCTTCGGTGTAATCCTTGAAGCCAGCGTGACTCAGCTTGTGCAACTGGAAAGTTTCGCCACGGAAAGTAGTCACCAGCCCATTCACAAGCGCGGCAATGTCCGCGGCGGTGACGGTTCCAGGTTGATAGGAATCAATCTCCGCGTGGCTCAAGTGACTGAAGTGCAGGCATAGCCAATCACGATCAGCAACTGCGGCAACCCGCGTGAGCGCGGTGGTGGCACGGGTACGGAATGCGGCCTCGTCCAGCTCACCAAGGCAATGCTTCATGGAAGCGGTGTAGAGATCCATGAGAAGCGTGTTGGGCGTCAGGTGATTCAGGTGGTGGTCTTGGAAACACGCAATGTCTGCAGCGATCTTGAAACCAGCGTCGCACAGTTCCTTGTACAGCCCAATGTCCCGCGCAGCACCGGTCCACTTGAAGATCCGCTCGACACCCTCGCGAACGAGTGCTTCTCCGTCATCGGCAGAAAGCCCGCCCTGTTGCTCGCAGCGTTCAATCAATTCCTTGGCTCGCTCAGAGAACACCGTGCGCTGCGCGAGAAGCGCATCAAGGCGCGCGCGCATGGTGTCGTCGAAGCAGTCGGTCATCAACAGCGATGTGAACACCCGATGCTCAGGGCGCATCACTGAGCGAAACGCTGTGGCGATGATCGGCTGGCTCTTTGGCCCCAGCGCCGTCATGCCATAGAAGTTGTGCGGCTCCATGCCGAACACACCGAAATAGCGTGACACCCATCGATACTCATCAGGGCGACCGATGCGGATGGCACCGTGCCGTTCGCCGCTGGTCCGCTCAAGTTGCTGCGCGGTGATATGGAAGCCGCGGTGCAATTTGCAAAGCACTTCACACAC